>JACNIZ010000325.1 GCA_014382805.1 Planctomycetota bacterium
TCATTTAGCAAGGATAGATCTGTGGCGATCTACCCACACGAAATCCTGAAGCCCCAAAAAAATGTGAAGACGTGATCGCGGTGTTGCAAGCACAAAAATGGCTCGCCACTCAACAGAAACAAGGCGGGCGCTGGATATGTGAAACTTGGCAAGGCGGTCACGAAATTTACGACGTCGGGGTGACAGCTTTGGCTTTGTTGGCTTTGCAAAGTTATGGTAATACTTTGACCTATGGTGATTACCAAAGCAATATTCAACGCGGCGTGAATTGCCTAACGACCATCCAAAATAAAAGCGGCAGATTTGGCGGAGAGTCTGGTCAAGCCAATCCGTTCAATCACGCGCTGGCAACCATGGCTTTGTGTGAGGCCTATACCTACGGTGAGCAACCGTTGAAGTTGGTGGAGCCGATTCAACGCGCATTGTTTTACATCGAAAAAAGTCGAAATCCTTATTCGGGTTGGCGCTATGCGGCGGTGCCAAACGGGAATAGCGATTCGGTCGTAACGACGTGGATGTGTTTGGCATTATTGGCAGCCAAAGGCGCGGGCTTTGGCATAGATGAAAACGCGCTGCAACACGCCGACGACTGGTTCATGACCATGACTGGCGAAACCGGGCGGGTCGGATACGCGTTGGGGAGTGGTGGCGGACCCGGCAGTTTGGCTTTCCGTTACGCCAAGCCTTTTGACAACAGTAAAATTTCGCGCTCAATTAGTGACGGCATCACTGCTGGTGCTTTGGCCGTGCGCCTGCTACAGGCTACGCCGAAGGATCCGAGCGGCCAATTGCAATGGAAGCTGGCCAGTTTTTATGAGGACCTTCAGCGCCAATTAGCGATGCTGCGCAAAAACGTGCCCAAGGTGGGGCAGGTCGGCGATTATCACTATTGGTTTTGGGCTAGTTTGGCTACTCATCAATATGGCGATGAGGCGTGGTCAACGTGGCGGTCCGCCTTGCATCAGGTCCTGCGCGCCAATCAAGAATCGAACGGCCTGGACGAAAACGACCGAGAATTGACCGGAAGTTGGGCTCCGGATACGGTTTGGGCAGCATGGGGCGGCCGAATTTACACCACCGCTATGGCGACGTTAATCCTGACCACCGAAATGCGCTATCGAACCGCGACGGAACGGGCCAAGTTGGTTGCCGCCCAATAACCCTGAGTTCGGTCCTGCGCTTTAGCTTCCACCTTGGCGACGGCTCAGCCCATCGCTTTAGCTTCCGCTTTGGCAACAGCTAGGCGCACCGCAATCGCAGTATCCGGCGTGACCGAGATCGAAGTAATTCCACATTCCACCAAAAAGGAGGGCACTTCATCCGGGTAATCCGATGGAGCTTGTCCACAAATGCCAATTTCGAGGCCGCGGTCGCGGAACGATTTGATCGCCTGGCGAATCATGGTTTTCACCGCCGGAGAGCGCGCGTCTACCGGGTGGGCATAATTCTCCAAGTCGTCGCGGGACACCGCGTAAACGGTTTGCACCAAGTCATTCGAGCCGATGGATCCACCGTGTAAACCCATTGCGTCGATGAAACGGTCGGTTTCAATGACGTTGGAGGGCAATTCAATCATCAGGAATAGCGGCACGCCGGCTTCGGCGCCCAATCCGCGATCTTCTAGCAGCATGCGCACTGCCTCACCCTCCTCCGGAGTGCGGCAGAAAGGAACCATCAACTGCAGGTTGTCCAGACCCAAACGACGCCTTACCAACCGCAACGCGTCGCATTCCATTTCAAACGCCGGCAAAAAACGAGGGTCCAAATAACGCGAAGCGCCGCGCCAAGCAATCATTGGGTTTTCTTCTTTCGGTTCAAACAAGCGCCCACCAAGCAGTTCGCGGTACTCGTTGGATTTAAGGTCGGAAAGGCGCACTAATACTGGCCGCGGGTGGAAGGCAGCGCAAATCAAGCCCACGCCCTCCATCACTCGGTCGACGAAAAACTCGCGTTTATCGGCGTAAGAAGAAGTGCGTCGGTCGATTGCCCATAACATGGCTTGCAAATCTTCGGTGCGCTCGCGCGCCTTTTCCAAGGACTCGCGGAAGGACTCCAATTCTGGCGCCATGATGCCGCTATCCACAAAATGACCTAGTTCGCGTCGATACAGCAAAGCTAACGGATGCACGCCGACCTCGGAGGTCAGGATGAACTCAAGCCGTGCCAAGCCAACTCCGTCTACAGGTAATTGAGAATCCGCTAAAGCCTTGGCGGGGAAGCCCACGTTGAGTTTGATCTTGGTTTTTAGCTCGGCGCTGAGATCAATTTCAGTTTCTTCGATTGCAAACGGTTGAATGCCATCGAAAATAATGGCGTGGTCTCCTTCGGCGCAGGTACCAGTAATTTCTTGTAGCGGCTGGAGCTTATGGGTTGCGCCTTCACAGCCGACGATGGCCGGTATACCGAATTCCCGCGCGATGATTGCCGCGTGCGAAGTGCGTCCACCTTTTTCGGTGACGATTAACGAAGCGTCCTTCATCATCGGCTCCCAATCGGGGGTGGTCATTTCAGTGACCAATACGTCGCCCTTATCAAAGACGCGCTCGTCCGATGGAATGTCTTCCATGCTCTCGCCCGCGACCAATCGATTACGTAACTCGCGTTTGCGCACAATGACTTCCTCGTAGCTCTTGTACATGCGCACTACCCCGCTGCCAATACGCGTGCCGACGGCCTGCCCTTCCGCCAAAACTTTGCCACCGTCAACCAGGGCCTTGACCAATTTTGGCTCCATGACAAAACGCACCAGGCGCGAAGGTGAAGCTTGCGCGTGCACCGTTTCCGGACGCGCTTGCACAATGAACAAATCCTGGCTGCGGCCATCTTTGGCCCATTCAATATCCATTGGCCGACCATAGTGATCCTCGATGGTCATCGCCATGCGCGCCAGTTCCAAAACTTCTTCCAAGGTCAAAGACCACGAACGTTGCCGCGCCGAGGTAACGTCAATGCTTTCGGTGAACTCAGCTGCGCCCTGGCCGCCATAAACCATTTGCACATCCTTCGCCCCCAAAAATCGATGCACGATGGCGCGGTGGCCTTTTTTCAATCCTTCCTTCCAAACCGTGAAATGGTCCGGCGAGACGCTGCCTTGCACGACTAATTCCCCAAGCCCATAAGACGACGAAATATGAATGACGCCTTGGTGGCCCGAATCAGGATCCAGAGTAAACATCACCCCCGACGTCGCCAAATCGCTGCGCACCATTTTCATGATGACCACAGCAAGTGCGGCATCCAGTGGATCCATGTCCTTGCTGAGCTGATACGACACCGCGCGTTCAGTGAACAAACTTGCGCAGCATAATTTCCAATGTAGCAAGACCGATTTGTGGCCATGAATATTCAAATAAGATTCACATTGACCGGCAAAAGATGCCTCGGCAGAATCTTCAACCGTAGCCGACGAGCGCACCGCGACGTCAACCCGGGCGCCGTATTCGCCACACAATTTATCATAAGCATCGCGAATGTCGGCGGCGACGTCTTCGGGCACTGGGGTGGCGGCAACAATGTCGCGTGCCAGTTGGGTGCGTCCATGCATTTCCAAGTGATCGTCATGGCGAGCGTTCTCAAAACATGCACGCAAGCCGTCCACCAAAGTGGGGCTCCGCATGACCGTCAAATGTAAATCATTCAAGCCGTCTGGTGGCACAATTGCTTGCCAAGTGCCGGGCGCCACGGCGCTGGAAACAAACTGCCTATATGCTTTGGCGGTGGTCGTGAAGCCGTTGGGAACGCGCACGCCTTTGGGCACGAGTTGTTGGAAAAGTTCGCCTAGAGAAGCGCCCTTGCCACCTACTAATTCGGCATCTGAGTTGTCGACCTCAGCAAACCAGAGGAGATATTGTTGTTCGCGGTCTTTCATGGTGTGGGGAGGCTTATGAATGAATCCTATTTTAGAGTGGCGGTAGGCTGGATTCGTGCGCAAGTGCATATTTTGGTAGGCTGAAGGCTGGCCAGAAAATCCTGCCATCCCCTTACCGATCCATACCGATGAAACTTTACTTCCTCAGCGTCGCGATTATGTCTGCGGCAATTTTCAGCCCGCTATGCGGCCAGAATAAGCCTCTGCGCCCAATGCAAGATGCGGAAACGGATTCTCATCTGAAGGGTACCCAAGGCGATCAAGGCAATACTGCGGGCAAATTCAATTGGTTCAGCCTGAATAGTAATTTTTGGCACCGCTCACGGGCCGGTGGCGCTTTTATCGATGGCAGCTTTTTTTTGGTCGGCGGCGAAATGGATAGTTTGACTTATGGTACCTCAAGGGCCAAAACGGTTGAGATATTCGATCCCTTCACCTTGACCTGGAGATCTTCACTGGTCGAGATGGCGATCGGCGTCAGCAATATTTCGGGCGGAGTGGCGGCGGTCGACGACAATATTTATGTCTTTGGCGGATGGAAGGAAAACTCTACCCGCAGCAACAACATTCAGGTCTATAACACAACTACAGATAGTTGGAGCATTCACGCAACGACCATGCCAGAAGCCATCTATGGTTGCATCGCGGTGGCCGTGGACCAAAATCGTATTTTTGTTTGTGGAGGTAGCCAAAATGCAGGCTTCGGCGGAGCGGCAACGGACAATGCCTACTTTTTTGACACCATGACTGGCACAATTACGCCTACCACGCCGATGACTGCAGCGCGCTTTTTACACTCTGCCGACGTCGTCGATTCCACGGTTTACGTCGCCGCTGGCTATGGCACTGGCACTGCTTTTGAAAGCTTTAATAGCGCAACCGAAACTTGGACTACGTTGCCCTCTCTACCAGTCGACCGTGCCGGGTGTGGCATCGCTGCGGTCGGCGATTATTGCGTTTTTTTCGGCGGGGATTGGAGCGGCTACCGCGACGATTGCGATGTTTACGACTCTGTAGCCGGCGCTTTCGACGCTGGTTTGAGTGCTAAATTAGGCACCATGCCTCTAGGCAAACGCTCATTTGCTTATGCCGACATCCAACTGCCCTGGATCCGCGCTCTAGCCGCGATGGATGGCTGGCGTACTAACAATTACACCGGTAACTGCACCGTACTGCTCTAGGCGAGCGCCTGTTAACGCTTGCGCAGGGATTTGATGACCGTCACCCGCGACGCACGCCACGCCGGGATCAAACTGAAAATCAACGCTGCCAGCAGCGTCATGCCGACTAATAACAGTACCGACTGAGTATCTACCGCGACCGGTATGTGATCGAACTTATAAATTTCGGCACGGAAAATTGGTTGGCCTCCGCCGATCCATCTTTCCACGGTTGGTAAGTTGTTAATGAGCCAATGGCCGAGAGCCAAACCCATTACGATGCCCAACACCGAAATCAGTAGCCCAAGGGTGACGAAAAAGCGCACAATCCGTTTGGGTGTGGCCCCAAGGGCTCGTAAAACACCAATATCGCGGCGCTTTTCGGACACTGTTAGGGTCAGCGT
The DNA here is from genome assembly GCA_014382805.1 of Planctomycetota bacterium. Taxonomy (GTDB): domain Bacteria; phylum Planctomycetota; class UBA1135; order UBA1135; family UBA1135; genus JACNIZ01. The sequence continues at coordinate 5,433 of JACNIZ010000325.1, forward strand.
GGCGACGAGTTGATATGCAGCAACCAGCACGATGAAAAAGAATACGATGCTGAGCATGCCACGTTGATTTTCAACGGCGCGCAATAAGTTGCCGCCGCGATTGCGCCAATCATAGGTCGTGCGGTAACCAGGGGCAGCGGTGCCGACGACTTGCAACCGATTTTCGATGGCCACTGCGACGAGCAAAGGATCGGCGTCGGCTTGGGTGCGGACGATGACTTGTGAAAAGCCGGTCGCGTGGCGCAGCAGTTGACTCAAATCGTGGCGTCGTACCACGGCTCGGTTTAGATCCTGGTCGTAGCGGCCGGTGCTGAAGGTACCGACCAACTTGAATGTTCGCTGCAACGGTGCGCCGCGGCCGCGGCGACGTCCGACGAAAGTGATGACGCCAATTTCATCGCCGACCTGCAGCCCTAATTCTTTGGCAGCCCCGACTCCCATTTTCATAGGCAGCGGATCATCCGGGCCGAGTTCTGCTGCTACATCGGGGGCAATATCTTCATCAGTACCTACCAACATCAAACCGCTTAAGTCGGCCGAGCGCGGATCATTGACCGATCGGCCTCCGCGTCGCCCAACTAGGCCGTACCAAGTCAACTGCGGCTCCAAAGTTTCAATGCCGTCGACGTCGGCTAACCAGCCTTCAAAGTCTTGCAGCGTATGCTGCTCGAAGTTTTGGGTGCGCGCGGTTTCGATGACCGCGTCTCCGGATAGGTCGCGAATGGCAGTTTCTAACTCAGCCAAAAAACCATTCATGACCGCCAATACGGTGAACAAAACTGCCACCCCCAAGGCAATCGCCACCGCCGACATCAGCAACAGCAGACGCGTGCGGAAGTACTGAATACCTAAGCCGAGCAGACTCATTCTGGCACCTGATTGAAAATGACGCCGTCACGAATAAAGATGGTGCGGTCGCAGCGAGCGGCGACGTCGGGGTCGTGAGTGGCGAGCAAAACAGCCGCCGATTCTTCACGCCCCAAGCGCAACAACAAATCCAGGGTTTCGGTGCCGGTTTTTCGGTCCAAGTTGCCGGTGGGTTCGTCGGCGAGCAGCACTGCCGGCTTCGACACCAAGGCGCGCGCAATCGCCACCCGCTGCTGTTCGCCTCCCGACAATTGCGACGGCTTATGGTGCAGGCGATCCTGCAGACCAACCCGTTCCAACACCTCGCGCGCACTGCGACGTTCCTCCTTGCGTCTGGACCACCAACCCCGAGCGGCTAATCGACGTGGCATCAGCACATTTTCGAAAGCACTCAATTCCGGTAACAACTGGAATTGCTGAAACACGAAACCCAGTCCGGCTGCGCGCAATCTTGCCGCTGCAGCTTGGCCTAAGTTCTGCACTTCTTTTTTGTGCAACCACAATTTGCCGGTGTCAGGCTTATCGAGTAAACCCAACATGTTCAAAAGGGTGGATTTGCCGCTACCCGACGAGCCCATCAGCGCGCAAATTTGGCCACCATACAGATCGACCGATGCGCCGCGAAGCACCTGCAATTTACCGCTACCGACGCGATAACTTTTGCATAATTCACGCGCCATTAGCGTCGGCATTTCCAACCGCAGGTCGGTTGGATTGCCGACAGCATTCAATTGGATGCCGTCGCCGGTTTCGGGTAGAGGATCACTCATAGCGCAATGCTTCAATGGGGGACAGGTTGGCCGCGCGAATCGCCGGACCAAGGGTGAACAGCACGCCGACCAAAAAGGCGCAGACAGTTAAAAACAAAGACATTTGGTGGTCCCATAACACCGGCAAACCATCGATGATGTAGAGGTCGGAGCGAAACACCTCAAAGTTGAATTTTTCCAATAAAAAGCGCTCCACGGCAAGGTGGTTTTTAACCAATGCGTAAGCCGCGCCATAGCCAAGCATCGCGCCCAATAAGGACCCCAGCGAACCTACGCTGAGCAGTAAGATCGCGCGCCGTAATGGCGAAAAGCCCAATGCTGCCAACACGCCGAGGTCGCGAATTTTTTCTCTCACCAATGCCGATAAGGTGGCAAAGATGCCAAACGCAGCTACAACCACAATAAAAAACATAACCAAGGTGGTTACCCGGCGCTCGTTATTAATTGCACCTAAAAATAAAGCGCGACGTTCTTCCCAGGTTTGCAGCGCACCGCCTTTAGCGCCGCCGGGCTCGGGCAACTGAGCTTTTTTTAGCGCCGCCAAAATCGCACTTCGCCCTTGCTCAAAGCTGACGCCATCCTGGAGGCGTATTAATACCTCGGTGAAGTCTGGTGCAGCGATGCCCACTAAAGTATCGTGCAAGCCTTTGCGCACCCCAGTTCGCGGCATATAAACGCGGTCCATCGACATCTCATAATCGCTGCCGGCGTAAGTACCGGCTACGATCAGACGGCCGTTGGTCGGTCGCAAAGTTTCACCCATCACCGGCAACTTATACGGCAATGCAAACAACTCAATTTGCGCCCCACGACGAATGCTGGGATCGGCCCGCATCAGTCGATCACTTACCAATGCGCCAGCTCGTGAGCGCGAAGTTTCACCTTCGTAGGCAAACGGATTTTGCAAATCAGAAACCGGCGCCTTCAGCGAATTTTTCAACGAGTCCTCAAATCCGCCCTCATGGCGGGTAACTAATTTTTCAGCCTCGATATCAATGCCGACAATTTGAATGGCGTTGGAATCCGAATTGAGCGTGGATTGCAGGCGCAAGTCGCCATAAGGCATGGACAACAGGGCGTAGGCAACCAAATGAGGTGACATTGCGGCGACCTCTGGGACGTCGGCGAGCGCGCTGCGGTAGTCCTCGTATTCGGGGACCTCTTCAGTAACGGCTGGAATCAGCAACATGTCACTGAGCGGCCCACGCACCGCGAGGCGATCCTGCTCGATTAAGCCGTTCATTACCGACAGTACCACCAGCAACGCCAGGAGCCCGATTGCAACTCCAAACACGGCCAGTATTTGCACTGGCCGGCGGATCAGGTAAGCGAGGGCGAGGCGCGCCACGTAGTGAATTTACTCGATAGAGGGGTGGGCCGCATCGCTACTACCGGCGGGTCACATACTGTACGGCAGAGCGCCTGCCCAGTCCATATCCCACACGTCCGGCTTTTTCTGTTAAGGTTGATTCCAGGCCTGGCAAGCAGGCATTTTCTCCTTTCTCAAAGGACTCCCTCAGAATTTAGCTTACTTCATGAAAGCGCTCTCCCTTGTAGTACTTGGAATCCACACCCTGGTTGCAAGTTCCCTTTTTGCTCAACAGAGCCATGAAACGATTGAGGATACTGACTCCTTCCTTCAAACAGAAGACGTCCAGAATTCCCGAGCATTTTCTTGGTTCAGTCTGACCGAAAATTTCTGGAATCGGTCACGACCCGGCGGGGTTTTTGTGGATACGAATTTCTACTTAATTGGCGGCGAGCTTGATCGCAATGTGCACGGCGTTTCGCGCGCTAAAACTGCGGAAATTTTTGATGGCACAACCGGCACCTGGAGCACCTCCATGGTGGAAATGACTGTTGGAGTTAGCAACATCATGGGTTCCGTCGCCGCGGTTGGCGATCGGATTTACGTATTCGGCGGCTATAGCGGCCTGCCCGAGCACGTCGACAAGATTCAGGTCTATGATATTTCTGCAGACCAGTGGGGCGTGCACACCACACTGATGCCCGAAGCCTTATACGGTTGTTTGGCTCTCAACGTAGGCGGCGGCAAGATCTTTGTTTGCGGTGGCACCACCGCGAATGGAGCGACAAATAGTGCCTATGTCTTTGACGCGTTCACGGGAACCATTACCCCGGCTTCACCTATGCCTACCGCGCGCGGGCTAGTCACTGGAGACAATACCGCGAATACGGTTTACGTTGCTGGCGGCTATGGCACCGGCACCACATTGGAAGCCTACGACCTTGCAACCGACACATGGAGCACCTTGCCTAGCATTCCAAACGACCGCGCTGGCTGTGGTGTGATGGCGGTGGCTCAATACGTTGTTTTTTACGGTGGCGACTGGACCCTATACCGCAACGACGTCGACGTTTACGATTCGCTAAACAACAGTTATGACCCAGGCATAGCCGCAGCACTTGGAACCATGCCGGTGGGCAAACGTGCTTTTGCTTATGGCGACTACCAAGTACCCGGGGTCCGCGCCTTGGTGGGCTTTGACGGTTGGGCAAGCGCCTTTTTAAGCGACTGCACCGCGCTGTTTTAGGCCTGACGGCGAATGGATCGCTCGGTTCTACTGAACGGGTGCTTCAGGTGTCTCAACTCCCGACGTCTTCGACTCGGGATCTGATCCACCTGAGGCATCTGCCAACCCGACTTCGGGTCGCATGTGCGGGAATAGCAAAACGTCGCGGATGGAGTCCTTGCCGAGCAGCACCATGATCAAACGATCAATGCCGATGCCACAGCCACCGGCTGGCGGCATGCCGTAAGCCAGAGCGCGCACATAATCCATATCGACCTGATTCGGCGCTTCCGGGTCGTCGAGGTCCGCCACCTGTTCCTCGAACTTCTGCAGTTGCAACTGCGGGTCATTCAATTCAGAAAAGGCATTTGCCAATTCCATGCCGCCAAGGAAAAACTCGAAGCGTTCGGCCCAAACCGGGTTATCCGCGCTGGGCTTGGCTAGCGGGCAAATGGCCGCCGGATAATCGGTGACAAAAACCGGCCCAGGCAGTTCTGGTTCGACCAGTTCTTCGAACAAGTCGTTGACCGCTTTCCACCAGTGGTATTCACCGTTGCCGCCAACTTTGACGTGGTGCTCGGCCATTTTCGCTTCCAAGGCGGGGCGGTCTTCCGCATCAACACCAACGTGCTCGCGGAAGGCGTCGGCGTAACGCACGCGCTGGAATGGCGGCGACAGGTCGTATTCGACTTCACGGAAGGTGGCGCAAATTTTGCCATTTTCTTGCTCCAATCCGGCTGCACGGGCGGCGCCAACCACTAGCTCTTCAGTGAGTTCCACCATGCCTCGGTAATCCGAATAGGCCTGGTAAAATTCAACCATCGTGAACTCGGGGTTGTGGCGTTGCGACAACCCCTCATTTCGGAAAACGCGTGCAAACTCAAATACGCGTTCAATGCCACCAACCAACAAACGCTTTAAGTAAAGCTCAGGCGCAATGCGCAAGTAGAGCTGCATGTCCAGCGAATTGTGATGAGTGACAAATGGCCTTGCGTTGGCACCACCGTAAATCGGATGCAGGACCGGCGTTTCTACCTCGTGGTAGCCGTGGCCAAAAAAGATGTCCTTCATGGCGCGCAAAATGGCCGAGCGGCGTAAGAAGTCATTGCGCACTTCCTGGTTCGAAAACAGGTCGACATAACGACGCCGCGCGCGCAGTTCCGAATCACTTAAACCGTGCCACTTTTCTGGCGGGTTTTCTAGCGCTTTGCAGAGGATAGTGAAGTTGCCGACCGAATCCCCAGCGCCATCGCCGAAGACGGTGGGGTCGCCTACTTTGGTCGTGGATAATTCGCCGGTGATCGACACAAAGTCGCCCAAGTTCATGCACTTCAGCAGCGCAAAATCTGCGCTGCTGAGGCGGTCTTTTTGCAAACAAGCTTGGATTCGGCCACTTTCGTCGATCACATCCAAGAATGCCAGCTTGCCATAGCCGCGGCGGCCCATAACCCGACCAGCAATGGTCACGGTTTGGCCTTTACGGGCATCAAAATCTGCAAGTAACTCAGCGGCGCGCTCGCGTCCCTCAGGGCAACGAGCGGGGTAAGGAAGTACGCCAAGGCCTTTGAGGTCAGCCAGTTTTTGCAGGCGGTCTGGATGGAAGAAGTCCGTCATGGCCATTTTCGGGCACAAAAAAGCCCGCTTGGCCATAGTTTATGCCAGCGGGAGGTGGAGCGGGACGTGGGATGGGCGACCGCTCTAGGTGGGGAAGTCCACGCTTGCCGATGCCAAGGATGGTGGAGCCAGGGGGGCTCGAACCCCCGACCTCAACACTGCCAGTGTTGCGCTCTCCCAACTGAGCTATGGCCCCAATCCTTATCGTTTCAGTGCGATTGCCTTGCCGATTTTGCTCAATCAGCGGTGGCATGGCGATTGACCAGCCACAACTATGTGCGACCGGGCGGAAAGTATACAAACTCGCCGCAGCTCAGCAAGCTGCTTTTCTGTATCGGATCGGCTACAAAATAGCGTTAGAATTCCCGATTCCCCATTTCCGGGAAGACCGATGCCGAGTTACGACTTCACTGCAATTGAATCCCGCTGGCAACAGTACTGGCTGGACAACCAAAGCTTTCGCACGCCTGGGCCTGGCGACGAGGGTTTCGACGCCTCGCGGCCGAAATATTACGTACTCGACATGTTCCCGTACCCGTCGGGCGCTGGCTTGCACGTCGGCCACCCCAAGGGATATACCGCCACCGACGTCATGGCGCGCTTCAAGCGCCATATGGGATTCAATGTTTTGCATCCGATGGGCTGGGACGCATTTGGGTTGCCTGCCGAGCAATACGCCATTCAATCCGGCACCCATCCGGCGGTAACCACCGAAAAGAACGTCAATCGATTTCGCGAGCAGCTGCGTGAACTGGGCTTGAGCTACGACTGGCAGCGCGAGGTCAATACCACGGATCCCAAGTACTACCGCTGGACGCAGTGGATTTTTTCCAAGCTGTATGAGCAGGGCTTGGCCTACGAAGCCGAAGTGCCGGTGTGGTGGTGTGAAGAATTGGGGACTGTGCTGGCCAACGAGGAAGTCATCGACGGCTTGTCCGAGCGCGGTAGCTACAAATGTGTCAAGCGTCCGCTGCGGCAATGGATGCTGAAGATCACCGCTTATGCCGACCGGCTATTGGATGGTTTAGGAAAATTGGATTGGCCCGATTCGGTCAAGGCCATGCAGCGCGAATGGATTGGCCGTTCCGAAGGTGCCGAAGTTCGTTTTGACCTGGCCGATCGCAACGCTCAAGCCGTGGTGGGTGAAGACACTGATAGCGGTTTTGTGGTCTTCACCACCCGACCCGACACTTTGTTTGGAGCCACTTTTTGTGTCCTGGCCCCCGAACATCCATTGGTGGATGCGATCACCACTGTAGATCGCCAGGACGACGTCGCCATTTATCGTCAAACCGCCGCCGGTAAAAGCGATCTGGAACGCGCCGAATTGCAAAAGGACAAAACTGGCGTTTTCACTGGCGCATATGCCATCAACCCAGTCTTCGAAGTAGGCGATCCACGGCGCTTGGTACCGATTTGGATTGCGGACTATGTCCTGATGGGTTACGGCACAGGCGCCATCATGTGCGTGCCCGGCGGCGACCAACGCGACTTTGACTTCGGCAGCAAATACGAACTGGCCATCGTGCAAGTGGCGCCACCCGACGGCGCCGCTGATGCTCACTGTTGGACCGGCGACGGCGCGATGATGAATTCCGAATGGCT
>JACNIZ010000033.1 GCA_014382805.1 Planctomycetota bacterium
GTTTACGCTTGCGATCGACGATATGCATGTACTCCACCGTCCAACGGCGGCAGTAACTCTCGCGCAGCACCTCCAAAATCTCGCGCAGCCGCATTTGCTTCTGCCCGCCCATGCCGTCGACTTTGAACTGGCGATCCAAATCCCAAATCGTGAAACCATAAAAAGTCGGATCCAGCGATGGTAGGGGATCCGGCTTGTATTCCAGCGGATCCAGGTCGGCAAGCTGGCAACCGCGCACGCGGTAAGCGTTGATCATCATCCAAACGCGGGCGTGCATTGTGGCCGGATCGTCGTCGGCGCCGCCATGGTGATCTTGGTCAGGCCGAAACGGCGACCACGGCACTCGCATACATGAATAAACGTCTTTCCAAAAGCCGTCGGCGCCGTCGAGCAACTCTTCCATGCGCTTCAGCATCAAACCGGACTCGGCGCCTTGAATCACGCGATGGTCATAAGTACTAGTCACCGTCATCACCGGCCCGACGCCCAGCTCGGCCAGCTGTTCGCTCGCCATAAATCGGTTTTGCACCGGCACGCCGATGCCGCCGGTAGCAATAATCAACCCCTGCCCCTGCATCAGGCGCGGCACCGACATCTCGGTACCAAATCCACCTGGATTCGTCAGCGTGACGGTGGTATTTGCATAATCCTCCGCAGTCAGCTTGCCCTCGCGGCCGCGCGCCACGACGTCCTGATAGGCGTTGTAAAACTGCTTAAAAGTCATGCGGCAAGCGCCTTTGATGTTTGGCACCACCAACTGTCGTCCGCCGGCCACCGGTACGTCGATGGCTAGCCCTAGGTTCACCTGCTTCGGTGTGGCTCGGTAGAACTTGCCATCCAAGGCCTCAAAACTGGACTGCATATTCGGCTGATCGGCCAGCGCGCGCACGATTGCGTAGGCGATGATGTGGGTATAGCTAGCCTTGCCTAAGGACCGCACTCGCATGTGCGCATTAAGCACCCGCCGGTTTTCATCAAGGACCTTTACAGGCAGAGTCCGAACTGAGGTCGCCGTCGGTAACTCCAGGCTGGCATTCATGTTCTGCACAATGCGACCAGCCACTCCGCGCAAATGCTCACGCACCACGTGCTCCGTTTCCAGCACGACCTCGGCCTTTTTCGCCGGCTCCGGAGATGCCGACTTCACCTCAATTTTGGCTTGCGCGGCAGCAGCTGGTTCGACGCTTTCAAACCAGCGCGCCCACTCAGGATCAACCTGACCGGAATCCGCCTTCCAGCGCTCGTACAGGTCCTCGGCGTAGCCTGCGTTAACCCCAAAGTGCTCCTGGAAATCGATCGACATGGTGGCCGATCATAGGACCAAACTCATCGGACTCCAGAGTAGATTTCCAAGAATGTTTGGGTGATGGCTACATCGCTGCCAAATGCACTTCTAGTTCCACATTTCATTGAACATAGGATGGAATGGTTTCAGCTTTTGGCGGTGTCGCCAGCCCTATTTGTCTTCAAGTCGCCCGGAATCAAATCCCGGATTTCGAGGACAGCGTCGTTGTTCCATCAACCAAATGGGGATGGCTGGTGAAGTGCAGAACAAAAGCGTCGAGGGACGAGGTTATGGCCTACGCATTTTTTTCATCGGTGGCCTCTTTTTCTGGCCGAAGAATGACGCCGTGAGCCTCGGATCCGTCAATCCAAACTTCTAGTTCTTGCTCCAGGCATAAATGGGACAAGCCATTGCCGCCGCGTGATTCCACCGGTTGTAGTCGCAGCCATTCCAAATCAAGTCGGCCTTCATCGGCTTGTGGATTCACAGAAAAATAGCCGACTCGGAAGCTGGTCAGGTTATGAAAGAAATGTGAACCTTCCGAAGGTTGCACACGGAACTTTTTAAAGCCAGTTTCGACGACCACGCGGGCGCCATTAATTTCAGACCAGTCGACGGGTATTCCCATCCACGAATCCTTTGAGCCCCAGCGCCCGGGGCCAATCAGCAAATAGCGTCGCCCTTGGTGGCTGAGCTGACCATTCAATTGCGCAATTTCGTCTGAAGTCTCGTGGCTGTGAGCACGATCAAACTGCTCCGGATCCACAAACAAAATGTCGCGGATGCCACTGATATGACCATTGCCAAAAGCGCGGTGACTTGAGCAAATCACGCGCTCGGAATCAAATTGCTCCAAACAAAAATCCACCGACGCTTCCGAAACAGCCATCGGCCGTATTTGCAGCAATGCAATTTCAGGGCTTAAGCCGTCGGCGGGGTCGAGGTTGACCGCAAATTCCAACTCCACTGGACATCCCATCGAGCGGCCGCCAATATCCAGCAACGCCGACGCAAATTTTGCCAGCGGAAAAGTGGCATGTTTCAAAATGCTGGCAAAGGTCACCAAACGTGTACCTACACGACCGACGCCGTCGGCAATGCGACCGTCTTCAGGGATCCAAGTCGACGCCAAATTGTGCAGCGCGTTGTCACCATCAGCAACGCTAATCGGAAAGCGGCTGGGTTGGTAATTCTCAGTACAATCCGCTGGCGTCGACGCTTCATCGTGCATCGGAATGGCATAGAAATGCCGCTGCGCGTTGTCCAAAATGTCTTCGACCGACGAAAACTCGGGCAAACTATGCGGGTATTTCGGGCAGAATCGCAG
>JACNIZ010000290.1 GCA_014382805.1 Planctomycetota bacterium
CTCGCGAGTCGCGAAAGTCAGAGTGAAAGCGCGTTTACCTTCGGTATCTTCCGACTGTCCAACCAAGCGACCTGGCATCCTGCGCACGTACTTCATACGCGTTGCAACGAAGCCGACGTACGGCCCGCCGAATCCTAAGGGTACGCCTAAGCTCTGGCCGTCACCGACGACGATGTCAAAGTCAGCTTCGCCTGGGGAACGCAGTAAGCCAGCTGCAACAGGGTAGAAGGAACAGACCGACAGTGCGCCGCAATCCTTGGCCGCAGTTGAAGCGGCGTCGAGATCTTCAATCACACCCAAAAAGTTAGGCTGCTGCACGATGACAGCTGCAGTTTCGTTGTCTGGGTCTAGCGACCAATCGGTTGCGCCATTAAGCAGGGGGGCTTCGACCAGTTCCACATCCAAGTGTTTCAGGTAGGTTGCCAGGGTGGCGCGAGCGTCGGGGTGCACACCTGCTGAAACCACTACCTTTTGCCGCCGCGTAATGTTCACTGCCATCAAAGCAGCTTCGGCAACCGCGGACGCGCCGTCGTACATAGACGCGTTGGCTACTTCGCAGCCGCAAATTTCAGCAATCAAGGTTTGAAATTCAAAAACCGCCTGCAAAGTGCCCTGCGAGCACTCCGGTTGGTAGGGCGTGTAAGCGGTTAAAAATTCACCCCGCGACGCGATGGAATCCACCAAGGCTGGCCAATCGTGCCAGTAACTACCGCCACCCAAAAAACAGGGGCCTTTGCCCGCCGGCCGATTGGCGTCGGCGTGAGTTTGCAGGGCGGACTTCAATTCGGACTCGGTCAAGCCGGCGCGAATGTCCATCGCCTTTTGCAGACGAATTTCCTCAGGGATGGAGGTGAACAAACCATCAAGCGAGCTCAGACCAATTTCGGCCAGCATCGCTTTTTGGTCTTCATCGGAATTTTGAATGTACGGCATCGTGGATTAGCTTTGAGCTACTACCAACTCTTCATAGGCGGCGGCATCGAGCATGCCATCCATGGCATCTGCACCCGAAACCCGCACTTGAATTAACCAGCCACCAGCCATTGGTGCGGTTTGCAGCGCATCGAGCTCGTCGGCGAGGCCATCGTTTACGGCTACAATTTCGCCGTCGACAGGAGAGTTCAAATCAGAAACAGCTTTTACGGATTCCACTTCGCCGAAGGCGTCGCCACTGGAAACGGAATCGCCAACGCTTGGCAAATCCAAATAAACCAATTCGCCTAACTGCTCAACGGCGAAGTCGGTGATGCCAACTGTGACGACATCGCCATCCAGCTTGGCCCACTCGTGGCTTTCAAGGTAAGAACGATCGGAAGGACGCATGATCAGTATTGAGTTGTGGAGGGAAAAGGGTGGCGATCAGCCACGGGAACGGTGGGGAACGAATGGCAGCTCTGCTAGCTGCACCGGGAATTCTTTGCCGCGCGCACTCACAGTGAACGCGCCGACGGCACCTTTTTGCACGTACGCGGTGGCGATGGGTAGGTCTAGGGTCGCGGAATAAATTCCACTGCAAATCACACCAACTTCAACTCCATCGCAAAGCACAGGATAGCCTTCGCGCGGCACCCGTTTTTCGGCGGTGAAGCCAACCAGTACACGGCTAGCCTCGGCGGCATTTCGCAGCGCCTCGCCACCAATGAAGTTGCGAGTTTTCCAACCCCGCACAGCGAAGCCTAAGCCGGCTTCGAATGGATTGATGGCTTCATGAATCTCATGGCCGTACAGAGCCAAGCCGGCTTCCAGGCGCAATACGTCGCGCGCACCTAAGCCAACTGGATGCACGCCGAGCTCAAGTAGCCGATTCCAAACTGGAACGGCCTGCTTTGCCGTGACAAATATTTCGAAACCCAATTCACCGGTGTAGCCGGTGCGGGCGATGAAAAGTTCACCGAACGGACTTTGCGGCCAAGCTAAATCCAAAAAGCCAGGTGCCAAATCGTCAATCCCCGTCAGTTGTTGCAGGATCTTGACCGCGGCAGGGCCTTGCAGGGCCAGAATGCCGCCACCGTCTTCGGTAATGTCTTCAAAAACGGTGTCGGTAAGGCGCGAAACCAAATGGTCGCGGTCGCGGTCGCGGTTGGAAGCGTTGACTACCATAAAAAAGGCATCCTCGGCTGTGCGATAGGTAATGAGGTCATCCAAAATGCCGCCGTCCTCTTGCAGAAGCATGGAATATCGTGCTTTGCCGACCGCAATATCGGTGACGCATCCACCCAATGCATGGTCCAATTCAACCGCCGCCGACGGCCCTCGAAACCAAAACCTAGCCATGTGAGAAACATCAAAAACTCCAGCCGACGCCCTTACCGCCCGCGCCTCGCCGAGAATGGAGCCATAATCCAGCGGCATTTCCCAACCTGCGAAGGGTACCAATTTGGCCCCGGCGGCTTGATGGCAAGAGTGCAGAGGAGTTTGCAGTAGTTTTTGAGTAGGGGACGTAGCCATGGCGGCGCAGACGGCGGTTGTTGTGGTGAGGAGCCCCTAAATACAAACAGGGCGCCCATTTACGAGCGCCCTGTTTGTGGGGGCTAGCCCCGTGCATTCAGGATCCGTCGAACGCTGGTCCATTTACCTGAGAGTTTCGCGGCATTTCCGCTTGCCCCTTCGGTGTTCAGTAGGTGATCCTCTGAAGCTCTCCCAGCGCCGTCAATCGGACCGACATTCTCACCTTGGTATGCTTCTGCGTCAACACTTGACCTGGAGCCGATTGGCAATTAAACTTTGCGGCCCTTTTCATAAGGACAAGCACAAACAGAATCATGGCACGTCGCTGCGAAGTAACCGGCAAAAGCACCAGAGCAGGCATGACCATTGCCCGCCGCGGTCTACCCAAAAAGAAAGGTGGTGTAGGCCTCAAAACCACCGGTCACACCAAGCGCGTTTTTAAAGCGAACGTGCAAAAGATACGAATACTGCTGCCCAACGGCACGGTTCGTCGTATGAAATTGGCCACTTCGGTCATTAAGAAGGGCGAGATTACCGTCCGTATGGATGGCAGAATGTGCACCGTTCCATTGGTCAAAGCACTTCGCGGTCGTAACCGCGAGTTTGTGAAATAGGCTAAAAATCGTCGAAATGGGCACTTTTTTAGGTGCCCAACCAGGTTTTCGCCCTGAATTCCGAATTTTCTAGGAATTCAAGGCGAAAACCATTTTTTTTCCGCCGATGCAACCCTAGAACGTTGTCCTCTCCTAATTCTGGGGGAGGAGTCTCGAGACACCCCCTCATTACCCATAAAGGAGTCCTTCATGGCTGCTAGAAAAAAAACGGCAAAGCGCAAAGCTACTAAAAAGAAAGCTGCGCCTAAAAAAGCCACAAAGAAGAAAGTGACTAAGAAAAAGGCCGCCAAAAAAGCGACCAAGAAAAAAGCCACTAAGAAAAAGGTCGCTAAGAAAAAGGTGACCAAGAAGAAGGCAACCAAAAAGAAAGCGACCAAAAAGAAAGTCGCTAAGAAAAAGGTGACCAAGAAAAAGGCTGCCAAGAAGGCAACTAAGAAAAAAGCGACTAAAAAGAAGGCCGCTAAGAAAAAGGTGACCAAGAAAAAAGCTGCCAAGAAGGCAACTAAGAAGAAAGCCACCAAGAAGAAAGCAACAAAGAAAAAGGCAACTAAGCGCAAAGTAATGCGCAAGCGCTAATTGATGCTGAGTGGTTTTTCTTCGAAATCCGGTTGAACCGGACTTCGGCCCCTGGGCAATACGCCCCGGGGCCCTGTTTTTTCTCTTCCCCAAAAATCCCCACTCTCCCCCCCCCAAACCAAACACAACACTGGCATGAATAAGCGCGAACTCATCGATTTCGTCTGCTCAAACTTGGAAACCACCAAGACTGGCGCAGAAGAAACGGTTAATACGGTGCTCCGTGGCATTCAGCACGGCATCGCCCAAGACGGCTCCGTTTCGGTAGCAGGTTTTGGCACCTGGAACACCCGCGACAGGGCCGCCCGTCAGGGTCGCAACCCGCAGACTGGAGCTCCGATTCAAATTGCCGCCAGCAAAACCGTTGGCTTCAAGCCCGCCAAGGCTTGGAAAGACGAAATGAATTAATCAGGCTGCGATTGCAGCTGGCGAATGATCGTCATTCACTAACGACGCTTTCGAGGCGATTCACTTCAGCTTCGATCGCGTCGTTGTCTATTTTCTGGAACATAACTTGGGCTACGCCGGTTGCCAGTCCAGCGGCTAGCCTTGCCGGACTCACGCCGACGCCCTCGGCGCCCCATTGATTGGCGTTTTCCGGTACAGCGATGGCGCCTCCCAGCATTTCGCGCAGGTTGGCAGCGGCATCGGGGCAAATCGGAGCCATGCGCCTGCTAAGTAATTCCAAATAGGCCAAGCATCGTTCCAAAGAATTGCGGCACTGAATTTGGTCTTCTTCGTCGTCGCTCTTGATCAACTTCCATGGTGCCATCGCATCGAAGAATTGATTCAAGGCGTCGCAAGCCGCCATCAATTCTTTGGCTGCGGCTTTGAATTCAAATTTGGAGATGCGGTCACCGATTTGGGCGAACGCGGCGTCGGCCAAGGCTAATTGCGGATCATCGTCTAAGGCGCCACTGGATTCGGGAACCACGCCATCAAAACGTTTGGCGTTAAACTTAATGACACGACTGGCGAAGTTGCCCAACTTATCCGCCAGTAGTGAATTGTTAGCGTTTTGGAATCCTTCCCAAGTGAATTCGGCATCTGCCGTTTCCGGGGCACTCAACAAAAGGTAAAAGCGCGCGCTGTCTGGACTGTAACTTTGGAAGAACGATTCCGTGTCGATGTACCAACCAGACGAAGTATTAAATTTGCGTCCCTGTAAGTTATAGAACTCGTTGGCTGGCACGTTGTGAGGTAAAACGAAGGACTTGTCGTTCCATTCTTTGCCTTGGCCCAAAAGCATGCTCGGAAAGACTACGACGTGAAAGGCGATGTTGTCCTTGCCAATGAAATGGACTAATTGGGTGTCGTCGCCTTGCCACCAATCTTGCCAAGAATCTGGCGCGCCCTTTTGTTCGGCCCATTCCATGGTTGCCGAGATGTAACCGATAGGCGCGTCGAACCAAACATATAAAACTTTACCCGCGGATCCTTCGAGCTCTTCCGGAACCGGCACCCCCCAAGGCAAATCGCGGGTAATCGGCCGCGCCTGCAAATCCTTGAGCATGGCTTTAACGTAGCCATCCACGTTTGGCTTCCAAGGCCCGTGGGGACGGATTGAATCGTCGCCCTGATACCAGTCCTGCAAGCCTTCTTCCTGAAGCTTGGGCAGATCCAAATACCAATGTTTGGTCTGCTTCAAAATCGGAGTGGAGCCGTCTAGGGTGCAGGTCGGGGCTGTCAGCTGCTGGGCATCTACCCAAGTTCCGCATTTGGGGCACTCATCGCCGCGCGCCTTTTCAAACCCACATTGGGGGCATATCCCTTCGACGTAGCGATCAGGCAAAAAGCGTTGCATACTTTCGGCGTACCATTGGGCTTCACTGCGCTCAAACACAAAACCCCGCTCCAGTAACACTCGGAAAAAGCGCCGGCTGGCCTCGGCGTGGTGGGGGCAACGCGCAGTGCCGGACCAAATGTCGAAGGAGATTCCGAATTGATCAAAAAGCTGCTTAATTTCTCCATGCCAGCGGTCGACGTAATCGCGGTAGCTGACGCCCTGCTGTTCCGCTTTGAGGGTGATCGCCACGCCATGCTCATCAGAGCCGCAAACGTACAAAACTTGCTCGCCTTTCATCCGCAGATAACGAGCGTAAACGTCGGCTGGCAGGTAGGCTCCGGCCACGTGCCCGAAATGAATCGGACCATTGGCATAGGGCAATGCAGAGGTTATGAGGTGCCGAGGCATGGGTCGATAGAATAGGCCCGCGCCAGGGCTTCGTCTTGCCCTAGTTCATCCCCAATTGGAAACAATCATGGCTCTAATTACCGCCACCATTCCGTTCGAAGAACTCGATTTTTTCAACTTTTCCGAGCTTCTTAGCGAGGAGGAGATCATGGTCCGTGACCAGGTTCGGGCTTTCGTTGATGAAAGAATCATGCCTGGTGTTGCAGCCCACTGGGAGGCCGGCACTTTCCCGAATGAAATCATCCCCGAGTTGGGCGAAATGGGCCTGTTAGGAGTCACCATTGACCCGAAGTATGGCGGAGCAGGCATGAATTCCGTGGCCTACGGGCTTATTTGCGCAGAAATCGAGCGCGCCGATTCTGGTATTCGTTCCTTCACCAGCGTGCAATCCTCGTTGGTCATGTACCCGATCCAAACTTTCGGCTCAGAGGAGCAAAAGCAAAAGTGGTTACCTGAATTGGCTTCCGGGCGTCAGATCGGCTGCTTTGGATTGACCGAGCCTGACTTCGGTAGTGACCCCGGCGGCATGCGGACCCGCGCCCGTCGCGATGGTGAGGATTGGATTTTGCACGGCCAGAAAATGTGGATTACCAACGGCACCGTGGCCGA
Source organism: Planctomycetota bacterium (assembly GCA_014382805.1). Lineage (GTDB taxonomy): Bacteria > Planctomycetota > UBA1135 > UBA1135 > UBA1135 > JACNIZ01. The sequence continues at coordinate 6,442 of JACNIZ010000290.1, forward strand.
CGTATCCATCGTCTGGGCTCGTGATGAAAACAATAAAGTTCAGGGCTTCCTAGTTGAAAAGGACCGCGAAGGCTTCAGTGCTCCGGAGCAGAAGCACAAATGGTCGCTGCGTTGTTCGGTAACCAGCGAATTAGTTTGCGACGAAGTACGCGTGCCGGAGGCCAACCGTATGCCTGGTGTGGAAGGTTTGAAGTCGGCGCTATCGTGCTTGACCCAAGCGCGCTATGGCATCGCCTGGGGTGCCCTGGGTGCCGCTCAAGCTTGCTTCGACGAGGCTCGCCGCTACACCCTAGATCGTCAAATTTTTGACAGGCCGTTGGCTGGTTACCAGCTGACGCAAAAGAAGTTGGCCGAGATGGCGACGGAAATTACTAAGGGCCAGCTGTTGTGTTGGAAGTTAGGGCGGATGAAAGACGCCGGTACCATGAAGCCGCAGCACGTCTCGATGGCCAAGCGCAATAACGTCGCCATGGCTTTGGATGTTGCTCGCGAATGCCGCTCGTTATTGGGCGCGAATGGAATTACCCTCGAATTCCAATCCGGTCGCCACGCCTGCAACTTGGAAACAGTGATTACTTACGAGGGTACCCACGAAATCCACACGCTGGTTTTGGGCGAAGCTCTGACCGGCATCCCTGCCTACCGTTAGGCAACCAAACAACCCCCGAATCCCGTGACTACCCAAGCATTTCGCTGGATGATGACGGAGCCGGATCAACCCTTGGTCCGCGAATCCTTTGTGCTCTCCGCGCCTGGACCCAATGAAGTCTTGGTGCGTATAGTCGGCTGTGGTGTATGCCACACCGATCTAGGTTTCTTTCATGGCGGTGTTACTACTAACCACGCACTCCCATTGGCCTTAGGCCACGAAATTTCCGGGGAAGTGGTGGAAGCCGGAGTCGGCGCCGAAGCGTGGTTGGGTAAGCCTGTAGTTGTGCCAGCCGTGCTTCCCTGCGGGAACTGCGATTTCTGCAATGCTGGGCGTGAAAATGCCTGCCGCAATCAAATGATGCCGGGCAACGATTTCCATGGCGGATTTGGCTCGCACATCACTCTGCCAGCACAGTGGTTAGTTGACGCCGACAACCTTCCTGAAGAATTGTCGCTTGCCGATGTCGCGGTTTTGGCCGACGCCATTTCTACGCCGTACCAAGCAGCAGTACGGGCTGGCATTAAACAAGGGGATCACGTTATCGTTGTTGGTTCGGGCGGAATTGGTTCTTTCGGCATCCAAATCGCTGCCGCGATGGGCGCTAAAGTCATGGCCATCGACATCGACGCTGCCAAATTGGCGCGCGCCGCTGAGTACGGCGCTGACGTCACCTTGAACACCCAAAAAATGACTAGTGGCGAAGCGCGAAAAGCTGTCAAAGCTAAGGTTAAGGAAATCGGTTGGCCGTTGTACGGTCATAAGGTACTGGAGATGAGCGGTACCCCGGTCGGCCAGGAATTGGCTTGGTCACTTTTGACCTTTGCTGGTGTCATCGGCATAGTAGGCTTCTGCTTGGATCGCGTTCCAGTTCGACTTAGCAACCTGATGGCATTTGACGCCGACGCATTTGGCAACTGGGGCTGCCGTCCGCAGCTTTATGGTCCGGCATTGGATCTGGTGCGAGAAGGCAAAGTCAAAATCCTGCCGTTCGTACGCCATTACGCCATGGATTCCATTAACGACGTCCTTTCAGACGTTGAACAACACAAGATTTCTGAGCGGCCGATTTTGGTGCCGTAAAACGCGATGACCATGACCACACCTAAGCGCGATTTTTTTGACCACGAATTAGCTCCAGGTACTGAGTATCAGGACATCCGCTACGAACTCAAGCCGTTAGTCGGCCCGGAGGGCGGCGAGGTGGATGGGTTGTTCCATGCTTGGATTTGGTTGGATAATCCTCGTCAGTACAACAGTTATACGACGCGGGCTTTGTGTGAATTGATTTTGGCTTTGCGCCAGGCATCGAACGATCCCAAAGTTCAAGCGGTAATTTTCACCGCAGTTGGCGATAAGGCATTTTGCACTGGCGGCAATACCGCTGAATACAGTGAGCACTATGCTGGTCGGCCGGATGAATACCGTCGTTATATGCGCTTGTTTAATGACGCTGTGTCCGCTCTGATGGAGTGTGACAAACCAGTGATTAACCGAGTCAACGGAATGCGTATTGGGGGTGGTCAGGAAATCGGCATGGCCTGTGACTTCACGGTGGCGGTGGATACTGCTCGATTTGGTCAAGCTGGGCCCAAACACGGTTCGGCGCCGGTGGGCGGATCAACGGACTTCCTGCCGCTGTTTGTCGGTTGGGCCAGGGCGACGGCGTCCTGTACCTTGTGTGAAACTTGGACTGCCCACCAAGCTCTTGATTACGGTTTGATTAACGTGATCGCACCGGCATTGAAAGTGGATGGGAAGTTCATCGCCAATCCGCTGGTTTACATCACCGCCGAGTACGACGAATTCGGACGCCCGTTGTGGGGTTCTATGAAGTCGGGTGCCGCGTTACAGGCTGGCAAAGAGTTGATGAAGTCGGCCGAGGTCGACCTGAGCAAACTCGACGCCGAAGTGGAATTGCTGGCGTACAAGCTGGCTTGCACTATGCCGGACTGCACCGCATACACGCTGGAAAACTTGCGACGTCATAAGCTTGCCCATTGGGATAAAAACCGCGAGGGCAACCGCGCTTGGCTGTCCTTGAACATGATGACCGAAGGTAAGGCTGGCTTCCGCACTTTCAACCGTGCTCCACGGGCCGAGCGCGAAGCGGATTTCCTAGAAATGCGCCGCGCATTGGCCGATGGTGCCGTTTGGGGCGACGATTTCCTCAAGCGTTTTGCACCATACGCCATTGACGGGGTGGAAAAAGCATGAGCCCGACGTCGCCGATTAAGCTGCAGACCTTCTTCGATGGCGCTGCAATGCTTCTGGAATTGGGTCCTGCTCCAGCCAACATAGTTGACCGCGAAGCTATCGCTGCGTTGCGTGGTGCGTTGAAAGAAGCTGCAATCCGTCCCGGATTGAAAGCCGTCGTCATTCGTGGCGAGGGCAAACATTTCAGTTATGGGGCCAGCGTGCCCGAGCACGTGGCGGGCGAAGTCGACAAGATGTTGCCCGAATTCCACGCCTTGCTCGATGAGATGAATCAGCCAGGATTGCCGCCGCTGATCGCCGAAGTGCGCGGCCGCTGTTTAGGTGGTGGACTTGAAGTCGCTTTGGCCTGCGACCTCATCGCGGTCGATGATGATGCGGTTTTGGGTTGCCCAGAAATCAAGCTCGGAGTCTTTCCACCAGCCGGTTCGGCGCTGCTTCCGTTGCGTGTACCGGCTGGCAAAGCAATGGCAATGCTGCTCGCAGGGGAAATGATTTCGGGCATTGAAGCTTTGGCGATGGGCCTCGCCGACCTCAATGCCGACGATTTGTCGAAGTGGATAGAGCACAACTTGCTGCCACTTTCTGCGGTCGCAATTTGTCACACTCGCCAAGCTGCACGCTGGCCTTGGAAAGATGCTACCAAACGCATTCTGCCCAGGCTGGAGCAGCAATACCTGGGCGAATTAATGGCCACCCATGATGCCGTGGAAGGCATCCAATCCTTTTTAGAAAAACGCAAGCCCGAGTGGAAGAATCAGTGACTCGCCGTGCATTAGTTACCGGCGGTTGTGGCGGCATCGGCGCTGCAATCGTTATGGATTTGGCCCGCCAGGGTCATGAAGTTGTATTCACTCACATGGGCCAAGCCGACGCGGCTGCAGCGCTGAAAAAAACGGCGGCCGACGAAGGCTTTAAAGTTGTCGCTGAAGAAAGTGATACCACTGACGCACATTCGGTGGATGCTCTGCATCAACGCTGGGAGCCGCTGATCGTGGTTCACTGCGCAGGCATTGCGCGCGACCGCATGATTTGGAAACAAGACCTTAGCGATTTTGATGCCGTTATGGCGGTCAATCTCAAGGGGGCTTGGCTGCAAATGCGAGCCGCTGCCGCTGCTATGCGCGAATCTGGCTGGGGCCGTGTCGTTTTGATTGGTTCGATTAACGGCAGTCGCGGCAAAATAGGCCAAAGTGCTTACGCCGCAAGTAAAGCAGCCTTGCATGGCCTGGCCAAGTCTACCGCGCGCGAACTCGGGCGAGCCGGGGTGACCGTAAACGTAGTGGAACCTGGCTGGGTAGATACGCCGATGACGATGGCGGTGCCGCTGGAGTTTCGCGAGGCAGCCACGGCCGAAACGGTGACCGGCAATTTGTGCAAGCCCGATGACATCGCGTCGGCGGTTGGGCTTTTGTGCGGGGAAAGCGGGCGTCAAAATACCGGCCCAATTTTGCGCGGAGACGGCGGCCCACACTTGGGCGAGTTTCGCTAGCCGCTTTGGTACATTGCTTGCATGTTTACCATTGCGTCAAAGCTAGGCGCCGCCATGCTGGCCGGATTGCTGTTTTCCAGCGGCTTATTTGCTCAACCGCAAACATCCGGCCCACAAGTTAAGCCCGCACCGCAAGCGCTGGTTTTGGCCGCTCCAATTGATACTTGGGACGAAGCTGTGCCGTTGGGGAATGGCCTGTTGGGTGGGCTGCTGTGGGGCAAGGACAACTCCATCCATTTATCGTTAGATCGAGGCGATTTGTGGGACGAACGCCGGCCCGAAATCCTTACCCAGGACAATTGGAACTACGCCACCATGCGTCAGTTGCAGGCCGACGGCAACCAGGCCGAACTCAACCGTCTTTTTGACCATCCTTATTTGGCAAAGACTCCAACCAAGCTTCCTGGCGGACGCTTGAAAATTGAGTTACCAAGCCATCTGCTGGCGCAATCCTTTCATCTCAATCTGCACCAGGCAATGGCCAGCGTGGATCTGAAGGACGCCAATGAAGCAGCCTTGGCTGGGGCAGCTTTGCCACAGCTTAGGTGCTTCTTTAGCGCAGTGGATCAGGTCGCGATGCTGCGTTTGCCAGCGGCCACCGCTGAGCTGGAGGTTTTGCGACCAAAGGGATTGGATCAACTTGCTTATCCAAAGGCGAATTTCCAATCGGCGCGCCACAAAATCGGCGATGAAGAGCAAAGTAAAGCGGTGGAATTGTTCTGGATGCACCAAGTGGCAGCTCAGGGCTTGGAATATGCGATTGTCGTCGCCCAAATGCAGGTCGGCTCCGAAATCGAAGTGGCGGTCACGATTACATCCAACCAAGGTGGTTTGGATCCGGTTGCAGAGGGGCGTGCACAAGTGATTGCCGCCTTAGAAAGGGGTTTTGATGAAGTTTTTGAACAGCATCGTCTTTGGTGGCACGAATTCTGGCAAATCTCTTCAGTGCAAATACCGGAACCAGCGCTGCAGCAGCATTACGATCTGGTCAAATATTATTACGGTGCAGCGTCTCGGGTAGGCGCGCCGCCGATGCCACTGCAAGGCGTTTGGACGCGCGATGATGGCGGTCTGCCGCCGTGGAAAGGGGACTTTCACAATGACCTAAATACGCAAATGACCTATCTGGCATATCACACTGCCGGGTTGGAAGAGGCGGGCCTCAGTTTCCTTAATTACCAATGGCAACTGCTGCCCCAATATCAAAATTTTGCCAAAGAGGTTTACGCCGTAGACGGCGCTGTCGTGCCAGGCGTTGCAACTTTGAAAGGCCAAGCGCTAGGCGGTTGGGCGCAATATTCGTTATCGCCTATTCAAGGGTTTTGGGTCGGCCAGTCGTTTTACCTGCACTGGCGTTACACCAACGATCCGGCTTTTCTGGCGCAGCGCGCTTATCCATGGCTGGAGCAAATTGGGCGCGGCGTCGCCAACCTATTGGAAGAAAAAGATGGTCAGCTGTTTTTGCCTTTGTCCTCCTCGCCCGAAATTCATAACAATTCCATTCGAGCCTGGCTTACGCCAAATTCCAATTACGACCTGGATCTCATGCGCTGGGGATTTTCCGCGCTAGCCGAAATGGCAGGCGCTCTCGGCAATAGCGGCGACGCAACCTATTGGCGTCAGCTGCTGTCTAAGTTGGAAAAACCGCACCTGAGCGCCGAGCATGTTTTGATGTTCGCGCGTGACGAACCGTTTACCCAATCTCATCGCCATCATTCCCATTTGATGTCCATACATCCGTTGGGATTGCTGCATCCATCGCAAGGTCGGTTTGCTAGCAAAATTGTGGAGTCCAGTTTGCGCCGCACCGAAACTCTTGGAACCCAGGCCTGGGTCGGCTACAGTTTTTCTTGGTACTCTTGCATGTTGGCCAGAGCAGGGCGTGGGTCGCAAGCGCTGCGCTACTTACGTGATTATTTGCGCGCCTTCACCTTGCGCAATGGTTTCCACGTCAACGGCGATCAAATTGGCGCTGGCCTATCCGCGTTTGGTTACCGGCTCTT
>JACNIZ010000359.1 GCA_014382805.1 Planctomycetota bacterium
TCATTTAGCAAGGATAGATCTGTGGCGATCTACCCACACGAAATCCTGAAGCCCCATTCTTTCTATAAAATTACTTACAGCATGGCTCGCGATGGCTTGTTTGTGTAGCGCCCAGACCACGGATCGATTTAGTGTAGATTCCGGTGGCGCGGGCGGCGACAATAACAGCGATTTTCCCGAAATTTCGACCGATGGAAAATTCATTGTTTTTGCATCGCAAGCCTCAAACTTGGTGGCTGGCGACACTAATTTCCAATTCGATATCTTTGTCCTGGAACGCGCCTCTGGCGGGATTGAACGGGTAAGTGTCAGCTCCACCGGAACAGAAGGAAATCTAGGCAGCTTTACCGGCGCCATTTCGGCCGATGGCCAATTTGTTTCATTTGTCTCCAGTGCAGACAACTTGATCCCTGGTGGCAATTTCAATTCTGATGTCTATGTGCATGATCGTGCAACTGGCATGACCACGCGTGTCAGTGTCGATTCATTTGGCACCCCGGCCAATGGAACTTGCGGCGGCGGCGCCATCTCCGGCGACGGCAACCTAGTCGCCTTTACTTCTTTTGCCAACAACCTTGTAGTCGGCGACACCAATGGCCAAGCCGACGCCTTTGTGCACAACAGAACCACCGGAGTGACTCAGCGAATTAGTGTTGATTCCCTTGGCAACCAGTCGGACTCCGGCACCTCAGGGGTAGCTTTTTCTGGCGACGGCAATATCGTCGCTTTTTATTCTGGCGCCTCTAACTTAGTCCCAGGCGATACCAATACCTATAGCGATGTATTCACGCATGATTTGTCTACCGGCATTACTGAAAGGGTGAGTGTGAGTTCCAGCGGCAGCGAAGGCGATCGATGGAGTTTACTGCCAACTCTTTCTTTCGACGGACGCTATGTGGCATTTGAATCTCATTCAACAAATTTGGTCCCAGGTGATACCAATGATGAAGCCGACATTTTTGTCCATGACCGCGTGCTCGGAACGACCGAAAGAGTAAGCGTAAATTCCAAAGGCGTGCAAGCGGATGACTTTTCCACCGGACCAGAAATCTCCGACGATGGCCGTTATGTTGTCTACATGAGTTTGGCCAAAAATCAAATGCCAGGCGATTCCAATTCGTACTACGATATTTGCCTCTATGACCGAGTGAGTGGCATCTTGGAAAAAATCAGCACTAGCTCGGCTGGCGTGCACGGCAATGGACATTCTTGGTGGCCGTCAGTATCTGAAAACGGAGACACGGTGGTGTTTTCATCCAACGCTGACAACTTGGTTTCAGGCGATACAAATTTTCGCAAGGACACCTTCGTGCGTGATCGCTTGAATGGCACTGGCACCAATTTCATCGTGCTGGAAGGACCTTCGTCCGGCTCGGTTGGCTCGACCCTTAATTTGTCGTGGTACGCGGCGCGGCCGAATGCCAATTCTTGGTTGTACTACTCGCTGAACTTGAATGGCTATGTATACCTGGGCCATTCGTTCGACACCGGTACCCCGCATACTCTGCTGGACTCTGGCGCCATGGACAGCGATGGCTACCGTAACTACACCTCAGCGCCGCTACCGCCGGCAGCAGCTGGCCTGACCGTTTACTGCGAAGCTGCGGTGCTTCATAGCGGCCTTTTATACGACAGTAACGTGCTAGCCATTTCCATTTTCTAGTTGAAATGGAATCCAACGGGAAGTCTTAGGAAGCTCTGATTAATCAAAACTCAGTGATAAATTGCCAGAGCCGCGAATCACCAAATTGGTGCTGCGAACGACCATCTTATCACTGGTTAATAGAGTAGCCTTCCATTCGCCGACTGGAAGTTGCAGCGTGGAGGTCTCGGGTAGCCAATGTTCCATTTGGTTGCCGTTATGTTCCAGACGCAAACGATATTGCGTTGCCGGTTTCTGCAGCTCTGCACCTAGGTGGGCCCATCCGACTTGTAATTCCCCGCGCACAGGTAGCTGCAAAGTCAATTGATCGTCACCGAGTGCGGCCGGTAATGGATAGCGCCAGCCCTCAACTTCGACTTGCACTTCCACTGCGATTTGGGGCAGGCCGGTAATTTTTAAAACGCCATTGCCATCGCTACGTGAACCAAACGCACCGCGGTCTTCCACATAGGTTGACGCAGTAAATTGAGTCACAGCATTGCCCATGGAATCGGTCACATGGATTTGCAATCCACGGCCACGACTCAATTGAATCAACGCTTCCTCACCAGGTAGCGGCAATGGATAGGCGTCGTCGGGTTCGAAGGCGAAGCCTGGAGCGACGACTTTAAGTTGACCGCTATCGCCGTAGACCGCTGCCATTTCGAAGCGGCCGAGCAGATCGGTTTTGGCGCGCAGGAAGGTGTCGGCTTGATGGTTGGTGCGCAGCGCGACCAAAGCGTCGGTAATCGCACGACCGTCAGGGTCGATTAATTTTCCTTTAAAGGTGCGCGAAGCAGGTAGCTGAAGCTTGACCTTTTTCTGCCCTTGAGCGGTCATGGCAGGCAGCATTTTTTCGAGCAGCAAGCCGCCGCCGGTCGCCCAAATTTGCAGTTGAATGGCTGCGTTTGGATTGACGCCTGGCAAAACCAATTTGCCGTTGGCGTCGGCGTGGAAAGTAGC
>JACNIZ010000274.1 GCA_014382805.1 Planctomycetota bacterium
CAAGCCCGAGTCTGGGCGAGTTTTGACCGGGTTTTGACCTTACATCAGGCTGGCGATCAAATCGCGGTGGTTGCTCATCTATTTCCAATCGCCGCGATTTTGGCCAAGTCGGACGCTCGCCAGTTAGAGCGTTGGATGGATTGGAATATTCCGACTGGCTCAGTTTCCAGGCTTTCCGGCGCCGGAAAGCGGCTTGAGCCGGTTTGGGTAGGCCGAGTGCCAAATCAAGGCTGATGTCATTTGTTCCAAGATCAGACGATTGATTCCCCAAGTTTTCCACAGGGTTTTCCACAAGGTTTTCCACAATCGGTGGATAACTTAGCTCGCAGGGGCAATCGTGACCACAAAACCAGCCCAAAATAGGCCATTTAAGGATGCACTTGATCCTGGCATGGAGTTCGCCTATTCATAATATTAATTATCAGACGTTGCGGTGAGGGGGAAACAGGAGCCCTTTGGGGACTTCATCCTGGATTCCAGTGCCTATTCGGCCGGCTCTTTGGAATCGGGTGCGGCCTCTTTAGGCAGCGCCCCCATGGCAATAAAACATCCAGCTTTCCATCGACCGAGCAGGATGTCAGCAATTTCCAGTACACCCGCAAACTTTGCGGGCACACCGATTACCGATGCAGTTTCATTTTGTTCATCAGTGGCAACTGCTAGCGGTTTCACGGCAACGACCCGTGTCTGTTGTTGCCAAGTTCCATTTGCCGCTAACTTGGCGTTGAGATCTAAAACGGTCACAATGCGGTCCAGGAATGCGTCCGCATTGGCAATGGCTAATGGCCCCAAAAGAGCACCTTGCTCAGATTCCGCCCAATCCAAGAACCCGCGGATTTCAGTATTTCGTGCACGAATGGCATGTGGTTGCCCAGCGGCCAGCAAATAAGGCAAAATCGCAGTTGCAGTTAAATCTTCAGCCTCGATCGCCGCTAAATCCTGGGCTTTTAAAAACTCAGCCATTTGCTGCAATTCTGGCGGGGCGCTTTCCGCACCTAAGCGCTCCCAGGCGTAAGCATCCATCCAAAGGCGGATACCACCCATTGGCGTGAAGCCCACTGGGTCATGGTCGTCGCCAGTGGTAAATCCGGGTTCAGCGCTGATTCCCGTGGGTAAGCCTAGAGCTTGCTCGAGTTCAGCGAAGCTTTGATCCAAGCTTGCGCCGCTGGATCGGCCCAGATCAAAACCTTTAAGCGCGTGGTCAATTTGAGTTGTGGCCGGAACTTCCGGGTCTGCGCTACGGGTAGCCTTTTGAAGGAATTGTTGGCCGCGGCTAATGACTTGTTTGGCCGCGGTTTGCTCGGCCTGTTGACGCAGAGATTGTTCGTATTCCGGTAAAATGCGCCGCAATTCCTCCAGGTCCAGCTTGGTATCGAAAGCAATTCTATTGAGGGTTTCTCCCAAGCCAACTTCGGCCAAACTTAACTGTAATTTGAGTAAATCCCAGTCCGGTTCGGATTCCAAAATGTCGGTTATTCGGGGCTCGATATCGCTGGAATCATGCAAATTGGGGTCAGCGTTGGCCGGCACCCAATTGCAAAGTTTCTCTAATTCAAGCTGCGATAAGCGAGCTCGAGAATGGGCGGCGCGAGCGGCGGCCAAGTCGCGTTCCAAAGCCGGTATAAGGCCAGGTGCTGACGCCATTCTTACCCCTGGTAAAGGGGCAAAAAATGGGTCTGTGGCCATGACGAAACGTCCTAAAAATATGGAGTCTTCTGGGGCGGCCAGTAGGGCGCTTGCCTGCTCATCTAAAACGGTCACGCTGCGACCAGTCCAAAGTTCGCTTAATTCCAGTAATTCCCCACCGTCGTCTTGACGTTGTTTGCCGTTACTTACGAACACCCCCATCAGGGAATCCATCAGGCGGCTCCAAACGTCTTTCTCATCTAGGGAGTCCGGGGACCACGCCAAGATCGGTGGAGAGCCCAAGGCGTCAGACTTCCGTTCGAGGAGAAACCACTCACGGAATCGCCAGTGATCTTCCTCGAGCCATTGGGCGTGCGGGAATTGGTTTCGTGCCAGTTCCCATTCCGCAGCGAGTTTGGGGTCGGCCAAGGCGCGTTTTTCGAGTTCTTCCAAGAGTTGCAGAATTTCTTGGACTGGGCAGATGCTAGGCATGGGTAGCTATGGTTAAACTTGACTGAGATGGACTTGCAGAACCTGCACTGGCTGGAATGGCTCGGATTCGCTCTAGTTGCCTATGGATTAGGAGCGGGAGCCGTTCGCGGACTGACCCAACAGTTTACCCGTTTCCTCGTTTGGATCGCGGGCTTGGCTTGTGTAGGCGCGATGGCGTCGGCATTGATATGGCTTGCTGAGCGATTTGCTGATCAACCTCATCGTCAGGCCGCATTGGCGAATTGGTTTGCATTAACGGTGTTTTTATTGGCCATTGTGCTTTTGGGGGGCATGCGCCGCATGGTTTTCGGCCGGGTCGGTAGCGCAAACTCTTTGGCGGATAAATTGCTGGGCGCATTGCTTGGAGTAGGCGTCGGGATTACCGCTTGGATCCTTTTGGTAGGGACTGCCCACAATGCTTACCGGCTCCCCCAGCTGGAAGAAGAATTGAGCTTTGAATGGGCCCGTGTGGCAACTATCCCTTATCGAAAATTGCCCGAGGTCCTGCAGTCGCCGTTATTCCAGTTTGAGCCCCACCCAGCATTGCAACCCACTGCTGAATAGTTTTCAGCCCATCAGACTTGGGGATGAATGCTTTCCCTTCCGGATTTGCAGCCCCTGGCATGTGACCGCGTAGCTGAAGCCTATTTCGTCGGCGGCGAGGTTTTCGAATTCAAGCCAGGGCGAAAGTAAGGATTTCATTTTGGCAGAAATCTCATTGAGCAAGGGTCCTTGAATTTTGCAATGGATCGAATATCCGTCTTTATTTTCCATGCGGAATTTTGGCGACGGACTTTGTCCGGCCACAAGTTCAAGACCAGCGCAAAATGCCAGGCCTGCTTCGACCTGGCTGAACTCGGGGATCGGATCCTTTGCTTCTTGCGGAGTACCGATACGTAAGCTGGCAGCAAGTAGCCAGGCAATAAGGTCTTCCCTGCATAAATTGGGCGTTGGCTGCGCTTGAATATGCCAAAGCTCATCCACCCATTCGGTGACTTGCTGGACTTCCAACATGCGGCTGCGCAAAGTGTCCTCGCCGTCCTTTGCTGGCAATCCCAACGTCGCCCACCCACCCAGAACTTGGGCGGCTCCCCGTAAACGATGCAGACAAGCGCGGTGAGCGCGATCTAACAAAGCCAACCGCAAATCGCGAGGAAGATCCATGAACCGAGTCTATCAATCCAGCATGCTTCATTTCACCCATAAAAAAGCCGCCTGATTCAAGAATCAGGCGGCAGGAGCGTAGAAGTAATTTCTACGACTGGATGGTTTCCTCTACTACTGGATGGTTTCCGTATGGATGTTGGAAGTGCGTCCAGCGGTATCGATGGCTTGAATGAAGACAGTCAGGCCAGAGAAGCGAGTCGGCAGGAACTTGTTGATCACAGCAAAGCCGAAGGCGTTGACGCTCTTGGTAGCAACGCGATTAGCGCTCGCGATGTCCAAGGTGCCCAAGCCAGGAATGGTGGTCGTGCCTAAGCCAGTACCGTTGTACAAGTACATGGTTTCACCTGAGGCAGAGCCGGAAATCGAGCAGCTTGCGGTTTGACCGCCGATCAAAGCAGTGGTCATGGTCAAGGTCAGGTCGTAAACCGTTCCGCCGCCTGCGTCCATCAAGGATTGGCCGCTATCCACCAAACCGTGGCCGAAGTTGTTCGCCGAGCCGATGTCCTGGCAAGCGCCGAACAGTACGTCTTCAGCTTCCTGGGCAGTTAGGTTTGGGTTGTAAGAGCGGATCAAGCCAACCACGCCGTTGGTGATTGGGCAGGAGAAGGAAGTACCACTTACCGAAGCAGTTCCACCGCCGTTTGAGGTAGTGAGTACGGATACGCCCGGAGCACCAACATCGATCGGCGAGCCGTAGTTCGACCAGCTAGCTTTGTTGTTGTTGGAGTCGGTTGCGCTAGTGATGATGACGTTGTTCCAGTCTGCACCGGAGCTTAACTGGTAACCACTGTTGCCAGCAGCCCAGACCATCAAGCAGTCGTAGCTATTCTTCAGCGTGGTACCAGTAGTTCCAACCGAGCTGGACTCAACGCCAGAGTAAGAAACCGAAACCGAGCCCGCACCTTGCTGACCTGCCCAAATGGCGCCATTGGTAAGGTCGGAAAGGTAAGCTCCGCCATTGGAGGAATTGGTGCAACGGATAGGCAGCAGGCCACAGTTCCACATGGTGCCAGCAACTTGATTGTTGTTGTTGCCGATCGCGCCCACGCAACCCATGGTCATGGTGCCGTGACCGTTGATGTCTTCTACGCGGCCGCCATTGGCCTCGGTTTGACGGTCAGCCGAGTTGTAACCAGACAGCAAGTTGGCCTGCAGGTCCGGGTGGTTAGAGTCGACACCTGTGTCTACTACGCCAGCAGTGTAGTTGGTATCGCCGGTGTAATAGTCCCAGCCGATCTCAGAATTAATGTTCTGGTGCCACCACTGGCTATTGAACTGAGGATCGTTCGGAGTGGTTTGCAGCGGGTAGAGCATCCAGTCAGGCTCGGCGTACTGATATTCGCCGGTGGCCAATAAGTTGGAAGCCATGACGCCTTCGGTCATTCCCTCAGGAAGGTCGATCACATACTCATCGTTAGGGCCGACATATTCGCGAACCAAGCCGTGCAGGCGCTCTTTAGCGGAAACCCGCATCAATTCAGCTTGTTGCAGGCTATATCCTTGCTCCATAAGAGCTTCGGTCTGCAAAGGACGAACAATTAAACGCCCTGTAAGTTCCTGCAGTCCAGGAATTTCCTGAAATTGCATGGAGGTCGATTGAGAATTTTGGGCGGCGGCGGGGCCCAGCAGAGCCAGGGCAATGCCGGTAATGAGAGCACCGGCGCGGAGCGTAGAGGGAATCATGGGTAGAACCTGAGGAGGAAGATGGGTTTGGCAGTGCCAAAGTAAGCTCTAAGGACGACTTTTAGCTTGAAAAGGTTCCCTAAAAAGGCCGAAAAGTAGTCTTACAGGAAAGTGATTCTCAACCTGAAGCAGTGCTTTGATGGATATAATCATCCAACCATGTGTTGGATTGATTTCCATCATATTGCATTCCTGTCCGCAACCACAACTCATGGCTCTACTCCTAATCACCCTGCTGTTGGGTTCACCAGCTTTCGAATTGCCCTATTCGAATGGCCGGGCAGCGCTTCACGTACCTCACGACGACGTTCACGCGATCGCTACCGCCGATTTACCCGGCGGCATACGTGAAACCCTAATTACAACCCAGCTCGCGTGCCGTGTTCTCAGGACTAGAGACAATGGTTTGTCCTGGCAAACCGTTAGCGGCGCCGGCCTCGAATTGGCGCGCGCCGACCTAGTGGTTTGGGATCACCACCCCAATGGAGGTCGATTTATTATTGGAACCAGTTTGGGCTTTTGGTCCTACGACCCAAGTAGTGGCCAAACCGTTCAAATCAATGACGGCCTCAGCAGTGGCGACTTTCGCTTTCCTTCCTCACTGGAAACGCCGGCCGTAGGAGCCCGTGGCCCGGTCTTAATGACGACTAAAAAGGGCGACCTCTTCCAGTTCGACCGCAGCACCCAAGCCTGGGAATTATTGTTAAGTACTGGGAATTCGGATGACCGCGGTCAGGTTGCAATCTATCCGAGCTTTGATGAAAACGCTGCGGTCGGCCATGAGCGATCTGTTGCGGTTGGAATAGCTGGCGTCCTTTATCTGTCACAAGACGGCGGCGCGAATTGGAGCATTCAATCTCAGTTTGCAACCGTCGCGCAGACTCCGAGCGACCCAGTGATCACCGCCATTAGTTATGCTGAGGACTTTGCAACTTCAGGTAATTTGGTGTTGGCAACGGCAATTGAAAACTTGGCCAACTTTACTGGCGACGAAGGCTTTTTGTGGCAGTCATCGGATCACGGCGGCAACTTCAGCCTCGTCCACCAAGCAACCTCTTCTTACCGCGCCCTTAAGTCCACACCGCAAGGTCCTAGTGGCCAGCGTTGGTTCTTAGCTGCGGTACTTGAGCATCCAAATTTTCAAAACCTCGCGACCTCGGTAGGCATCTTCCGCAGTTCGGACGGTGGCGTTTCGTGGAGTGATTACGGCACTGCCCAAGACTTCATTCACGAGACCGATGCCGCTGACACGGTTAGCTTGAATCGCGCTGAAATTATAGACTTTGAAATTTCGCCTACCTACGTCAGTGACGGTGAAATTTTATTCGGTCGTTCGGAGGGGTTGTTCCGTAGCAGCGACGAGGGCTTGCATTGGATTCGCCTAGCCTTCCGCCCCACCACCCACATTCGTGGCTTAGATTCGTTTATGGATAGCCAAGGCTTTTTGTGGGCGGTAGCGGGCACCTATGGCTCAGGTACCATTATTCAAAACGTTTCGCAAACATCACAAATCGTTTTGGACGATGGCCCGATGGTCTACCAAGACGAAGTATTTGTTTCACCGAAGTTCGACGTTGACGGCACCATCATGGTTGGCGGTGCCCAGGGACTAAATCTCTGGCACGACCCTGTTTTGCATGCACCGAACCCGCATAACGTTTGGGGTTGGTACACCAAGTCGACCAGCTCTGAATTAGGCTATGCCCGCTATATCGCCTTTTCGCCGCATTTCGATGCGCGTGGCATTCCAGGGTCGGATCAAACGTTCTTTTTCAGCACCTCTACCAAGCAAAAAACGAATTTCCGTACGACTGATGGTGGACTGTCCGGCGAGCCCTTAAATAGATTGGTTGATGGTAGCCCTGCACCTTGGCTGCGCAATTTATTGGTAGCGCCTACCTATGACGCCTCTACTTCGGCGGGTCGTACCGATGTTTATGGTTCGTATGATGTCGGCTTATTCCGCCTCGAAGATAGGCGATGGCGAAGCATCCTTGAATTACCTGCAGATATCGAGTGCATGGCAATTCCACCAAATTTTGATCGTGTGCCCTCGACGCTTGGGCGAGCATTCGTATTTGTGGGCATGGCAAAATACCCATACTTCGCGATTGTGGAAGACAGCCTCGGCGGTGCTGGCGTTGCCTATTACCCGACTGGTTTAGAAGAAGGAGCGGTGGTCAAATTGATCTGCCCACCCGACTTTGAAACCAATCCAGTGGTCTACGCCGCCACTTACACCAGCGGCATAAAAAAGCTAGATTTAGGCACCCCCACTCCAGTGTGGGAAAATGTCGGCGGCACCTTCCCAGACTATTTTGTGGACGCCATTAGCTTGAGCCCAGACTTCCCGAATGACCACACCATATTGGTCGGAACTCAAGCCGGCTTGGTCGTCGGCAAAGATGTAGCAGGTGGAGTCTGGGAGCTTCGCCAAGGGCGTTACTCGCGTGACAACGAGGCACCGGCTTTCCACTACTACTCACCGAATCACCCTGCGAACCCGCAGCCTGACCGGCCATGGCGCTGGGCGTCGGTAAGTACTCACTCTTTGCGCAAGGCTACTAATCTGACCTTGCGGGATGCCACCGTTGCCCAAGCTACTCGCGATGGGGCATATGTAGAGTTCACCGACTACGCCCAATCTATTCAGGTCAATTCCTTCAGAGGACCTGAGGCTGGAACCATTGTTATCACTGCTGAAAATGCCGAAACAGGAGCGGCAGTCTACAGTCGGACAGTTGACCTGAATACGCCCACGTGGGCCAATCAAACCATTCAATTCACCTTCCCGTACCAACCGGTGAAGGTTCGCGTTACTGCGCTTTTGGATCCTGGTGAATCGCTCTACTTCGACGGCGCAACTTTCATCCCATATTAAAGTTCGTCCGAAAGACCCTTACCTGCACTGGTGCCGGAGGGGGGACTTGAACCCCCACTCCCTTGCGAGAAATGGATTTTGAATCCATCGCGTCTGCCAATTCCGCCACTCCGGCAATGTGCTAAGTAAAGAGCAAGTCAGTCGAAATCGACTCCTTTGCGGGCCTGCATCGCAGGCGGGTAGAAAGTTTAGCGGGCCGCCCCTAAACAAACCAGATGTCCGTTGGATTTAAGTTGTAAATCCTCAGACCGACGGCTCAAATCAGCCTGGTCGTAGCAGAGTTGAGCCGAAATTTCGACGCTGCCCTGCTCTTTGACCGGCAAACCAGCAGCTTGAGACCAGCGCCGACTGCGCAAAGTGAGTGCGTCGCGGCTGGTTTGAATGGAATCGGAGCCGCTGCGATTTTTCACCGGAGCAAATTCGTCTTCACGCAAAGCCAGTTGAACCATGCTCTTATCAGCCAAGGGCAAGGCGTCGAAAACGAAAGTCTCGAATTTTACGCCGGGACGAAAAGTCGGCTCAGGGTTATTGCCGTTCAGAACTTTGACGTCTTTGTGGGCCAAGTGCAACGGCAACGCCGCCTCGGCCATTTCTTGAACAAAATCTAGATTAAAACAGTGGATGGCCAGGTTGCCTGCCATGAAACGAAGCTGGCCGTCAGCGTTACGAAGTTCGGCCAATTCTGGGGCGAGGTCTGAATACTCAATGCAACCGAGACGACCATCGGGTTTTTCGATGATCAAGCCCACCTTCTCCAAGGGGTCGGATTTGGCGACGACCTTAACCGACATCCGTGCCTCGGTTAGCAAATGATGACCGAGGAAAATGGGGTCCGCCATCCGCACCAAAGGGTTATCAACTTGGCAGTAGTAAAGCAAATCGACGCCCATTTCGCGCAACTGCGGGCAAATACCCGAATTCCGAATCGCGCGGTAAAAGCCGCCGTGGCCGTCCGGATTACGAAACAAGCTGCCTGGGGTTTCAAGTAAGAATTGCCCCCCTTCGCTTAGAGCCGGCAATGTTCCTTGGCAGGCAAAGTGCACCGACTTTTTACCTAGTCCGAAGTAGCTCCGGTCAGCAAAAAATGCCATGGTCTCCAAATGATTGGCTGGGCCAGTCTGGATGATCCACGGTAGAGCAGCCCCACTGAGCTGACGCAGCCGGAAGACCTGTCCGGCCATCATCTGAAACAGGCTGGTGCCCGAGACTGGCCCTAAAGGGAATGCTCCCTTAGGGCCAGAAAAACCCAATCGAGACGCTTGTCCGCCGGCAACCGTTGCGATTGCAACACGGCCATCGCGAAGTGCCTGCCACCCGGCCTGCTCAGCAGACTCATTGCGTGCGTCTCCCGAAGTAGAGGCTGGTTGAATCGGCGGCGGTAAGATTTCTTCAGAATCCAACGGGCCAGCATTGTCCAAAGCAAGCCGTTGCCGATCCAGGGTGGTCCAATCCACATTGGCCAGATCAGCCAGCAAGGATTTTTCGAAACTAGGGCCAGCATTGCGGGCGGGACCCAGGACGGATTCCATGCCCCGTTCTTGCAGCGCGTTGATCGGGTTCATCTTTAAGGGGCGCGACGAGGGCGCTAGGCCTTAATTAGGCGTCGTTATCACTAATCCGTTCAAGAGCTTCTTCTAGCAAATGAACCAGCAGATCAAGCTTGCGCTCCATCAGCAATTGGCGCTTAGTGATTTTCTCAACAATTGGTGGGAGCAATGCTTCCAAGGTGTAGTTATTCACCATGTTGATTACTTCCGCGCGGTCGGCATCGACCAATTGATGGAAGTGGTAACGGTAAGCATTACTCAAAGCTTCTTCCGTAATGTGGAGAGCCTCTTTGGTAATTTGCTCAAGGTCATTGTGGTCGTGTTCGACCTTAAAGACCTCTTTGCGGTACTCTTTGAGTGCTTCAGCGAATTTTTTCTTCACGGGGATGTCGGCGGGGTGGACCGCTATTCAAACTTACGGAATGCGAGGGTGACGTTATGGCCGCCAAATCCTAAGGAATTGGACAGCACATTTCGGAAATTGGCTTCGCGCGGTTGGTTGGGAATGTAATCCAAATCGCAGCCGTTTTCCACGTCAGGGTTTTCAAGGTTGAGCGTTTGGTGAGCGACTCCGCGATGCAAAGTCAATGCACAAACAACCGCTTCAACGGCAGATGCCGCACCCACTTTGTGCCCAAACATCGATTTGGAAGAGGAAATGCAACACTTGCGTGCCGCCTCTTCACCCAGGGCAATTTTTATTGCCAAGGTTTCAATCATGTCGTTGAGGTGAGTGGAAGTTCCGTGGGCGTTGATGTAATCGACGTCCTCCGGATTGATGCCAGCATCTTTCATGGCCAAGCTCATTGCGCGGGCAGGCATACGGCCAGTGCTATCCGGGGCAGTAATGTGCCCGGCATCGTCACTTTGACCAAATCCTGAAAGCTCGCAGTAAATCTTGGCGCCGCGCGCCTGGGCATGTTCGAGGGATTCGAGAACCAGGACACCGGCTCCTTCCCCCATAACAAATCCATCACGATCTCTATCAAAGGGACGCGATGCGCGGGTTGGGTCATCATTGCGTGTGCTCAGTGCCTTAATGGAACTAAAGCCAGCAAGAGTTAATGGGTTGGTCGTAGTTTCTGACCCACCCGTCACCATGATGTCGGCGTAACCGGCACGAATTTCGCGGGCTGCCATGCCGATAGCGTGGCCGCTAGACGCGCAAGCCGACGCGGTCAGGTAGCAAGCACCTTGAAGGCCGACTTCAATAGCTACAGTAGCAGCCAAAGAATTTGCCATGGTGTTTGGGATGAAGTACGGCGTCACGCGACGAGGGCCGTGCTCCAAAAGAATCGCCTGATTGTCCAGGATGGTTTGAATACCACCAATACCTGTTGCCAGAATGGATCCGGCCCGGGTCGGGTCAAAGTCGACGTCTGAAATGCCGGAGTCGGCAACAGCTTCACGAGCTGCCACAAGGCCGACCTGGGTGAAAGGGTCCATTCGGCGCAATTCTCGTTTCGAGTAATGCTCCAACGGGTGGTAAACCACATCACGGATTTCAGCCCCAATTTTGGTACTAAAATCCTCTGTGGACCACCGTTCAATGAGTCGAATACCGCTCTGTCCAGCGAGCAGTTGTTCGAAGGTTTGGCCAGCCCCTAAGCCGAGAGACGTAATGCTCCCGAGCCCGGTGATGACGACCCTGCGTTCCGGATCAGCCATGTGAAATTAGGCTAGGCTAGCCGTTGATTTTCGATTCGATGTACTCGATCGCGCTTCCGACAGTTTGAATTTTCTCGGCGTCTTCATCAGGGATGGTGATATCGAAGGCGCTTTCGAATTCCATCACGAGTTCGACGGTATCGAGGCTGTCTGCGCCCAAATCGTTGATGAAGCTGGTTTCAGGTGCAAGCTTGTCGCGCGAGGCACCCATGTGCTCGCAAACGATCTCGTAGACTTTCTCTTGAATGTCCGACATGGCTATGGTTGGCTCTTAGGGAGAGGTGGCCGGGGGCCCGCCAGGGTGGCGCGCGCGTCCCGGTTCGAGGATTCTAGAAGGGCGGTTAGCCCAGGGAAAGTCCCCCATCTACTAGGAGGACTTGACCGGTGATATAAGCACCGGAAGGACTGAGTAAAAAGTGCACAGCACCGGCGACGTCTTCGGGCGTCCCGGGGCGTTTGAGGGCGATTTTTTGGGCCATCGCGGCGCGTTGCTCCTCGCTTAAAGCGTCGGTCATGTCGGTCTGAATAAATCCTGGAGCGACCACATTTACCGTGATATTGCGACTGCCCAACTCCAGGGCGGCGGAACGGGCTAGTCCATGCAGACCAGCCTTGGCGGCGCAGTAGTTCGCTTGCCCAGGGTTACCAGTGGCGGCAACTACGGAACCGACCAAAACCACGCGGCCAGATTTTTGCTTCATCATGGGCCGAGTGACTGCCTTAAGGAAGTGGAAAGCACCCCCCAAATTGGTCTGAACGACGGATTCAAAGTCTGCCGCTGACATTCTCATAAGTAGGTTGTCGCGAGTAATACCAGCATTGGCTACGAGACCATCCACTCCACCCCATGCATCAACCATGGCTTTGACAGCGGCTTGTGCGGTTTCAGGCACTGAAATATCGCCTTCCAAAGCCAAAAACTCGCCTCCAGCGGCTTCGACAGCGGCCTGGGTTGCAGCTAGGTTGGCAGTTTTAGTGGCCAAACCAGCAATTTTGGCGCCACGGCTAGCCAATTCAATGGCGATGGCTTTGCCGATGCCTCGCGATGCACCAGTTACCAAAATACGTAGCTGATCGGGGTTGAGACTCATGCTGGCGCCAGCTCCGTTTTCAAGGACTCGAGGGCGTCTGCTTTGGGCAGACTGTGAATGGTGCGACCTGGCGCAATTTTGCGAGCTAAGCCAGCTAAAACCCGCCCTGGGGCTGGTTCGATGAAAGCTATGTCGCCTTCAAGCTCGGCTGCCATCGCACGATAGGATTCTTCCCAGCGCACTGGTGCGGTTAATTGGGCGGCAAGCTGTTTTTTCAATTCGACCGGGTCGGAGGATGGCGCGGCGGTTGCGTTTTGCCATACCGGGCAAACTGGAGCGCGAAATTCGGTCTCTTCCAAAGCCAATTGCAATTTGTCAGCGGCTGGGCGCATCACCTCGGAATGGAAGGCACCGGCCACTGTCAAGCGAATTACGCGACGCGCACCGGCTTCCTTGGCGCGGCCATCAAAAACGTCTAAGGCAGCGATTTCGCCACTCACAACGATTTGGCCCGGCTGGCCCCCATCAAGTTATCACTCAACTGGTTGCATTTGGGCCTCCTTGGGGCCGCACTGAGGCGCCACGAAAGCCGCATTGGGCGCCTCACGGCAACCACGGCGAGGATGCATTAGATCGGGAAAGGCGCGTGGAGCGAGAAGGTGGCGGGCCCGTG
>JACNIZ010000204.1 GCA_014382805.1 Planctomycetota bacterium
CGCCATCAATCGGGCCTTAGCCAAAGAATTGACGTGCTGTTGCTCGGCGGCAATCAAAGGCTCAATTCCGAATTCAAGAATTTCAGGAACCTCGCGCAAGGCCGTACTGACTGTTTGCACGAAGGCCGGCAGTAGATCTTGATTGAAGTCCGCATCCCGAGAACCGGCCGGCCATTCCTGAGCCACGGTGAAGACCTTGGTGACGCCATTTGCCACCGCGATCTGCAATGAGTCAATCAGCGTTTGCAGTGATTCGTCGGCCACACTCAAATCACACAGTTCGACGCCTTGAATGATGCCGCGCAATTCTGGAAAACCCATGCTGCGCAGAGAGGTACAAAGCTCTTCAAAATCAGCCGGAGCTGTTGCCGGGATACCGAGGGTAAACGCTTGATAAAGACCGCTTTGATCCGCGGCGCGCAATTTTTCCGCTTCGGCGAGGTAGGACAATTTTCCGCCCTCGCGGGCAGTAGGGTCGAAGCTGGCGCTGACGGCGATGTGACCGAGGGTAGTTGTCATTTAATTTTGCTCCTTAGCAGGATAGGAGTATCGCATCGCCGCCTTGGTTTTTGGTTTACAATTAGCTAGGCCATGCTTGAAATTGTACTTCTAGTTTTTGCGGCGGCAGCTCAACAACCGCGCTCACCCGAAATGTTGGATTCGGAATTGGTGGCTCAGGCGCCAGCGCTGGCTTCGGTCGGCGATTTAAGCCTGTCATTGTGGGTGGACCAAAGTGCTCAGCAAATCTATGCCGCCGGCGCTGATGGCCGCGCAGTGGATTGGGCCTCGCGAGTGCGCGTAGATGACGACCTAACTGGCGCCGCTAAGTTCGTGAACAGCCGTGGCCTGGCTGTGGCTAACGGCGTCGGCTATGCGGCGTGGCGGGATTTGCGCAACGGTGCGGCCGACGCTTATTGGAGTCGGACTAGCGATGGCGGGTTGACTTGGAGCACGCCCGCACGTTTGGATGACGGTTATGCGGCGGGCGCTCAAGCGGTGACCGAGCTGCAAGTCGTAGCTAGCGCCGCCAACGTATTTGTAGCGATGTTGGTGGAACGACCGGGCGGGGGCGAAGACGTCTACATGGCATCGTCGATGGATTTTGGCTCGACTTGGAACCCTACTTTGAAAGGCAATACCAGTATGGCCGATTGTGATAGCGTCGCGATTTGCTGTGAGGGGATGAACGCTTTTATGACCTGGGCCGACGACCGAAATTTGGCCGGGCAGGATGATTTATTTTTGCGCATGACCCACAACGGTGGCGTGTCGTGGATGATGAATATGGACGACGAGCAGATCGATCAAAACGGCCCGGGCGTCGGCAACGTAGCAGGCGCGCGCATTCAGATCACCGGCGGCATGGGCGGCTTGGCGGTGGCATGGTTGGAAAACAAAACTTCGACGTCGGCGATTGATGAAGAACTGCACGTGCTCTATTCGCCGGATGGAGGCCATATTTGGCCGTTGCCGGAAGCAGTGCTGGCTTCGGGCGCCGACGTCGACAATCAATCTTTGGCGTTCGACATGGCTACTTTAGCGGTCGCCTGGGAAGACGATCGCAGTGGCAGCGATCAGGTTTACGTCAGTGTGAGCAAGGATTTTGGGTTTAGCTGGACGGAAAGTACGTTGACCAGTCAAGGCGGTGCCGAGCCGGTAATCGCTGGCTACGAAGACTTATGGGCCGTAGCTTTTTGCGACGGCAGTGCAGTCGAATCAAGCTCGTTGGCGGTGTCGCGCGATGGCGGCTTCAACTTTCTGCCGACCGTGAGTTTGAAAAACAGCAGCGCTGATTGCGACTTCATTCAGCTCAGCTATAACGCCGACTACGAAAACTTTACGGCGCTTTGGTTGGATGATCACAATGGATTCAACCAGCCCTACGCCGGTGGCGCGCGCTCGCAAACGTTGACCGCGGTAAGCCCGACCTATGCGGTCGGCGACTCCATCCATTTTGAAGCCACGCACTTCCCCTTCGCCGATTTCAATACGCCCTTTGTCGTGTTGCTGTCGTCCGCGCAGGGAAGTTACCGCCTGCCGTTTGGCGATGGTCGCAATACTGGATTGTTAAACAATCCATACCAGCCCGCCTACCTAACTCAGCTTGGCGGAATCATCGATTTCGACGGCAACGGCGTCACGCCGACCTTGACCATTCCGAATACTCCCGGTGCAACTTGGCACGCGGTTGGATTGGCTTATCTGACCTCTCATTCTGGCGCGGTTTATCTGCTCAGAATGACGGATTTGATCAGCATCACGGTGCAGTAAGCCGAGCCGCTCGCTAGGGTCCAGTGCAGTAAGCCGAATCGTAGGCTAGTGCCCCGGCAATAACGGCGTGGCCCTTGCGGCAGTAGCGCTGAAACCCGCCGGACCGCCAGGATCGGCCACCAGTGCTTGAATCGCGATCATGCGACCCTTCAAAAACGGCTTGCTGGGCAGTGGCCATTTCACCGTCGCGTGGCCGTCGGCGTTGAGAGTAATGGGGCCGATGACTTGCATTTTGGGGGTGGCTGATAGGTGTAGATTCACCCCTAAATAGGGGCGTCCAGGCAGGTCCGCTTGCAAGTCCAGGCCAATCCATGCATAGCCGAAACTGAAGCCGTCGGCGATGGCTATACGCCAATTATTTTCCAAACGAGCAGGGTCGTCCAACACCAAATATGGCGTGATTCCATCGCTACCAGCGGTGGCAGTGCCGAAGCTGGCGTGGAAATTTGGGTCTTCGCTGCGCAATTTCGGTCGCGCAAAAACTCCGCTTGCGGCTGCCACCCGTGGGTCGGTCAGCGCTTCATTCAGCAAAGCATGCAAGTCCGCTTTTTCGGCCACAGTCAACCCAATTGGAGCGATTTCCAGCGATTTATTGGGATGATCAAAATCACCTCCGCGGTCGTAAAAATCAATCACCTCCAGCAACGTCGACGCCGATCCGTTATGAAAATATGGTGCGCGCAATGCGATATTTCGCAACCCTGGTGTCAGCATTTTGCCGTCGTCCGCCGCGAGGCCGGTGATCGCGCCGCGGCCTAAATCCGTCGCCACCTCATGCACCCCGGTGTAATGAAACTGCTGCTTGCCGAGCTGAGGGAAAGTGTGGCACTGCACGCAGCCACCTTTATTTTGAAACAAATCCAAACCGCGTTGCTGTTGCGCAGTCAACGCCTGGCTATTTCCATTCATAAAATCATCCAAAGGCGTCTGATCAGCGAATAGAGTGCGTTCGTAAGCAGCAATTGCCATAGCGATACGATCGACGTCTACCCCAGGAGTTCCGAATGCTTCCTCAAACAAGCGCGCATAACGACGATTTGCTATCCACAATTCCAACGCCGCCGGAATGTGCGGCGACAAGGCCAGCGCGCGTTTATTCGCCAACTCCGACGCAGCTTGCAGCCAATCGCGACCTTGATGCGCCATTTCCACGCTGCTCATCGGCGGCACCACGGCCTGACTTTCTAAGGCCGCCCATGCTGGCAGAACCACCGCGCCCGTAATCGGATTGCGGTAAGTAAATTCGGCGCGCCCATCCCAAAACAGCGTGGCGTTCAAAAGCGCGTTAATCGCACTGCCCGCTTTGCGGCCGGTAACTTGCGGACGAAAACCAAACTGCGGATCCGGAGCAAACAAACCGTCGGCCAAACTGAGCACGACGCCGGGAGATCCTTGAACATCGTCGGCAGTTCCAAAAATCCCGTCGTGACCAGGGTGGGTGGAGGTCGGCGCAAAAGAACGTGGATCACTGCCGCCCGCGCTGGGGAAGTGACAAGTTCCGCAAGCGACCGACTCCGAGGTAGACAGCTGTTCATCCCAAAATAGTGCTAGTCCCAATGCGATCTTTTCCGGCGTGCTGGCATTACCAGGCGGCTCCGACGGCGGCGTCAGCCAGTTTTGCGCGGGGGCCGCGTTGCTGGTCGCGAAGAGTAGCGCGAGCAGGATTGTGGTTTTCGGGAGGGAGGGGAAGGTGGGCATAAGCGGTCCCAATCTTCAGAATAGGCTTTTTTTGCCAGGACGTTGCAAATGAACAACGGACTCATTCTCAATAGCTCGTGCTAGGATCAAGCATGCTTGCCACCCTATTTCTCAGCGTGTGCGGCTGGGCACAGGATTCCCCCCAAGCTCCACCGCTTTTGACCCTCGAAAAAGTAATCGAGGGAAGCGTTGTGGACCGTGACAACCAGGTGCATTCGCCCATTTTGGATTTAGGCTATTCCAGTGCCGACAGTTTGGGCAAAACATTCCAATTCACCGCCCCAACGTCGGCTTGGTATCAATTCGAATTATCTTCCAGCGAATTCGACGCATTCCTAATTCTGCGCGACGCCAGCCAGGCGGTGTTAATGGAAAACGACGACGGCCTGGGCGGTACCAATAGCTCGGCCATGATTGAATTGTCCGCCGAGCAATCCATCCAAATCCAGGTCTGCGCCCTGCATGGTGATCGCGGCAAGTTCACGTTAAGTGCGCAAGCAAATCCCGACGCCGACGCCATCAAACAGTGGCAGATCGATCAAGCTTTGTTCATGGATGGGCGTCTCGTTGATCTCTACAACCTGGATCAAGCCGCCGACGCCATTCCGTTTGCCAAACAAGCATTGGAATTACGCATTCAAGCCTTCGGCGCTGACCACATTGCGGTCGCCAATAGTTATGGCAACTTGGGCACGATGCAGATGGATATCGACGATTTTGCTGGCGCTTATCATAGTCTTGATCAAGCATTAAAACTCACGCGGGCGAATATGCCAGCGAATGATCCGATGCTGGCGACACCACTGTTCAATTTTGCAACCCTATTGGACCTACAAGGCAAACTTGATGAAGCGGTCAGCGCTTATGCGGAACTACTCCAGGTGCTGGACCTATACGACGAGGCTGAATCCGAAATTGGCCTGCTAGGTTTATTCGGTTGGGGCGAGGCACTACACCTTCTAGGGCGCTATTCGGAAGCTGCAGACGTATTTCAGCGTTTGCACGACCTTACCAAGCAGCTTCCTGAGGCGTCGGCTTTGGAACTGGCTTTGTTGCAGGGTCGTATTGGACTCAATTTAGGTTTGAATGGGCAAGAGGACCTCGGAATTGAAAAACTGGAACGCGCCAAAGAGGTTTTGCATAAGGTCGCCGGTAGGCTCAGCGCTGAGTCGGCGGAGGTTGAGTCCTACCTAGGCGTGTTGTTGACCACGCGAGGGGACTACGATCGCGACCAAGAAGAGTCTCAAAACGCTTTGCTGTCCACGCAAGACCTATATGGCAAAGCCAGTCCGGAGGCCTCGACCATTCTGAATAATTTAGCCACTCTTTATCAAAGCCAAGGAGACCTGGAAAAAGCAATTCCGCTGCTGGAAGAATGCTTGCGAATTGCTCTCGATGTGTACGGTGAGGTGCACCCTCATACCGCCACTTCCTATAACAATCTAGGAATGGTTTGGGTTACCCAAGGCGCTCCTGACGACGCTATCCCTTACTTGCTGAAAGCGTGGGAACTGCGTCGTCAAACTTTAGCTCCTGACCATCCTGACCATGTACTTGGAATGATAAATTTGGGTTTGGCTTACCGTGCAAGCGGGGACATGGCCAACGCCGAATTGTATTTCAATCAGGCCATTGCGTTCACGGAGAAGCATTTTGGCGACCTCCATGTGGTCAGCATTCGAGCCCGAGCTGGGTTGGCGATGGTGTATTTTGAAAAGGGGGAATTTGAAGTCGCCGAAGTGCTAATGCGACAAGCTTGGCAGGTAAGCAAACAAGTTCTTGGCGACCGCCACCCGTCGACTTTATCTGCCGCCCAAAACGTGGCGGCTGCATTGTTAGCTGGGCACGAAGCCGAGGCGGCCAAAGAAATTTACCAAGCTACTTTGCAGGATTTGCGTGCGCTGTTGGGCGCTACCCATCCAGAAACGATTCGATGCCAACTAAGCTATGCCGACAGCATGTTTTCTATTGGAGAATTTGGCCAAGCGTTGCCGCATTACTTGCAAGCCCACCGCGCGCGCTCAGATCTGCTGAATTTGCAATTCCCAACGATGAGTGAGAGCGCGCGCTTTCAATACTTGGCGACTTGGCCTAGCCCGGAGGACTTGCTGGACTGTGCTGGACATCTGCAAGAGGAGCCTATGTTTCAAACGTATTCCACATTTTTGGATTGGAAAGGCAAAGCAACACGCAGTCAACGGGCATCTCGGCTTTGGATTCGGGAAAGTGCGTCAAAGGAGAATCGGTCGATCGTTGCCGAGATT
This sequence comes from Planctomycetota bacterium, assembly GCA_014382805.1. Lineage (GTDB taxonomy): Bacteria > Planctomycetota > UBA1135 > UBA1135 > UBA1135 > JACNIZ01. The sequence goes on from JACNIZ010000204.1 coordinate 6,234, forward strand.
CAAAGCTTAGATCACCAGATCAAAAGATTGGTATTCGACAATTCCGAAGCGACTGCAGCGCAGGTGGTTGAGCAGGTCACCGATTTGCGCCAGCGTCGCCTTGGTCTTGAAACCGAACTCAATAGACAGTCCGGCTTAGAAAAAGTATTTGCCCAGCCCAATGCTGAGGCGCTGCAGCAAACCTTAACCAAACAAACCGCATTGTTGGACTTTTATGCCGGCGATGAAACCTTTGTTTGGATCATTCGCTTGCAGGGGCAGCCAACTTTGGTACGTCTCGGCGCTACTATCGAAATTCAAAAGCATCTGGAAATCCATTTGCAAAACCGATTAAATCTGACCCGAATCAGCCGGGGGGGGCGTTCTTTGACCCCGATTACTGAGGAAAAAGATCAACTTTTCGAATTGCTCTGGAAACCCATCCAACCCTATTTGCAGGGCGTCGAAAATATCTTGATCAGCCCGGATGGAATCATTTGTGAGCTGCCTTTTGCCATTTTGCAAACGCCCGAAAAGAAGTTTTTGCTTGAGCAGTTTCAAATTTCATACCTGGCGGACGTTCCCAATTTGGCGAAGATGGAATCCACCAGCCGCGATCGCCAGGGCGAGCTGTGCTTGATTGGGAATGTGAATTATTTTGAAGCCGAAGGCTTTGAAGATGTGCCACTGATTCCGACTGAAGCCAGCGGCCGCATTCACGAGCGATGGGTTTCTTTGCCGGGTACCCAAATGGAAATTCAAGCCATTCAAGACTTGATTCAATACGTTCTTAAGTGGGATTCTCCGGTAGTGCAGCTAAAAAGTGCTGCCGCCACTGAAAGTGCGGTACGTGAACTACTACCGCAAATGCGTTACCTGCACTTTGCTACTCACGGCTTTTTTGAACCCGAAAAACTCCCTTCGCTGATGGCCAACGGAGCAGAACTAAGTAAAATCACAGCATTGGGTGCAAAGCAAAAAGCCGTCGGCATGTTGCCTGGGTTGCTATCCGGTTTGGTGCTGGCTGGAGCAAACCAGCAACTTCCTGCAGGCGTAAACGACGCCTATCTGTCAGCCGAAGAAGTGAGTTTTTTGGATCTCAGCAAGTGTGAATTGGCGGTGCTTTCAGCTTGTGAAACCGCGCTGGGCAGTAGTCGAGCCGGTAACGGGTTGATGAGCTTGCGCCGTTCTTTTGAGGTCGCCGGTGCAAAATCTGTGCTTAGTTCGTTGTGGAAGGTCGGAGATAAAGAAAGCGCCGACCTAATGGTGGATTTTTATCAATATTATTGGGAGCAAGGCATGGGTAAAGCCGAAGCCCTGCGCGCCGCCCAATTGAAAATGATGAACCAGCATCGCGCCGCCGGTGTTGAACCACAACCCGCATCTTGGGGTGCTTTTGTGCTAAGCGGGAATTGGAATTAGTTGCGCAGATTGGTTGTGTAAGTGTATACTTACTTAACGTCCGGCCCGCGAAGCCCGGCTTAATCCAATAGAAAAATGAAAAAACTCCTCGCCACCATCGCCCTGGTCCTTAGCACGAGTACCGGGATTTCCATTAAGGAAACAACCGCACCTTCCGCAGTAGTAGGGACTTATGACTCCAGGGCCATCGCGATCGCATTCATTCGATCCGAAAAAATGTCGGAGTATTTGCAAAAGCAGATGGCGGATTTTGGAACTTTGCGCCAGCGTGCCGTAGATCAAGGTGATCATGATTTGGTCAAAAGCCTTGACGAAATTGGACCTGCGATGCAAAGGAAATTCCATGAGCAAGGCTTTTCCGGAGCCTCCATCGACGACATCCTTGCCACGATTGAAAGCCGTCTGCCTGCGATTGCAAAAGAAGCTGGAGTGGACTTAATTTTGTCCCGCTGGGAAATCGACTATCGCAGCTCAAGCGCTCAAGCTTTGGACCTTACCGAACTTATTGCGGCAGAATTCAAGCCCAACGAAGCCACTCTTAAAGCGATGCGCGAAATCATGAAAACTGAAATCGTGCCGGCTAATCAATTGAAGAGCGATGATTAATCAAAGTACTCAAGCTAGGTGAGAAAGTGCCTTCCAATTGGAGGGCGATCTGGCCGCGCCGTATGATGAGCACAGTTAACTTCCACCGATCTGTACCCCACGCACATGGCGAGACCCAACCAACGGGCGCAACGCCGACTTGATTACATTCCACTGATTTCTCGCACCTTTGTTGACCTGGGTTATAGGCGGACTACTACTGCTGCATTGGCCCAACAATGCGAGGTGCGAGAAAACGTGCTTTATCGTCTGTGGCCAGATAAGCGGGCCATGTTTATTGCCGCATTGGATTACGTTTATCAATATTCGGAACAGACTTGGAATCGGCTGCTGGAGGGTTCGAGAGAAGGGCAGGCTAGCTCAGAAAATTCTGCTAGTCCTGCCCAAATTATTTTGCAGTACGAAGCCAGTCACCACGGTGAGTTTGGTCTTTACCGTTTGGTGTTTACCGGATTATCTGAGACTGACGATCCGCAAATCAAAGCCAGCTTGAAGGACCTTTATCAGCGCTTTCATGGCTTCGTTCAAAAACAGGTTGCTGTTCATCGCCAAAATCAAGAAAGTCACAGGCAAACTTCACTAATTGCTTGGTCCATTCTTGGTCTAGGCACGGTGGCGAATATCGGCCGCGAGTTGGAAATATTGGGTGCCGAGGAACGTCAGCAACTCATTCAAGAAATCGGCGACTTAATGCTGAATGTTGAAATTGGGAAGTGATTCAGGCACTTATTTGGCTTTTTGCGACTGCTTGATGGGGTAAGTCCGGTCCGGCTTCGGCGTCTTCTTTTGAGTGCGATCGGAGTCCGGCCAGCGCACAATAACTTCCACCCGCCCGGAATAATCGCCCAACCCGAAATGCACGATGGGCTCGTCTTGCGAAGTCGTGCCGCGGGCGTTGTGCAACTGGCGCACCCATTGCCGCGGTTGCTCTTCTTCCAAAGTGGTCACCGTGACGATGGCACCAAAGGCGGAGGTATCGCTACCCTTACTTTGCAGTGCAATCCGCAGGTGATGATTGGAGTTGCCCGAATTGCGCAGTGCACGCACGCCGTTACTTGAGGCGTAAATCACATCCAAAAAGCCGTCGCCGTCAAAATCTAGCCAAGTCTGTCCCCAGGCATGAAAAGAGGCGGCATTAGCTCGGAAGGTGATCGCTTGGAAGTTGCCGTTGCCATCGTTTTGGAACAACGCCGACGGCACCCCTTCATAAATGTTGGTTATGGATAGATCCAAGTCACCGTCGTTATCGATGTCGATGAATGCTGGATCCGAATTGGTCTCCTGGAAACGAATGCCGCGTTGCACCGCTTGGTCGACAAAATTGCCGTCGCCTTGATTCATGCATAACATGGATTGGTTTGAAAAACCCTGGCGGATAAAACGTGGGTGGGCCAAGTTGGCGGAAAATAAATCGATGTGGCCATCATTGTCGACGTCGCCCCAGCAGCTGCCGATGGTGTGACCGTAATACTGGCCGTCAGCGGGTTGAAGAGTACCTTTGGTGCCAATTTCTGCGGAGTAGTCGACAAATCCTGAGTTGCGCCATTGCCAGTGCAGATTGGGCTGCAACCGATAGTTGGAGACAAAGATGTCGCTATGGCCGTCGTGATCGACGTCGCATGGTGAAACGCCTCGGCCGCAAAATGGGCCCGCAGTATGCAAACCCAAACTTTCGGATTGGTCGATAAATGTGCCGTCGCCCTGATTCACCGCCAGCACATCGTGATGGCCCACGCTCATCGGGTTTTCGTAGAGCGCGAAGTAAATATCCAAATCACCGTCGTCGTCAAAATCTACCCACGCCGCCCCTTCTGGCGACGACTCCAATTTAATGTTGTTAAGTCCGCTGCTGGTGGTCGCGTCCTCGAACTGATATTTGCCGCGCTTGCCCAAATTGCGATAGAGAACGGCATTTCCGCCTTTGGCGATGAGTAAATCCAAATAGCCGTCGCCATCAAAGTCTCCGAATACCGAACCCAAGCCGGTCTGAGTCACGCCGCGTTCATTGCCGACGTCGACAAATTTACCTTTGCGGTTTTCAAATAATCGGCCGCACAAGCTTAAGTCAGGATCGCCATCTTGATCGAAATCAGCGGCCGCTGCCCGTGCAATTCTCAACCCGGCTAGGCCTATTTCTTCGGTGCAGTCTTCAAAGCGCACACTAGGCTCCGCTTCCATTTCGAATAGAGGATGCCCCGGCTGAACTTTTTCGCCGCTCAAATAAGTTGCAAGAGCGATGGTGTTGAAGGCGTTGTCGGTATCGATTTCACACTCGCGCCGAGCCAATAATTCAGCCGTTTCGATCGCTACACCATCCGACATCAATCCACCCATCGGGCCCGCATAGGAATATTTTTCGCTCGCGCTTTGCCACGCCTGACTCCAAACTTTCTGCGCCAATCCTTCAATCCGCGCATTGCTTTGAAGCGCGCGCAAATATCCATCCACATAACGCCGGCCTAAATCGGCTTCGGTGCCAGCATCCTTGTCGTCAATCGCCACCTGAATGCGTCGATCAAAAAATTCCGAATACTGTTTGATTCCAGTTAGGTCCTGATCTTTCAAACTAGCCATCAACAGCCGCGATGCCGCGATCGGGGCATACTTGCTGGTGCCGAAGTCGTCGTACAAACGCTGCCAACACTTGCGGTTAAAAGTCGGATCAAAATTCGCCCAGCAGTGGGCATGAATTGCATTGACGACTTCAACCATCGGCGAGCCCAGACCCTCCACGATACCATCCAAATCGACGCCATTTTTTTGCAAGCTTTCGAGCGCTTGATAAGCCTCGTCAAAATCTTTATTTCCTGCGTGAGCGATAGCCAAAAAACTAAGGGCCAAGCTTTGTTCGGCGTCGGTTTTGATTTGTTTTTCAGCCAGAGTAGCCAGCTCCGCCCACGCATCTTTTTCACGCAGTTCCTTAGCTTTGCTAAGAAATTCACTAGCTTGCAGATGGGCAGGCGCCATAGGCAAGCAAGCAGCATCGATTGCCGGAAGCGGGTTGGCAATTGCAGACAAACACAAAATCAAAGCTGGGGAGAGCATCTGGTTATTTTAGGTCCTTCCTCGTTTCGCTTGCTTGTGGGGCTTGCAGATGACAACATTCATCCATGGCAGCACTGCGTAGATGGTGGGGATGGGGCAAACTGAACCGTAGTTTCCCGTTGCCGAGTTATGCGCAAGAATCACTATTTGCGGAATTACAGCTCACCGACCGTAGCGCAAATTCGACGTCGGCGGCGGTCGAGCCTGAGTTGCCGCATTTGCCGGAACCGCGTCCCTTGGCGCCGCCCTGTGCATTTAGCCAAGCATTCGAGGATCGACTGCGATGTGCTACCGGCCGCAGTACACCTGACATATTGCGATTACGTTTCAATAGGCTGCTGCACGCTCCCGACGGCGTCGTTTTGCCGGAAAATGAGCAGCAAATTCAGGAGTTGTTGCGGTGGGCAGTGGACAACAGGGTGGCAATCGTGCCGTTTGGCGGCGGGACCAGCGTGGTTGGCGGGGTCGACGCACTGCGCGGGGATCACGCCGCCGTGTTGGCTTTGGATATGCAAAAACTCAATCAAGTCCTGGATTTGGATGAAAAATCAGGCTTGGCGCGCATTCAGGCCGGCATATTCGGTCCCGCCTTGGAGCAACAACTGCAACATCGAGGTTTTTCGCTCGGACACTTTCCCCAGTCCTTCGAATTTTCGACCTTAGGCGGTTGGCTAGCAACGCGTTCCGCCGGCCAAAACTCGACGCTTTACGGAAAAATTGAACACATGGCCGCCGCGGTGCGAATGCTGACGCCGTCCGACCCACCGTCGCAAGTGGAATCGCGTGCTTTGCCTGCCTCTGCGACCGGCCCTGAAATCAAGGAAATGATGGTAGGTAGCGAAGGCGTTTTGGGAGTCATTACCGAAGCAACTATGCGCGTGCATGCTTTGCCGCAAGCAACGCAATATCAGTCTTTCTTTTTCCCTGATTTCGCCAACGGTTTTGGCGCAGCGCAACAGATTATGCAAAACGGGTTGCGCCCAGCTGTATTCCGCCTTTCCGACGAAACCGAAACGCGTTTGTTGATGAAACTAGGCGGCGCTGATCGCAGTAAGGGGGTCAAGTTATTGCGGCTATTGGGCAAATCCACCTATTTGGATGGCTGCCATTTCATGCTCGGTTTTGAAGGCCATGCCACCTTGGTGAAGGCAGAGGTCTCCGCGGCTAAATCCATCGCCAAAAGGTGCGGCGGCTTAGGGATCGGTAGCAGCCCAGGGCGGCGTTGGGAAAAAGAGCGATTTGAGTTGCCGTACTTCCGCGATACCTTGCTCGACATGGGAATGATGGTCGAAACTTTTGAGACCGCCGCACCGTGGTCAAAATTGCCAGCGCTACACCAAGCATTGCGTCAGCAATTGCCTGCCAGTTTGATTTTGGCACATATATCTCATGCTTATCGCGACGGCGCATCGCTGTACATCACTTGGTTGCACGTCGCGCCCGACCCGGATCAGGCTTTGGAGCTGTGGCAGCA
>JACNIZ010000003.1 GCA_014382805.1 Planctomycetota bacterium
TCAAGCATGGCTGCTGCATTCGGAGCTGAGCAATGAAAACGGCCCCTATGTTTTGGCCGCCAGTATTTATGCGCCCGAAGGTTGGGTGGGTTGGATTGGCAGCGACGAAACCTGGCGCTGGCGATTCCCCGGCGGCGAATCACAGCTGCATCGCTTTTGGCGATCGGCGCTGCGTCATTTGGCCAGCACTCGGTTGCGCGGTGCTCAAGGCCGGGTACGCCTAGATTTGGACCGCTCGCAAGTAGAGCTGGGCAGCTTTTTGACGGTGGAAGCGCGAATGAAAGACGACGCCTTCGAGCCGCTACGCGCCGAAGATGGGGTGCCCGCGTTCCTAGAGGGCAGCGAACAAGTCATTATTCTGAATCCGGTGCCCAACCAAGTCGGCACCTTCCGTGGCCGGGTTCGCGCCGCTGAACTAGGCCCTGGCAGTGTTTACCTGACTGAAAATGATGAAAAAGAAGGCGAATTGCTGGCCAGCGCGCGTTTCCACACCATTTTGCCATCCGTGGAAATGCATGACACCACTCAGGACACGTCGGCTTTGGCTAGGTTGACTCAAACCACCGGCGGTATGCTGGTTCAAGTCGATCAAGTGCAAAAATTGTTCGACCGCCTTGACGGCAAAGAGCGTCTCACCCGTCTCATTGCCAGCCACGACCAACCCATTGACCCGCGCTTGTTGATGGTCCTGTTTTTCCTGTTCGCGGCCAGCGAATGGCTGCTGCGTAAACGTCTCAATCTGTCCTGATGTTGCCCACACTTTGTTGTTTGCTACTCAGCCTGGCTCCACTACAGGAGCCAGCGCCGGGCCAGGCACAGGGCGTGACCGTGCCGCTGGACCGGGCCTTAGAAAGCAAGCTAGCCGACGCTCGCGAATTGCTGGCGAGCGATCAGTCGGAGTCGGCGATTGCATTGTTGCAGGAAATTTTGGAAGCTGGCTCCAGCTCCTTGGTCACCACCGATGACTACATGTTGTGCCAAGGCGCCTCGGTGGTGGCGGCAAACATGTTGGCTGAACTGGGAGAGCAAGCGGCCAGCCAGCGCAACGTGCTGGTGCAACGCTATGGCTTCAAGCAATTGGCTGAAGCCTTGCATCCACCCGACCCGGTCGCATTGCAGGAGTTGCTTACTCAATACTCCGGTACCGAGGTCGGCGATGCGGCGCAAAATGCGTTGCAAGAGTTGGCCCACGATCGGGGCTACTCGGCACCCAAGCGTTTAGATCAATGGCGTACGACGCTGCCGTTTTATAGTGGCCTCGACGACCCAGCGTTGCCATTGGTCGAAGCCAAAGGGCTGCGGCCCCTGTGGCGCTACGACTTCATCGATAACTTATTTGATGGCCCCAGTCGTAGCCATCGCATGGCTTTCGGCGAAGGGTTGGGCTTCATTAGTAACGGTGTTGAACTCACTGCGTTGAACTTAGGCAATGGCAGCATCCAGTGGCGGTTCCACGGCGCACCCGGTTGGGAGATTCAGGATGGCGACGCCAAACATGAGCTTGCTCAGGGCTACAACCCAGACACTCTGACCATTCCAGTTTTGGAAGACGGCATCGTGCTTGCAGTGCTGCAAGAACCGGGAGGCGTCGGCCGCTTCGATGAATTCACCCGCGGCCAATCCTGGAAACCAATTCCAGTACGACGGAAATTGCCAGCGCGACGCTTGTTCGCCTTTGACGCCCAAAGCGGCGATTTGCTGTGGAAACAAGAAGTGCCCTGGACCAATGGCAACACCGGTGAACCGCGCGGCATGGTGGCCGCTCCACCAGCGGTTGCAGATGGTCGAGTATTTCTGCCGGTATACGATGCGGTCGGAACCATTGATTTGTCGATGGTGGCCCTGGACCTTTATACCGGTGAACAGCTCTGGAAAACCTTCGTAGTTTCTGGCCAGCAAGAAACCAATCTTTTCGGCAACATCCTGCGCGAAATGGCATGCCAGCCGCCGGCCGCAAATGCAGACCGCGTGCTTTTCTGCAGCAATCTGGGCACCATTAGTGCATTGGAAGCGTCGTCCGGCCGCACTTTGTGGACGCGCCTTTACGATCGCGCCGACGTCGACGTTTATCAAAACGGAATGGAGTCCATCCGCCAGGACACTTTCGCCAATGGCACACCCGCTTTCGACGGCCGACGTTTTTTGTGTGCTCCGCGCGATGGTGTTCATGCGTTGTTGATCCATGCCGAAGACGGCGGTTTGATGGCACAATGGCCGTTTACCTCTAAGAATTACGGCACTTTGCGCAGCTTGATTGGGGCTACCGACAAAGGCGCTTGGTTCCACGGCACGCGCATGGCTTTCCTGCCGTTTCCGGGTTCAACCGAATCGGCCAAAGTTTCACAGCCTTTGTTTTCCGAAGGCGGCATTCCGGGAAATCGCCACGCAGCGGCGTTGGCCCGTGGCGAAATTTTGGCGCCCGCCATCGGCGCGGTCGAGGTACTTCAAGCCAGTAATTTGCGCAGAAAAAGCATGCTGCAAAACCTTGGCGGACGGTCCGTCGAAATGGGTCCGGTGCAAACGGCTCCGGGCTTGGCGTTCATTATGCGCGATGGTGGCATCTCCGCCTTTAGTTCACCCGACGCAATTTT
>JACNIZ010000294.1 GCA_014382805.1 Planctomycetota bacterium
CAGTTTCGCCAATCGCGTGAAATCCGCCAGCGTCGGCGAGTTGCTTGATCTCGGCGAAGCGCTGCTCAAATTCGGCTACTGTGCCGCAGTCATTGGGGTGGACGCCGACACTCGCGATTACGTCATGAAAGCGTTGCGATAAGTCTAGGCATTGGCGTGAACTTATAACGTCAACGCCAACCGTCATGAAGGACCGCACGCCTACGTTTCGAGCACGTTCCAGGCGTTGTTCAACTGGGTCTTCGTCGGCGTGCCATGTTAAGTGGCAGTGGGTGTCAAATAATCGCATGCTCATGCGCGGTCAGTCGATCGGAGGCAGATTTAATTCCTGGCGCAGTTCGCGCACCAGACTGTATAGGCCAGGATGCACGTCCTTGTTAGGAATATCGCCCATCAGGGCTTGCTTGCCTATTTCCACGTCTAGGGTTACGGCGGCTTTCAATCCGCGCTTGCGCACCAAAAGGTCACCGGTGCTGGCGTGGTACAGAGCCGCCATGTCAGCCGCCAAATGATAAGCCTTGCGGTCAACTACCGCCTGAATGGCCAAAGTGCGAGCTTGACTTTCCAAGCCATCGCGGTGAGCGACGTTCAACAATACCTGTTCGCACAACGGGTTGCTTAACGGGCCAATGACCTCACTGACATAGCGGGCGTGTAAAAACTCGGTTCCTCTTGGCGCTTCCCTTACCAAACGATGGCCGCGTTGCACCGCCAACCTAGGGTCTTGTTGCCAAAGCACTTTATGCGCCTCTAGGCGCAAGTCGGCGGGGGTGGTGCGCAGGTCCAGCTCCTTGGCCCATTCCAATGCTTGAGTGTCATTCAGTTGACTTCCAACACGGAACAGCTGGTAAGCGACATCTGGGTGCACGCCTTTTTCTGCTTGGAACCAATCCCGCCACGGCAAATCCGCCGCATTTGGTAAATCGGCGATCGCTGCGATCGACGTTTTAGTTTGCAATCGAGCGATTTCAGCCTGTTCACTGGATTGAGTATTTTCAGCGATGTCCGAGGCTTGGATAGCGTTTTCAAGCAACGCCAAGGCCGGGTCGGTATGCTTCAATGCCGACGCCAGAGCAATATTGCGCAAGCCGGCGGCCACTTCTGGCGCATATTTTGCCGCTGAAGGTGCAGAGAATCCCCACACCGCGAGAGCGACGATGATGAGTGGGATCAGTGAGAGGCGGAGCATGGCTGGCATTTTGCTTACAGTTTAGGCGTCGAACCGGTAACTAGCGACAGGACTCTGATAAACTAAAGCATGCGGCTGGTGACCAAAAATCCGGCCTCCAGCAACCCATCCGCGTTCTCCGATGTCGAATAATCTACGCGTCCTGCCTGTTTTAGGCCTCTTTGCCCTCGCCTCATGTGGCGGTGGTGGCTCCGCATCCTCGTCTTCACAGGCTGTTTTTGAACTCGAGACTTGTTCCTTGGGTTGTGGCGCTGGTTCTTGCGCTGTCCGCCAACTGAATACCAACTCCGATATCATTTTTACCTTTAATGATCGGGTCAAAGCCTCGTCGGTGTCCTTTTCGGAGATCAACCTGATCAGCACTGCAGACGGTGGCTCGCCAACTGGCCGGTTTTTGGTCGATGGGAGCACGATTATTTTCCGTCCGTCTTATCAAGACACCTCGGAAGGTGTTTCCTTCGGCTTTGACGAATCGACTGAGTACACCCTGAATCTGTTTGCATCGCCAGGTGACGACGCGGTGGTGCGCTCTTTCATCGGCCGTCCCAATACTACCCCGATTCGTTGCACCTTTACTGCCACCGGAATTCAAGATTTTGTTCCAGGTGCTCCCTCCGTCTCGGTATTTCCGTCGGAATCGGCGCCGCCAACTTCGCGTGATTTTAATGTCAGCCTAGTTTTTGACGACGTTATCCGCAGCATTCAATTACTCGATCCAGATGGCTCTAGCCCGACGGTAGCAGTCAGCTTGGTTTCGGTCGGGGGCACCGGTGGTGAAACGGTTTTCCCTTTCGAGGGCGAGTTTACCTTCGACGTCGACATTGATACTCGGCAAACCACACTAACCTTTGTGCCCATTGCGCAATTCCCAACGGGGGGCGAAGGAACTCGTTTGTTGCGTGTCGATGTTTCCAATCAAATCGGCGACCTGGTTGGCAATCGCTTACTGAACGCAGGTTCGTTCACCATTCCTTTGCCCGAGGAGGCTGGGCTGACTGGAGAGGTCTCTGAGAATTTTGGCACCACCGAAAAATTGGACGAAGGGACCAGTGCTTCTGGCCTCTGGTTGGGCACAGGCGCGTTGAATAGTGGTTTGAAGCCTGCAACGGGTACTCATCCTGGTGGTGGCCACGGTGCATTGGGCGATTTGGATTTGGATGGCTTGATCTTCAACACGACTACTGGCGCCATTCATAGCGAGTTGTTGAACACCACTGTAAATATCACCGACGGTGTATTTATGGCATCTTCGGTTTCATTGGCACCGACCAAAACGTCCTCGGCGACTGGCGCCTTGCCGTTCCGTTTATTCGTGCGCGGCAGCGCCAACATCGGCGGCACCTTGGACTGCTCGGGGGAAGATGCGCCAGTGAATTTCGGCCTGACTCGGCCCCACGACGAGCGCCTTTCTTACGTCAACGGCCTGGGTGGTTTTTTAGATCCCACGCCCGAAATGATGGACCTGATGTTGTCAAGCGATGAAGCCGACGGCGGCGACGGCGGCAGCAGCAATCTAGCCTCCGGTGGTGGCGGTCGAGGTGGCGTTGCTTGGTACAACTACACCGGGTATTACAACGACAACAAAAACGGCTGGTTTGGTGAGCACGATGGCGGTGCATTGGCTGACGACAGCCGTTACGTGAATGGTGTTGGCAGTGAATCTTTGGTCGGCGTTCACGGCAACAATGGCGGGCGAGTGGGCGGAAGCACTGCTTCTGGTGCCATACTCCCTGCCGCAGCCGCGGCATTGCAGGACGACGATCTCGCTAGTGGTTCCGGCATGGGCAGCGTGGCCTGGCCTCCTAAGAGCAATGTCATCCCTGACGCGGCCGATGTTGTTGCCGGCACTTGGCATCAAAATACCGCGGGCGATTTGATTCAAACCTTTAAGCATAGTAACTTTTTCTACGAGCGTTTTTGCCGCAACCGGTCACGCGGTGGTGGTGGCGGAGGTTACTGGACGGCTGGCTCCCGCGGAGATTTCCACGATGAAGATCCATTCTTCCAGGATGGTTTCGGCGAGGATCTCCACACCATCAACATCGAGCAAGCGGGCGCGCAGAACTGGGATTTCAATGGTCAAAAAGGTACTGGGCTTGCCGTTTCAGATCCTGATGACCGCGAAGCTTGGGGATCGTTCTTATACCTAGACAATCTCACCGGCGCTCATTCCATCGAGGACGCTTCTGGCGGCGCTTTCGACCCACGCCACTTCGGTTCAACCATCCCGTTTTACACTTTAGCGCCAGCCGACGGCTACCTACGCGGTGGCAGCGGTGGAGGCGGAGCAGGTGCGTCAGAACATGGTTCGTTTAACAACGAGTATTTCGGCAGTGGCAAAACCGACTTAGAAACATATCGCGGTGCCGATGGCGGCGGCGGCGGCGCAGGTGGTGGTGCAGTGCAATTAAGGGTTGCTGGTGACTTGACCATAACCGGGGCAATCACCGTGGCTGGCGGTAACGGAGCCGACAGCGCTGCCCAGGTCAGTTCCGCCTATTTGCTTGATACAGACGCTTACCAATTCACGCGCCCAGGCGATGCCGGTGGCGGTGGCGGCTCCGGTGGTTCTTTGCTGATTCAAGTTCGCGGCGACCTCAGTCTGGACAGCAATTCGATGCTGCTTGATGGAGGCACTGGCGGAATCGGTGCCGTCGGTAATTCCGGAGGCGACGGCGGTGCGGGTCTGCTGCGCATTAATTCAGCGTCGGCGCCGGACCTCACTGCGGCTGCTTCCATGGTGAGCCCGATCGAATCCTATGATTTAGGCACCCGGCCCGAGTTTGGCAAGAGCGGCGCAAATTCTGGCACTTATAACGGCTCCCTTCCAGGCACGGCTGGCGATCTCACCGTTGCCAAAGCGGTTGGAACCGGATCGGTGGTGTTCAACGGCAACTCCACTGGCGCGATGTCGGGCTATTACGCAGTTCCGACGACCATCTTGTTCGCCAAATTTACGGACTACGAGATCACTTGTGAATGGAGCGATGGAACTGGCGGTGGTGGCACCTTGCTCTACCAAGACAGTAACCCAACCACCCCAGGCGTTACTCCCATTTGGTTGGCCGTCGCAACCGCCTACGGCTTCGAAGTGAATGGGGTCATTGATGTCTTGGCTGGTAGCGAGTCCGAATGGGTGATCCCGGGCTATAACACCGTGGATGGTGGCTCTAAGGAAATGAAGCTCTCTCCTGCTCAAACTCGCTTACTACGATTCCAAATCACTTTTGATCAGGATCTCATCCAAGCGCTGATCGGGAGTCATCCAAACGCTTACTTCAAAGTGACAGAAGCGGCTTTCCCTTGGACGGAATAAGTTTCCAGCAAAAGGGATAGCCCAGGCAGAGCAGTCATACTGTGAAACTTGGACTGATTCCAAGGATAACCTGAGCTGCGACGCCACACCTGTCCACCGCGCGCAACTTCTCTCTTGAAAAATCTCCTCCAATTCATGCTTCCGGTGTGCCTACTTTTGTCGGCATGCGGAGGAGGCGGGTCCAAAAACCCCGACCCAGGTGATGGCTCTACCGGGGATACGGAAGGCACCCTTTCTGAGTCCTTTGCCACAGTGGATCAACTGCTCGCCGAATGGAGCACAGCTGGTCTATGGAGGGGTAATGGGGTCCTAGATTCTGGCTTGAATCCATTTACCGGTAAGCATTTAGGTGGTGGACATGGAATTCTTGGCGAGCTTATTTTTAATCTTGGAGCGAATTCAATCGACACTGATGATCAGAATTTTTATTCCGATCTGCTAGGGCGAAACATCGAAGTAAAAGGCAGCCAAGGAGGCGTCTTTTTTGTTCAAAAAATGGAATTGCCGGTTGGTTCCACCCTCAGCGCAAAAGGTAATAATTCGTTACAAATTGTCACCAGAGGTAATGTCTTCGTCGGTGGTGTTTTGGATTGTTCGGGGGAAGATGCGCCGCTTAATTTCCCGATGCACCGCCCTGACGGCGAACGTCTAGATTATTCCAGTTTGGGCAGTACTGAGCCGTCAGCAGCGATGAAGTTGTTGTTGGCGGATGAAGATGAAGCCCAAGGCGGTGATGGCGGCATCGGCCAGCTAGGTGCAGGCTCAGGCGGTCGAGGCGGTGCCAGCTGGTATTTGCACCCCAGCTACTTTGACAACTCGAAGGATGGCTGGTACGCATATCACAGTGGCAGTGGCCCGACGCCGGATCCGACCCGATTTACAGATGGCATTAGTGATAATCCTTCGCGATTCATGCATGGTGAAAATGGTGGTCGCATTGGCGGCTCGGATGCGCTTGGAAATCCTCTGCCTGCTGCCGACGCATTGTTGATCCCAGATGACCTTGCTGCCGGGTCAGGCATGGGAAGCTGGGCTTGGCCTCCAAAATCGAATCAAATTCCGTTCGAGGCTGACGTTGCCAATCAGACTTGGGCCTCCAACGCCTTAGGATATGGAATTGTCAGCTACCACTGGGATTTTTGGATTGTGGATACGTCCTTCCGGGGCCGATCTCGCGGCGGCGGCGGCGGCGGATATTGGCTTGCCGGTACGCGTGGGGATTTCCATACCGAGGGCAACGATGTAACCGGTTCACCCCTGCCTACCCCAGATTTGACTCCCGACTACCCCAACGCGGAGGTGCCCGAAAATTGGGACTTCAATGGTGAGCGGGCATTTATTGGCGACGCGAGCTTGCCAGCGGATCGCGATAGTTGGACGTCGTTCTTGTTGTGGGACAATTTGGGCGACGGAGTGGTTGAGGACGCCGAGGGCGGTGAATACCTGCCCAGCACCGGACCTTTAGAAGATTTTTATACTCTGGATCCGAGTCAGGATTTCTTGCGTGGCGGGGCCGGCGGCGGTGGAGCGGGAATGAGTATGCATGGTTCGTTTAACGTGCTTGATGAGGTGATTGAAACGTATCGAACTTGCGACGGAGCTGGCGGCGGTGCTGGTGGCGGGGCCGTTCAAATTCACGCTGGGAATCTGTTTTCTTTGCACGGGAAAATATTAAGTCAGGGTGGAAATGGTGGAGACAGTGCTGCGGTGGTTTCCGGTTCTTACAGTATTGATGGCGTAGTTTGGGATGAATCCTTGCCAGGAGATGCGGGTGGTGGTGGTGGATCTGGAGGGGCAGTGTTGTTGCAGAGCGGTGGGGCGATGGATTTTGGTGCAGCCGCCTCCGTTGAATTGGATGGTGGGCGCGGCGGAATGGGCGCGGTCGGCAATGATGGTGGTGATGGCGGAGCCGGTTTGCTGCGCTTAGAGAGTTCGTCGGCTATTGATCTGGCTGATATGCAAAATGTGGTTTCTCCACTTGCTGCGTTTGATTTGGGGCAACGTTTGGAGTTCGGCCTAAGTGGTGGCAATTGGTCGGCTTTCGGCGCTGAATTCCCAGGAAATATGGGGGATTTGACCGTGCCGCGAACCGTTGGCGGGGGGAATGTTTTTTTTAATGGTAATTCCTCCGGTGTGGCCTCTCATTGGTATGAATTAGATGCGGAAGTTGGATCTGCAACGTTGAGCAATTATTCGGTGACCTGTTTGTGGACCGATGGTTCTGGAGGCGGTGGAAAGCTAGTATTTGATACATCCGAGCGCACTTTTCCCGGCGCCACGCCGATTTGGATCGCGCTTCAATTGGACAACTCCGATGTGGCAGGTGCTGCGCCAGAGCAATGGATTATTCCGGGCTACAACACCCTTGGAGGAGGCGAGGCGGAGTTGGCGGCAAACCCAATGAAGAGACTTCGCTTTCAATTGGTATTTGATCACGATGTCATCGCCGCGTTCATCGGTACTCATCCCAATGCCACCTTCCGTGTTAGCCGGGTTGATTTCCCTTGGGAGGTTTAGGCCGACTCCGATCCGGATTCGGGATAATTTTGAATCTTGGGGCGTGCTGGGGGAAGATTGGGAACGCTGGGTGCGGTAATGTAGAATCCGGTTCGTTCTACCAGTACGGTAGGCAATCTCTACATGCGCATCCTTCGGCCGTCCTCTGTATTGCTTTCGCCGACGTGTTTGCGAACGGACTTGGTATTGGTAATAGAAAACGGACGCTTTGAATGGATTGATGCCGCGTCCGCCCCAACCAGCGTGAAGGTTGAATGTTTTGACGACCAACTTTGGACGGCGCCACCCATTATGTTTCATGCCCATTTAGAAAGTTGGGATGCGCCGGCCGAACTTTGGCGAAGGAGTAGCTTTTCTGAATGGGTGGCGGATTTGTTGCAATGGCGCAGCCAAGCTCAAAGGCAATCCGCGACGCAAAGTTTTGAAGCGAGCTGGAGTGAGTTGGCCCAGAATGGTTGCGGAGCGGTGTTTGCTTCTGCGAGTGATTTAGAAGGTAAAGCTAATTTAAGCGATGAGCTTAATGGCCGTTGCGAAGTGGCTACCGAGTTGTTCGCCCCCGACGCCGAAAGTGCCGCCGTTGTTTGGGGCCAGAAAAGTGCCGACGCCAAAACGATTGCTTTGCATTCTCCTTTTGGGTGCAGCGAACAACTCGCTAAGCTGGCGTTTCAATGGTTGCATAACCAAAAAACAGCATTACTGTCGCTGCATCTTGGAGAGCACGAAGAGGAGCGAGAATACTTAGCCACCGGCAAAGGCAAACTTGCCGAACTGCTTCATGCTCGTGGTCGGGATACGAAAGCCGAGGTTTGGGCATCGCCGGTGGATTGGCTGGAGCACGTTGCACCTGGAAAGATTGCGGGCACGCTGGCAGTCCATTGCGGCGATTTGTCGATTAACGAATTGAAGCAACTCCAAGAAAAACAGGTTCAGGTGGTTTGGTGCCCGGGAACCCATCAATATTTTGATCGAAAAGTTCCCAAGTTTTGGCAAGCTAAAATGCCCGCTCCCCTCCTTGGCTGCGATTCGAAAGCCAGCAACTTAGAGTTAAGCCCACTGCGCGAAGTTCGAATTGCAAGACAAACCTTGCCAGAATATGGACCCACCCAGTGGTGGGCGGCGATTACCGAAAGAAGTGCAGGTTATTGGCATCAATTTTTGCCAAATGATTTTCCCCAACGGCCGTTCCTGCGCCTAAAGGATCCAAAGCTTTCATCCGCCACTGAGGTTTGCGATTATTTGACCGCTGAGCATAATCTCAAGCCCCTGCAAAAACCTGGATTGCCAAAAACCACAGCATGAAACAAGCCTGCCAACTCATCCGCAAAAGCCAAAGAGTTCTTCTTTGCGGGCATCTAAGAGCCGATGGCGATTCTTTGGGATCTGCAATCGTTTTGGCACGTGCCCTTCGCGCGATAGGCAAAGAAGTGCATTTGATCATGCCGGATCCACCCGACCCGCGGTACCAATTCCTTTTCGAACGAACTCAATGGTCGCTTTACCAAGGCGAAGACAGCCTACCAGAGGTGGACCTAGTGATTGTTTGTGATTGCTCCCAGCTAGATCGACTCGGCTTAATGGGCGAGGAAGTTGAATGCAGGGGGTTCAAGCGCATGATGGTTGATCACCATCCCTATGATCCAGAAGTCCATTTTTGGCATGCCGCTGTTCATGACACTACAGCCGCAGCTACTGGCATTCTTGCATTCGAACTTGCTCAAGAATTGGGAGCTCCCGTAGATGAAATTAGTTCTGAAGCAAGCTTTGTTGCACTAATGACAGACACGGGTTGGCTCAAATACAGCAATGCAGACGCAAGGGCCTTTCAATGTGCTGCCAGCCTAGTAGCGGGCGGGGTGGATGCCGACCGTGTATATCGGATGATTTACCAACAAACCTCTGCCGCCACCCCAAAGGGAATGACAGCAGCCCTCGCCACAACGGAATACCATGAAAACCAAACAATTGCCATCGGTCACCTAACGCCTGAGAATTTGCACGCGGTTGGGGGTGAGCTTGAAGAAACAGACGACGTCTTAGACATTTTACGGGCGGTTCAATCTGTCGAGGTGGTGGCTTTTTTAAGTCTGAGGGGTAGCAGGGTGAAAGTTTCATTTCGAAGTAAGACTTGGTTGGATGTAAATCAAGTTGCGCGTCAGTGTGGTGGTGGCGGACACCAGCGTGCAGCTGGGGCTACTTTTGCTGAGGGGGTTTCGATGGAGGAGGCGTTGGAGGTGGTTCGGGCCAACCTCATCAACGCCACGAAGCTGGCCCCTTTGAGTGGCCAAGACGAGGATTGATTTTCGGCCATCGCCATTTCAATAATTCAACCTGAGTCCAGGATTGGTTTTGAACACCAATTACTTCAGCTGGTGTTACTTTGGCGCGAACAGTGATGCTTCGAATGTAATTGCGAAATGCCAACCAAATCCAAAAATGTGAGTCCAGCCTTTGCCTTTTCTTAGATGCCGCCCAAGTCCTCCTAACTAGCCTTGAGATACTATCTCGCATCATTGCAAACGTATGGTTGATTGGAAATAGGAGATTTTTTTTATCTCTTCGGACCTTCGAAGATGTTGTGCTATGGCAAAAAATTTGGGATCCTACGATCCGTCGAAATTCTTTTCGATAGGTGGTCTTTTTGTCAGACTGAAGGTGAATTCGATGGGAAGGTGAATGGGCTTCCTTTAGTTTGTAAATTGAATTTTGAACTGCTTCCAGGGAACCAGAGTGACGAACACCCTTGCTGATTTCGTACTTCAATTTTCTCCTTGCATAAATGGGGGTGAGATTGCCACGCGCCCCTAATGGGGCAGTTTCTCCATACACAACAAAATAACTAGACCGCTCGATGATTACTGGCATGGTTACCGGCTGGAGCCTTCGATCCGTTTCAAAGGTTTCGAGTTCATCTAACTGAAAAATTCCGCGCAATCCACCGTTTGCCTGATGGTTTTGCAAAACTTGCTGATGAAACCTGCGACAGGTTTTTGCTAGCTGCCGAAGTCTGCGTTCAACAGTAGGCCGACGAACCCCATGAATGCGCGCCATTTGCCGCATCGTTACTTTAGATACAAAGTGCTCAAACAGCCGGAAATGCAATTTAGGCTTTCGCCATCTGTAGTCCGTTTTAAAAGTTTGAGTACTAAAATGTTTCATGCAAACATTGCAACTAAACCTCCTTATTTTCCTTCCATCACACTTCCTTCGGTATGTACCCCTGAATCTCCAGGAAAACACCGACTGATTCAATCGGGAGGGGCAATCGATGATTGGGCAAAATGGTGGACGAAACATGATTTCTTGCTGGTGAGTTTTTGATTCACCATCAAGACGAGTTCGAAGAGAAAAAGTAACCCTATTCTTCGGAAGATTGGCCACTCAAAGGGGCCAGCTTCTCTTTGGGTGCAAAAAGCCCCATCATCGCGTACCGAGCCAACCGAGGATTCTTTTTCAACCGCCGCGAAACATATGGATACCACTGTGTCCCAAACGGAATGTAAACCCTCACGGGCATCCCACTCATCTTCAATTCATTCCGCAAATTCTCCTGCACGCCTAAAAGCATTTGAACTTCAACTCTATCTTCAGAACCAGGGATGCTTTGAATGATCTCTCGAGCTCCTAGAATCAAAGCAGGATCATGGGTCGCCAAACCGACGAATGCACCGCCTTCGAGCAATACTCTGAGCGAATCCAAATAAGCAGTATTCACATCGTTTGAGCTTTGGTAGGCAATTGCTTCAGGTTCAACATATATTCCCTTTACCAATCGGACATTTAGTGGCAAGTCACTTGCAACCAAATCTTTGCAATCTTGAACAGTTCGCCGAAGCATGGATTGCACCACACAGCCAATCGTGTCACCGAAAGAACTTCGTAGTTGCTGGAACACCCGAAGCGTCGCATCTGTAGTGTCGGAGTCTTCCATTTCATAGCGCATGAAGGCGCCCTGTTTTTTCGCCTTTTCGGCGATCCTGGCAATAGTTTCGAAGCAGAACCCTTCGCTGATGTTTAGACCCATTTGGGTTGGCTTCAGAGAAATATTGAGCTCCAGATTTTGCTCGACCAAAGCTTCTAGTAGCCGATGGTACTCCTCGGCGGCCGCAGTAACGCCTTCGCGGTGGTCGACTGCTTCGCCCAGGATGTCGTAAGTGACTAGGTAGCCTGCTTGCTGAAGGTTTTTGCCTACAGTTAGAGCCTGGTTCATCTGTTCTCCGGCAATATACCGAGTGCTAAGGCGCCTAACGATGAAGCGGGGCACTAGGGGTAAACAAGCAACAGCGAAACGGTCGAAGAGGTTCATTGCGACAGGCAAAACAGGGAGATGGTCTGCACGGGAGCTAACCAAAAGCCAGCTTAGGATAGCAGTCCACTTCATTTTCTTGCAGTCCTTGGCGGTTTATATAATCCTGCTATGCCCCAGGTTTTAGAGCCTTTCTTCGGAGTGTCCAACAGCGCCAGATGGGGCAGCCTTGTTCTGCTCGTGTCCGCCTTTTTGGCTTGCGGCTTGGGCTGCGGCAAAAGCGCAGTACTGGCTACTTCCGAGTGGTTCCCTGAGCGTGATTTCATTTTCGTCTCCATTGACACTTTGAGAGCCGATCACCTCAGTTCTTATGGGTACCCACGAGCAACTGACGGGGACGCCACCGATCCGTGGAGCTTGGCCTGGTTGGCGACGCAGTCCAGGCAGTATCAGACTTGCTGGGCTCCGATCGGGAAAACCCTACCTTCTTTGTCCAGCTTTTGGACCGGGCTATTCCCATTGGAGCATGGTGCGATTTCAAACTATTCGGGGCTGCAGAAGCCGACTTTTGCCCTGCTTTTCAAGGAACATGGCTATCAAACTCACGCGGTGGTGGCCAACGCGACCCTGCCCGGCTCGGGGATCGATCAGGGCTTCGATAGTTTTGGCCTAGCCTGGCGTGACCAGGAGAAATATCTTGGGCCCCAATTGCTGGATAAAGCCGAAGCCGCAATTACGTCAGGAGAAAAGCTGATGCTCTGGGCACATTGGATGTCTCCCCATCAGCCTTATTCTCCAGTTGACGAGTTCGCGACCACCTATACCCAAAGGCAGAAGCCGAAAGCCGACAACAATCTGCTCTATTCCTTCCACCGTGATCCCAGTCTGCTGTCTGCCGAAGATAAGCAGTACTGCATCGATCTTTACGACGCGGAAATCCTGACGGCTACTTCCAGGCTGCAGGAATTTCTCAAGGGTTTAGACAAGCGCTATCGAGATGCTGGTCGCGGCGGACTCAAGGAGAACGCGGTCATAGTATTTTTCTCGGACCACGGCGAAGAATTAGCTGATCGGCAAGGCTATTTCTTGCACGCTAAGAGTTTGTTTAGCGGGGTACTCAAAGTACCGCTATTTATTTGTGCACCTGGAATGCCGACAGGCAAAGTGAACGAACCGATATCTCTCCAGCGGATTTTGCCGTGGTTGCTGAAAGGTGAAAACCCGATGCAAATTGGGTTCCCCGGCAGCTGGCAAACCGAATATTACTCTTGGCGACAGGGGGACTGGACCCTGATTCACAACCCTGGGAACTCAAAAACTGGTCCGTTGGAGCCACCAGAGGACGCTCAATATTCCTACCCTGAGGTGGCACTATTCAATCGCTCCAGC
>JACNIZ010000167.1 GCA_014382805.1 Planctomycetota bacterium
TTGAGCCACCTGGTGGTGGTGGTGGCGGCGGTGGCGGCGGTGGCGGCGGCTCCGGTGGCTCTGGCAGTTCCGGCAAGCCACCTCCAGGCGGCGGCGGCATGTTGGATTTTTTCCAAGGGGATGACACCGAACATCATCTCTTCACCCGTCGCATTGGAGAAGACGTGGAAGATCGCGATGCCTTGTTGAGTGACATTTCGCAACGTTTTCAGTTCCGCGGTGTGATGGGAACTTTCGAGCACGCCCACGAAGGCGGTGAAGAATTGGTGCCGGTGATACAGACTTGGCGCCCGGTTGGGGAATCGCCTAATGCTGGATACGTCGGCCGTTTGGATCGAGTGGCAATCATGGATCCGACTAGCCAAGACGATCCGATGTGGTTTAGCGTGCAATGGGGGACAGCCGCTTTCCCATTCCGTGATGGGCGCTTGCGCTATGACCGCACTTACCTAGCCTTTGACCAGTCGACGTTAATTCCATTTGCCAAGCCAAACCAAGATAACCTCGACAACCCAAGCACCGACATCCGCGATTACTTGCGGTTGGTGAAATTTCCATCCGGCGAACGGCCACGCAATTTGCACAGTGTGTTTATTGGCTCGGGCAGTGGCAGCAGCGGTGGAATTTTCCCAGGGTTCGTGGATGAATTAATGGTAGGGGAAACTCCAGGCATGGGACGTCCAGGTCAGGGCATTACGCGTGCGCGCTTGGCTTTGCGCGAGGATTTAAGCGCTGGCGAATTGAATGAAATTCGTGTCGATCCAAACATGATGGTGCGAGATGGCCAAAGTGTTTACGGCTCCAACCCTGGCCAATGGCTGGAGATGATGCCCGAGGCGGGTTTGATTGAAATTGACGGCGAACGCATCGCTTACAACGGTATTGATGCCAGCGAAGGCGTATTGGAAATTGCTCCAAACGGACGCGGCTTGCACGGCACGGAAGTGAATGGTCATGCCTCCGGTGCGGCTGTTTGGGCTGCAGATAGCCGTCCAGTTTCGTTTTTGACTTCCGACGTCTCCGCTGCAGAGGCTTCCTTTGGTTTGGAGTCGTCGAGCGCGCTGTCTGGCAATTCGCTGTTGCTTGTTGATCAAGAGCTCATTCACTTGCCGATACGTCCGCATGAGCAGGCACTCGAAATGCCGCGTTTCCCGGCGCCGGAGGATGAACCAGGCGAATTGGGCGACGGCGTGCTGCGCGGTCGTTTTGGCACCGCACCTGCGCCACATGGCACCGGCACATTGGTCTACAGCTTTCCGACGCGATGGATGGACTTGTATGCCCCGCGCTGTAACAGCCATACCCTAGCTTGGTTCCAACTCGGTATGAATGAGCCCGGCGCTTATTGGGAGGGCATTTATCTGGAAACCGAGGAGCCGGATACTTCGCACCGGGTGCGTGTTTTGGCGCGCAGTGGCCCGGCCAAGTGGGATGATGATCCAGAAACTACCCCAGGTTTAGTTTTGATCGAACGTCCTGCACAGCCCAACGGTCAAGCAATGCCATTGAACTTGCAGTCCGACCAACTCGATCTCCGGGTCAGCTTCGACTGGGGGCCAGGTGCTTTTGATCCGATCGAATTTACTGCCACCGCCTGGACCGTTGCCCCGCGTTTGCGCCATCTACGCTTGCAGTACCTAGCTGAATCCAAAATCATTCGCCAGGAGGACATTTTCGAATGAGCCGACGCCGCGGAATGACGTTGGTCGAGGTCATGTTGGCAATGGCCTTGTTCGCCATGCTGTCCTTGTTCGTACTGAGTGTAGTCAACTCAGTGCTGGGCTTGTGGCAAAGCGGCGAGCGTCGCGGCAATGGCGACTTGGCATTTTCAGCCGTCGCGGCAAGAGTCCGCGTCGATTTGGCCGCCTTGCATACCGGGCCGAGTGGTTGGCTGATCCTGGATGAATACGAAGCTTGGCCGGCCGAAGATTCCAATCCGCCTTGGATGTTGCCACGGCTGCGATTTTTGGCCCGTGGCGCTTCCTTGCCTATGGATGATCCAAGCGGTCGCAGTGCCGTTGAAATCGCCTGGGTGGTTGTGCCAGTCGACGCTGCCGAAAGTCGGGTCACTCGCTTGGTGCGTCTCACCCAACTTTCCGAAGGTCAAAACAGCTTACAGGACAACCGTCATTTAGCGGCCATGATTCAAGGCGGCAACGGAGCCCCAATGCTGGAGGGCGTGCTGGATCTTAATTGGCAGATGTTCGACGTAGACGGTGAAATCAGCACCAATGACAACGTTCCGGCCGAAACGCCTTTTGATTTCCCAGCGCAGTTGCTGCTTAGTTTGGAACGAGTCGCGCCCGAAGCGCAAAAACGCCCCCTGGTTTTAGACGATGACTTGAGTCCCAGCACCACCGGCTTAAATCTGCGCGGCAACCCACCCCTGCGAACACCAAGCCACATTCTGGTGGATCGCGAATGGATTGCGGTGCAAGGTGAATTCCCTAAATTGCGAGTCGTCGAACGTGGTTCGCGCGGAACTGTTCCCGTGACTCACCACCGCGGCGACGTCGCCCTGGCGCCCAATCATTACCAAAGCAGTTTCCACGTTACCTCACAGGGCCGGAGGATGTTGCCATGATTCTACGACGCCTGCAAATCGTTGGTAAGAGCGCAGGTTTTACTCTGCTGGAAGTGTTGATGGCGATGGGTTTGTTCATGTTTGGCATCTCAGCGATGTTGGGCATGTTTCAATTTGGCGGCGGCATGGAAGCCACCGCCCGCACTCACGCCGAATTGGCGCCGGCAATTCAACCTTTGATTCATCACGTTCAGGAACAGGCGTGGATTTTTGATTCCGCCGGTCAAGAAACTCAATTGCGCATTTTTCTTGATGAGCCAGTGCCCGGCGTGCCTGGCTTCCGATACGCCCTGGTGGTACAGCCACCCGGCGACAACCCTTACCTGCGGCAAGCGCAGTTGAACTTCTACCGCAAGAACCCGGCGCGCACCGAAGCGTCGGTCACTTTCTTGCTCACCCAAAAGGTTCCGGTGTCGCGCCGCCTCCGCGAAACCGGTCAGCGATAAGCCCATGATTTCCGTCCTACTTGCTTCCGCAGCTTTGCTCCTGCCCGCCGTGCCTCAAGGCGACCCCAACTACGAAGTGGTTCGGGTTTTGGATGGGCGCTTGCTCATCGGTGAAATCATCGACCACGATTTGGATGGTTTGATGGTGGAGTCGGCCCGCAACGGCGGCCGCTTTCAGCTAGCTTGGTCTGACCTGTTCCCGGGCGAAGCCGAGCGCTTAAAAACAGGCTTCGGTTATAAAACTGAATTCCAAACGCCGATGGTCACAGCGGATCATTTGCTGCTGGTGAATGGTCAACAAATCACTGGCCGCATTTTGCGCCGGGACAACCGCGAAATTGAAATTCGTTCGCGGGCCATGACCACGGTTGTGCCCATTAGCCGATTGGCTGCGCCACCTGAAAAGGTCGTCGTCGACGCGACGGAAGTTCTAACTGCTGAACAGTTTTACAACGAGCGTTTGTCGCAAATCAACGAGACCGACGCGATGGCTCAATATGAATTCGCGCGCGAACTTGAGGCAGTCTCAGCGTACCAGCAAGCCTTGGCTCACTTAACCATCGCCGCCGAACTTGGCGCCGGGGATAGCGCATTGCTAAGCCGCATTGAAGGTTCCATTCCGCGCATTGAAACGGCGATCAAACACCGTTTGGAAACGGACAAAATCAAGGAGATCCGTACCCTGATGTACCGTGAACGCTTTTCGTTGGCTGAGGAAAAACTGCAAGCCTTTAAAGATGAGCATCCCAATTCACCGGTTTATGAGGATTACCTCAAAGTGGCGGAAAAGTTTGAATCCGAGCGCGAAAAAGCGATGATTCGCTATCTGAGCTTGAACTGGTACAAGCGTGCAGCATCCATGCTGAAGAAAAAATCCTTGGATCGAAAAGCAACCATGGAATCCTTGCAAACCTACGCCACGACTGACGTGCCACAAGCACTGCGGGTTGCTATGGCAGAAGAATTGGATGTGATGAAGGAAGGCATGGATTTGTCCGAGGTCGATGGCCTGTGGCAACGTCGCAAGGAGCGGAAAACTAAGCGGCATCAAGCTGGCTTTGGAAACGGAACTTGGATCCTCGGTGAGGCACGTGCTCGAGCTGGCATGAAAGCCGAGGAGGAAGCAGAGGAAAACGACGGTCGTACTCAAGCTGAAAAAGACTTGCAGGACCGCTACCGTCGCTATCTGGAAAACTTGGAAAGCAGTCGCCGCGCAGCAGGCACCAATGAGGAAGATTCTCCAGATGATTGGTGGAAAAACGCAACTGCGTCGGCCCGGTACATGTGGCTACTGGCTTACTACGCCGAATTCTCGGGCGACTTTGAATTGCTGAAGGTTTATTTTGACGGTTGCCCGACCTGCAATGGTGATGGCTTTATCGAGTTAATAGAACTTGGTGCATCGTCGACTAGTGGCGGCAAAAAACGTAAAAAGTGCACGACCTGTCATGGCGTAGCAGTGAAGCGCTCACTCTTTTTCCGCTAGGTCATGCTCGCTCGCGCCCTTGTAGCCCTGTGCTGGTTTGTTGCGCTCGGCTGCCAAGGCGCGCAGCAGTGGGATTCACCAGCAAAGGGCATGGCTGCGGACAGCGGCTTGCCCGACGTACGCTTAGATGGCAGCTATTTAAACGCCCAAGCCTTCGTTGCTGAAGCGGCATTTTTGTTTCCCGCCGAAAGCCGTTCGTTGGTTCACGCTTTAGTCCGTTCTGAATTTGCGCGCCTAGAAGCCAATCGCTTGCAACTGGAATTGGATCCAAAAGAATTGCAAGCTGCTCTTGAGCAATCCGTTGCTGGATTAGAGGCCAGTTTGCCGGCTGGACAAAACTTGGATGACTGGGCTTTACAGCGCTTTGATCGATCCTGGGTGGTGGTGAATGAAACATTACGTCGCCATTTGGCGGAGAACCAATTGTTTCAGCTTTGCGCCCGCGCCCATGCCATGACTGGGCCGCGCGCGGAGCTGCAAATGTTGACCAGTCGTGATCAGCAGCAAGCCCAGAATTGGGCACGGCAACTGAAAACCGGTGCCTCTGCCAGTAGTCTTGCTGCTCTGTCCCTGGACCCAGGGCCGCAGGGCGACGCCAGCCTGCCGCCACTGCCTATGGCGCTGCCGGCGCCTTTAGGAGAATGGCTGAGCCAGCAAAAATCTGCAGGAAAGGTCTTTGGCCCGTTCCAATTTGGCGACGAGCAGGTTTGGCGAGTGGTTTACGTCAGGCGATTGCTGGCGGGCTTGGCCGCGTTGCCGCCGATCAGTATTTTGATTGAAGATTTGAGCAAAAACCCGGTTTCGCCGCTCGAAGAGCGCGCCTGGTTTGACGCCATGGCCAAGCGCTATAATGCCGTCGAAAACCTTCCAGCCATTCAAGCACCAGCTGCCGCTTTTGTCCGCTCCACCTCCTGAAACCGTTCCTTCGCCCCCAATCCCCGAAGAGAAACTTCGGTTGCTGTTTGCACTGTTGTTTTCATCTCCCGAGGCGGTGACCTTGGACCGAATTCGTGAGGTCCTGTATCCGACCCCGCAAGCAACCGAGGGTGAAGTTGACGCCAACTCTGAGCATTTCAGCCCGCAGCAACATTTGACTGAGCTTGAACATTGGATGAGTGAGCGCAACCTGCCATTGAACCTGCACAAAGTGGGGCGGGCGTGGCGCTTATTGACCTCGGAAGAAGTGGCGGAAGACCTCATTTCGGTGCGCCGCCAAGTGCATCAAGACCGCATGGGTCCAGCCGCTTTGGAAGTGCTTTCTTTGGTTGCCTATCGCCAGCCGGTGCTCAAGGCCGACATCGACGCGGTGCGCGGGGTAAAATCCGGTCCGCATTTGCGTCACTTGCTGGATATGCGTTTGATTCGCATTTTAGGCCGCTCTGAATTGCCCGGACGCCCGTTTTTGTATGGCACCACGCGCGAATTCCTCGACCGTTTTGGCCTCGCCGAACTGAAGGATTTGCCCGAAGCCGGGCGTTTGGCTAGTCCAGCCGAAGCGCCGCCGGCTGAGCCAATCTCCGCCCTGGAAGCTGCGACTGAAGAGCTGGCAGGGGCTGAGCAGGGTGAAAGCGTCGGCCAAAGCCATGCTGAGCGGGCCGTTGAGGTCGCCGAAACCGTTAGTGAATCGGCCGAAGTAGCTGAAAAATCGGCCTCTGCAGGAAGCGAAAGCTGAATCTGCATAAAAATCCTTCCCCTTTTTCCCTGGTGCCAAGATCGCTGGTAGGCGGAATGGCGCCGCGAAAGTAGACTTTCCCCTTCCCTTTCGCAGATCCTGCGTTCGTGATGAGCAACTCAAAGAGCAAAGCCCACCACCCAAACCCCAACTTCGTCGACGACGAGTTGAAACCGCCAGAAATGTCGACCCGTAAGCGCATCATGCTTATTGGTGTGGCCATTTTCTGTCTGGTTATTTTCAGTGTTACTGGTCCGATGATGATGGCTTTCGATAGCCTATTCCTCGGCGGGCCAGCTGCAGTTGCTACTGCTCAGCTGCCCTCTGGCGAGGTCAGCCTCACGCAAGAGGACCTGTTTTACGCTGCAAGGCTGCTGGAGTCGGAAAAGGACATGCTGAGCCCTGGCTTGCATGATCACGACGACCCCAATACGCGAATTGCTTATGCGCTGCTGCGGAAGCTGGCGGATGACATTGACTTAGTGGTGCACCCGTCGATTTTGCGCGGCTACATCCAGTCGATGATCCAATCGCGCGGCTTCCCGGACTATAAGAGCTTTTTGGCGTACTACCGTTATCCGACCGCGGTGCAATTCGAAAGCCACCTCGCCGACATGATGCGGGTGCCACTACTGGAAGGAATGCTTTCCAACTCGCAACTGCCAGAAAAGGACGACATTCTAGGCGAATTCAAAAAACGCTACCAGGAGTTCCAGGCGCAGTATTTGATTTGGAACGCCGACGATTTTGCCGCCGCGACGATGGCGTTGGATCCTACCGAGGAAGAACTGACCGAGTTTTTCGACAACGGCCTAAACTTCACCCAGCGCCAGGATCTACAACTGGAAGAAACTGTCACCTTTGACGTGCTGCTGCTTTCGGCCGACGCACTGCAAACCGACGTGGTCGCGGCTTGGGCACCGCAAGAGGATCCTAGCGAGGAGGAACTTGGTTCTTTCTACGACTTCAATAAGCGCTTCCTTTACATGCGTCCGATTCCGGAAGAGCTAGAGGATCCAGCACCCGAGCCATTCCTCAGTCGCGAAGAGTTAGGCGACGACCTGAAGCGCGATTTCATCCTACAGCGTGCCATTCTCACTTTGGTCGCTGAAGCGGGCGAAGCCGAAGACCTGCAAGCTTTTGCGGATAGCAAAGGACTGGAATGGATTCAGCAGACGGATCCCGTCACCCGTACCCAACTGCTCGACTTGCCGCGCATCGGCACCGATCAGCTCAACCAGTTGTTCCGTTTCGAGCTGAATCAATGGTTGGGCCGCGCCATTTTGAACGATGGCGTTGCGTTCCTGGCTCGTCCGATTGCTCGGACCGAAGCCACTTTGCCGCCACTGGAAGAGGTCAAAGATTCGGTCGTCGATTACTGGCGCGAATCGCAACAGCCGGTTTTAGCGCGTCGAGCTGCTGAGGACTTTCAAGCCAAGTTCCCGGCTCCTGAGGTCGAAGGTGACGCCATCATCGTCGATGCAGACGGCTTCACTGCGGCCGCCGCCGAGTTTGAAATGGACATCTATCCGATGAATTGGATTTCCAAGACCCGCCGCCCAGCAACCGACCCGATTTGGCCAGCCGACGACAAAATTAGCCCTTGGCTGCGCGGTCAGGTTGGCCGGACATTGGAAGACTATGAAGCTGGTCAGCTCATTGGCCCGCTGGAGTACACCTTGCCGACCGAAAAGTACATCGTGATGGTGCGCCTGATCGACGTGCGTGACCCGGACGAAAACAAAATTTGGCCGAACGAGTTGAATAGCTTGCGTTTTTCTGCTTACAACACCGCCAGCAGGAAATTCCAAGAGGAGCAGCTTTCCTTCAATGGACTGGTCACCTTGTACGATTTGAAAGTTGTCGAGGTGAAGGAAGAAGAAAAGGAAGAATAAGAGTTTTCCAACCGCGCTAGACTCCAGGTGACTTCATGGTTACCTGGAGTCTACTTTTTTAACGCGGCCAGCTTCCGATTTGTATTTCGCAGCCTGGCACCACTTGCAACAACAAAGCGTGTACCTTCTTTTCAGTAAGTGGGTCTGCACGGGAAATTCTTTCGATCAAGCCGCGCTGGTCTTTGGAATAAACCGCTGCGGCACGTAAAGCTTTTTGCGCTTTGATGACCTCTCCGTCGCGGATGTCGGCCAGCGCTTTGAAAAGTTGGGACAATCGCAGTTGATCGCCAGCTCCAGGAGAATTGTTTTTCAGCAATTCGAGTCCGTTCAAACGGTAGGCGTCGGCGCGACCATTGAGATAAATAGTCCGATTGGCGCGGATAGCCGGGTGTTCTGGCGAATAGGCTTCGGCAATGCCCAGCAACTCAAGCGCGTTTTGCTCGTGGCCGCGTGACATCTCCAGCTTGAAGAAAGCGTTCAACGCCCACAAATCGGTAGGGTCAAAACGCAAGGCTTGACGTAGCGCCAGCTCAACTTTAGGTGCGGTTTCTTTCGTGCGGCTGTAATCCGCGGCCAACAATCCCCAGGCTCGGCTATCCCATTCACGCCACTCAACTGCGGCTTCCAAAATTTCAGGCGGCTGCGCTTCGGTCAGGGGGATGCGTTTGGCGACGGCCAGCTCGCCGAAAATTTGGGCGGGAGCTGGCAACACGGCAAGAATTGCGCATAAAGTAGGCAATGCCCAAGGTGCGGCCGTCATCGGCGCGGCCAAAGCGCGCCGCCAAACCGGTAGCGTTGCAGCACTTTGAGCAACGTCGGCTAGGCGCAGGGCGGCGTGCTGGCCAACCAATAATGCAGCAAAGGCAAGTAGCGGTCCATTGTCACTCAACGGCGATCGAACCATCATGTGGGCGGCGAGCGCAATCAGGGCGGGCCAAGTCCAGACACCCTGTCCGCTTTGGAACGCCCGTAGTGGATTACCCAGCAAAAGCATCGCGCCGACGGCAAGTAGAGCCGCACCCAGCCAACCCAGCTCAACCAAAGCTAGTAAGGGTTCGCTGTGCGGCGTTTTCGGCCGCCGAGTTGTGATGTTTTCGTAGTTGGAAGAAGAAAGGCGCTGCTCTTCAAGCGATCGCCAGCGAGGATAATCGCGCTCGAAGCGACCAAAACCGATACCCATTGGGGCATCACTGACTTTTTGCAAACATGCGCTGTACAAGTGTGCCCGGCCTTGCACCGAAGCCCACGGCGGCAATCCGCTTTCACCTTCGTCTTGCACCGCGAAGGGCGGAGCGGTGACGATGCGGGTGGTTTCCCCGGCGAATAAAAGTGCCATGAGCAGAGCTGCCGGAGCCAACTTGCGGCGTTGCTGCCAAGCCAGGAAGAACAAGCCGGTGGTTATGGCAATGCGTCCTGCTAGTAGGTCGAAATAGCCAGCCATGAAAGTGGCTGGGCCTAACAGCAGAATCCAGCGCGCGACCCCTCGTTTGGTGGGTTCGAAAGTAGTAAAGGCTGCCGCTGCGATCACAAATACGGTTAAGAATTCTGCAGCGTGGGCGCGACTCGCTAGCGGTGGAGTGGGCGGCAGGCCTGGCGCTGGCACCAACCCAAATAAGTCCAGGCCGAGCAGCAGCAGCAAGTTGTAAATCGCCACACCACTGCAACCCCAGAAGATCCACTTCCACGCACTTTGCAGGGAATTGGCAAAGGAATAAGCCAAACCGAGCAACGCCCAGGCGGCGAATAACGGAAGGCGGTCGGCGAGGCCAGAAATGATCCAATTCCATTCCAGGCCAATCAAACCTATACCGCCACAAGCCAGACCTAGCAGCAGCCACCCGGCGCCCGTCGGCGTGTGGATGGCCTTGCGGTTTTTGAGCAAAACAGTGCCCATGAGCAGCGTGGTGACAATAGCAATGACTCCACCATCTAGACGGCTGTCGTCTAATACCCGCGGCAGGCCGAGGATTAATGGCGCTAATACGCTGGCTACCAGGAAGCCAACCAACATATCAGTCCTTGGGATCAAATAGGGCTTCCACGAACGCCGCCGGGTCGAAAACTTCAAAGTCTCCGAGTTGCTCGCCTAAGCCAATGAAAGTAACCGGCAAGCCGATTTCACGGAAGATAGACAAAACCGCGCCGCCTTTAGCAGTGCCGTCCAGCTTAGAGAGTATGACGCCACTTAGTGGCACGCGCTCGCCAAACAGCTTGGCTTGCTGGACTGCGTTTTGACCAGTGGTCGCGTCCAGTACCAACAGGGTGTGATGCGGGGCGCTGGGGATTTTTCGCGACAACACGCGCGAGATTTTCTCCAGCTCAGCCATCAGGTTTTTTTGGGTATGCAAACGTCCGGCCGTGTCGACGATCAGGACGTCGGCTTTGCGAGCCATTGCGGCGTCGGCACCGTCGTGGGCGACCGAGGCTGGATCCGCTCCTTGCTGGCTCTTCACCATCTCGGCACCCAAGCGATCACACCAAATGGACAATTGCTCGACTGCGGCGGCGCGGTAAGTGTCGCCAGCAGCGACCAAAACTTTCTGGCCTTGGTCCTGCAAAAACTTCACCAACTTAGCGATCGACGTCGTTTTGCCAGCGCCATTGACGCCCACCACCAAAATCACCGTCGGCGTTTCAGTTTGCAGGGCAATCGGTGGATTCGCTGGGCCAGGAATCATTTCCCGTAGCGAATCGCGCAGCCATTGTTCCATTTCACCCGCTTGGGCAAAATGACCCTTTTTCAGCATAGTTGCCGCTTCATCCAGCAATTCGCCAGCCAGCGGGCCAACATCGGCGGAGTAAAGCACCTCTTCCAGCGCCTCCAGGGTCTCTTCGTTGCTACGGTCACCGCCTAGGCGGCGCAACGCATTGTTAATGCGGTTTCGGGTGCGGCTAAGGCCGGCGCGGAGGCGAGAGAAAACCACGTCTGCAGATCAGGATTCTTCGGTTTTTTCCCAGCGCCGAACCGGCCGACGTTTCATTCGGCGATGGGTTGGACGCGGGGTAGGGACGTCGGCGTTGGGATGGGATGCGCCGCCACCTGGCTCATCAACATTTTGACGTTCGGGAGGCACCATAGAACTTGGAGGCGCGGCGTCGGCGTGATTGCCAGTTGCGGCTGCATGACCCTCAGCGCCGGCGTTGCCTGATTCGGCTGCTGCTAGCTTCGATGCCGACTCCGACGAGTCAGCAGGAGCCGAAGGGATAGACGTAGTCCCTTTGGCGCGGGCTTCTTTGATCAAAACGGCGGCACGATCCAAAATGCCATTCACGAACGAGCCCGATTGACTGGTGGAATAGCGTTTCGCCATGTCGATTGCTTCGTTGATGACCACCTTGAACGGCACGTCGGTTTGGAACAGCAACTCATATAGCGCGATGCGCAAAATGTTGCGGTCCAAATACGCCATGCGATCTAGGCGCCAGTTCCGAGCGATATGTTCGATCCAGTTGTTTAACTCAACCATGTGGTCATGCACCCCACGGCTGATTTCCTCGGCATAACTTGCAACCTCAGCGCGTTGACCAGTATGGGTGCCCTGTTCCAAGCCATCCTCGGCTATGTTGGCGCCGATTTTGGTGTGGTGGGTAATGAACGGAACCAGGTCGGCAACGGCCTCTTCGCCGCGCATCTCGTAGGTGTACAAGAACTGCAGGGCTAATTCGCGGGCTCGGGTGCGGCGGCGCATAGGTTTAGTGAATTTGCTCGAGTAGAGATGCCAATTCCAAAGCTACGGCAGCGGCTTCGGCGCCCTTGTTGGAGCGGGGCGTGACTTTGGTCTCGCGACCATCGTCGAAAGTGTCGCTGGAAGTCAGAAGGTCGCGGGCGGCGCGGTGCTGGGCTTGAGCCAAGGTGTCGGTCGTGAGTACACCAAAAACTACCGGAACGCCGCTCTCCAATGAGGTCGACATGCAGCCGCGTGCGCATTCGCCCGCTACAAAATCAAAATGTGGTGTGTCGCCGCGGATCACGCAGCCCAGGGCAATAATCGCGTCGTAGCGTCCGGTGCGTGCCATTTTGCCGCAAACGATCGGCAGCTCAAAAGCTCCTGGCACGCGCGCGACATCAATATGGTCTTCCGCCACGCCGGCTTCAGCCAAGCATTGCAGTGCGCCGTTAAGCAGCGCATCGGTAATATCAGCGTTGAAGCGGGCCACTGCAATAGCAATGGAGCGCTGGGTGCCGTCGGTTGAAGCTTCAAGGAACATGGTGGTCTGCACGGAAGCCAGTATTGTCTAAGATTTGACGCACCTGAGCAAGGATTCCGCGTCATTTTCCCCGTAGTTGAGGCGGCCAGTTTAGGATAGTTGCTGTTCCCACGGGAGGATCCTTGACTAGTAGCTATAAATGAAATTATTCCCATTCCTTCTTGTCGTTTCCGGTTTGCTTTCCCAGGTTGTCCTGTCGTCACATGTGACTGCCCAGAATGCGTTCATCCTCAGGGTGGAGGAGGCCGCTAAAGCCAACAAGTGGAAGCTGGAGGTCGACCCACTTAACAGTCCGTGGAAAAAGGGTAATCTCGGCCATCAGGCCGCCCATGCGACCCCAAAA
>JACNIZ010000296.1 GCA_014382805.1 Planctomycetota bacterium
TCGGTTTCGTCCAAGGAGATGAAGTACTCGGATTTGGCGCCGAACATCCACTCGTCCCACAGCGGGTTGCTGTAACGAGCTGCAACACGAGCATTGGCGGCGTCTGTTTCTGCCGCGCCTACGTTTTCCTCGTGTACGAAAGATGGGCCGCCTTCCAGCGAGAAGAAAGTCTTTTTGTCGTCAGTTAGGTACCAGGTGTAACCAGCCCCAACACCTGCGTCCCAGCGTAATTCCAGGCCTACTGGAACGTCTTTACGGGCCGAGGCTTTGCCGTAGTAGAAGAGGTTTTTCTCTTCATCCATGAAGCGGTTGTACTGGCCACCGGTTGCGTACAGACGCGAGGTGGTGGTGGCGTTGCCGGCAGTGGTGTTGCGCACACCTGCGTAGTTGGCGCTAAACAGCCAAGCGTACATGGCAGCGTCGTATTTCAGCTCGGCGCTGGCTGCGGCAGTAGTGCTTTCGGTGTTTCCGGAAAGGAAGGTCAAGCCAAAATCAGCTTTACCTACCCATTCCGGCTCTCCATCTTGGGGAGCGGTAACGGTAGCCGTGGTGATTGGGTCCTTTGGCTCGCTATTGAAGCTATTGGCAGGCAGTTCGCTTAGAGCGCCTGGGGCCAAAAGGAAGGGAAGTATCGTTGACAGAAGCATGATTTCTCGGTTGATGAGATTCAGGGAGCCCGACAATCTAACTGCGCGGATGCTCCCCGGCAGCGCTAAGATCATCATCCAAATCCAAACTGTTACACCAGTTTGCCAACTCCGCCCATTCCCCTTCGTAGACCAGCTATGTTCCCCCAACATCGACAGGCATTCCGTGCCCAAATGCAGGATGGCGACGTCGCCTTGTTTCCCGGTGCCACCCTTGCAAACCGCAATAACGACGTGGATTTTCCGTTCCGACAGCAGTCGGATTTTTGGTACCTGAGTGGCCTAAATGAGCCAGACGGCTTGATGGTGTTCAGTAAGGGCATCAACGGCGCCCCCGATGACGCGTTGTTCGTGCTGCCACGCGATAAAAAAATGGAAATTTGGAATGGCGTGCGTTTGGGTCCTGAGGGCGCCATCGGGCAATTGGGCTTCGCTGAGGCCTACAATCTCGCCGATTTCGACGCCTGGTTTGGCGACCTCCTGAGCAAGGCAAAACGTCTTTGGTATGGGCTTGGTCAAAACACGATTTTGGATCAAAAAGTGATTCAAATGTTGGCGGGATTACGTCGCAAAATTCGCTTGGGCATGGAGCCACCGCACATCCTGATGGATCCGCGGCCGCCGCTGGCTTTACAGCGCAGTATTAAGTCTCCGGCTGAAATGGAGTTGATGCGCAGGGCTGCAGCGATTTCGTCGGAAGGCCATTTGTTGGCGATGGCCCAATGCCAGCCCGGCACATATGAATATGAATTGGAGGCTTTGATTCATAATACTTTCCGCCGCCATGGAAGTAATGATTCTGGCTGGTCTTACCCAGCCATTGTGGCTGGTGGCAATAATGCGAACATTCTGCATTACACCGCCAATGATCAAGCCGTTAAGGATGGAGACTTGGTGCTGATCGATGCTGGCGCGGAGTATCAGGGATATGCTGGCGACATTACTCGTACCTTCCCTGTGAATGGCAAATTCAACCCGGCGCAAAAAGAAATGTATGAAGTGGTGTTGGCTGCGCTGAAGGCGTCGACCGAAATCGCGCGGCCGGGATACACCCACGAAGATATTCATAACAAGAGTGTGGAAGTGCTCGTCGATGGCTTGTTGCAAATGAAAGTATTGAGCGGATCCGCCGCTGAACATATTGAAAGTGGCAGTTATAAAAATTGGTACATGCACAACACTGGTCACTGGATCGGCTTGGATGTGCACGACGTCGGTCGTTACAAAGTAGACGGCGTTTCCGTTGGCTTGGAACCTGGCATGGTTATGACCATCGAACCGGGTTTGTATATCCAAGCAGACGACGAAACCGTGCCTGCTGAATTGCGCGGCAACGGCATTCGCATTGAAGATGACATTCACATTACCGGTGGCGATCCTGAAGTGTTGACCGCCGCTGCCCCTAAAGAGGTGGCCGATGTAGAAGCGGCTTGTCAAGCCGAACGCATCGCGCCGCCCACCCTGGAAACACCGATTGCTTCCTGATGTCTGAACTCGCACTTGAGGTTCGCGGCGTCACCAAAATGTATGGTGACTTTAAGGCCGTAGACAACGTCACCATTGAGGTTCCGAAGGGATCCATTTACGGTTTTCTCGGCCCTAATGGCGCTGGCAAAACCACGACCATCCGCATGATATTGGATATTGTGCAACCAACCACAGGCACCATCACTCTATTGGGGGCGGATTCGGCATTAAAGGTGCGCGATCGCATCGGCTACCTGCCAGAAGAAAAGGGCCTTTATAAAAAGATGAAGGCTTGGGCTATTGTGGCTTACTTTGCAGCATTGAAAGGGGTCGATCGTAAGACTGCCAAGGTGCGAGCTTATGAGTTGCTGGAGCGCTACGGTTTAAAAGAGTTTGCCAATTCTAAAATTGAAACCCTGTCCAAGGGCATGGGGCAAAAGGTACAGGTGCTCGCATCGATTGCTCACAAACCCGAGTTCGTGATTTTGGACGAACCGTTTTCCGGATTGGACCCCGTCAACCAGCAAGTGATGGAGGATGTGATCCGCGATCTAGCCCATGAAGGCTCGACCATCATCTTTTCGACTCACGTGATGTCGCATGCCGAGCGCATTTGTGATCGCATTCTTCTGATTGCCAAAGGTCAGAAGATATTCGACGGCACCATACCCGAAGCGCAGCGCACCATTCCTAACCGCGTACGGGTAGACACCGATGCCGAACAAGCACTGTTGTCTGAGCTTCCCGGAGTGTTGTCGGTTTCCCCAACCATAGAAGAAAACCGAGCAGGAGCTTGGGACCTAAACCTTATCGATGGTGCCGACCCTCAGGAGCTGTTGCAAACTTGCTTCGATCGCGGGCTTTCTTTACGCGGCTTTGATCACAAAGAACCAACTTTGCACGACGTCTTTGTCCACATGGTTGGCGATGAAGCCAAGGAGGCAGTGAAGCGATGAGAAATACTCTACTTGTTGCAAGCCGCGAATACGCGGAGAACGCGCGGACCAAAGGCTTTTGGATCGGCATTTTAATTTTCCCGGTAATGCTAGTCGGTGTGATTTTCGTCACCAAATGGCTGGCCGAAGATGCAACCCCGACGCGCCACTACATCGTGGTGGACCAAACCGGGAGCTATAGCGATAAAGTCGATTCGCGCATGGACTTGCGCTATGCCGCTGGCGCATTCAAGGATTTCCAAGGCTGGATGCAGAAGAATTTGAAGGAAGAATTCAAATCCAATGCAAAGGTCGATTTCGAATCCATTCCGCCTATAAACATGAAAGATTTTGACGCCGATCAATTCCTTGAGGAAATGATGGCCAAGAATAAGGACACATTGGACCGGGCTTTGCATCCTGGAGGTTTCGATGATTTGGTCGAGGAGGCGCGTCCCCAATTAGTGGACGAGGCTGGCGATTTCGAGTCGCCGCGGCGCAAGTTTTTGCGCGTGCCATTGCCAGATGACCTATCTGAAACGGCAACTCCGAAGGAAATTGCCGAGCATTTAAAGCCCTACCTCAAGGGTGATAAGTCGTTGGAGGTTGATGGCCGCAATGTGGATTTGTTCGCATTGGTGATTATCCCAAGCGATATTGACAAGCAATTTGAGCCCAAAGATACTGTTCAGGCGATTGCGGATGGAGTCAAAGCCTTGGCTGGTTTTGAGCCGCCCAAAGTTCAGTACTGGAGCACCAACCTAGCGGACACTGACCTGCCGTCCATTTTGAGTTCAACCTTGGACCGCGAAATGCGTCACAGTCAAATGGTTGCGCGTGGCATGGATCCAAATTTGGTTGCCGAAGTGCAAAAAATGAAGATCCAAGTGAAGAAGTTGGATCCGGATAAGGAAGAAGGCAAAGAAGAAGTGAGCCAGGCTGACGTGTTGCGTGAAAACGCTCCGATTGGCTTTGTTTACATCTTGTGGATTAGCATCATGCAGGTGGCGTCGATGTTGTTGAACAACACCATCGAAGAGAAGTCCAACCGCATTATTGAAGTGCTGCTGTCCTCGGTGACTTCATGGGAGCTGATGGCTGGCAAACTGCTCGGCATCGCTGCAATTGGCATCACCATTTTGATGTGTTGGTTGGCGTCAGCGGGCGGCTTGCTGCTCTACTGGAGCTCGCCTGAAGCAACCATGATTACTAGTTTGCTTGACGTTATTTTCGACGACACGCTGCTGCCGGCATTCATCTTCTACTTCCTCGGCGGTTACTTGATCTACGCGGGCATTTTCCTTGCCATCGGTAGCCTGTGTAACACGATAAAGGAAGCGCAAAACTTCATGGGTCCGGTGATGATGATCATGATCGTGCCGCTGTTGACCATGGCCTTCATTCCGAAGGATCCGCATGGCACTCTGGCGACGGTTCTGTCGTGGATTCCGATCTACACCCCGTTTGTGATGATGAACCGTGCGGCCGCCGACCCGCCAGCATTCGATCTTTATGGCACGTCCATATTGATGATCTTTTCCATCATCGGTGTGTTGTGGATGTGCGGCAAGATCTTCCGCGCCGGAATCTTGCGCACTGGTCAACCACCGCGTTTCATGGAAATGCTGCGTTGGCTTCGTCCCGGCTCTGATAAGTAAAAAATTCGATGCGACAAGTTTGCACCGCGGACGAAATTCGGACCGCAACTGTATTGGGTGCCGGTGCCATGGGCGCCGGCATCGCTCAAGTGCTGGCACAAGCTGGCATCGAAACCCGCTTGTTCGACATCAATGATGAAGTCGTCAAAAAGGGTTTAGAGAGCATCGCTACGATGCTGGCCAAAGGTGTGGAGCGCGGTAAGCTAACTGCCGACGACATGACTGCAACCGTCGGCCGTTTGACTGCGACGTCGGATATGACGGCTAGTTTAGAAGGCAGTGATTTGGTGATTGAAGCCGCTCCGGAAAAGCTGGAGTTGAAGCAGCAAATCTTCGCCGACGTGGCCAAGGTTGTTAGCGCCGACGCCATCGTCGCCAGTAATACGTCGTCGATTTCCATCGCTGCTTTGGCCGAGGCGGATACCAATCCCGAACGCTTTTTGGGACTGCATTTTTTCAATCCGCCGCCATTGATGCCGCTGTTGGAAATTGTGCACGGACCAAAAACCAACCCGGCCGTGGTGGCAACCTGCAAGGAGTTGGCCCACTTGTGGGGCAAAGAACCTATTGTGGTCAAGGACTCGCCAGGTTTTGCCTCTAGCCGATTGGGAGTGGCGATTGGACTGGAAGCCATCCGCATGTTGGAAGAAGGTATCGCGTCGGCGGCCGACATCGATAAGGCGATGGAATTGGGATATCGCCATCCGATGGGGCCGTTGAAGTTGACCGACATGATCGGCATCGACGTGCGTGTGCACATCGCCGAATATTTGGCCAGCAAGTTAGGCGACGCGCGGTTTGCGCCGCCAGCTTTGATGAGGCAAATGGTCGCTGAAGGCAAATTGGGTATGAAGACTGGCCAAGGTTTTTATAAATGGAACGGTCGTAAACCGGTGCTTGAATAGGCGCCAAATCGGAGCATAAAAATCATGGATTTCCGCATCGTTGACGCCCACATTCACCTCGAGCCGTGGCATCAGCTGCGCCCCGAAGTCCGCGAAGTTTTGTCGCATGGGCGTCAGGATTTGCCGGAAATTCGCAAGTACATAGTCGACCCGGCCGAGTTCATCGCTCACTTAGATGAGCAAGGAATTGCTCGGGTTGCGGTCATCAATTACCCGTCACCCAAGGTCATGGGTTTCGGCGACGAGGTCAATGAAGCCGGAGCGAAATACCGCGATCTATACCCGGACCGCATCATTGCTTTTGGTGGCATGGATGTGGCCAAAAACCACATCGATGCCGAAGCATACGTGGAGCATTTGCTGGATGACTTGAAGCTAAACGGCCTCAAAATTCATCCACCGCATCAACTGATCGCCGCCAACGCATATCTGGACGGCAACGAAAACCTGCCTGCGCTGTATTCCATCTGCCAGGAACGGCAAATCCCGGTCATGGTGCACACTGGCACCTCCGTCTTCCCGGGCGCGCGCAGCAAATATGGCGACCCTATGTTCTGTGACGACGTCGCCGTTGATTATCCGGAATTGCCACTAATTCTGGCCCATGCCGGTCGGCCATTGTGGTTTGATACTGCCTTCCATTTGATTAGGCGGCATAAAAACGTCTACATGGACCTATCCGGTATTCCACCTAAGCAGCTGTTGACGCATTTCCCGAAGCTGGAGGCCGTCGCCGATAAATGTTTATTCGGCACCGACTGGCCCAGCCCCGGGGTGCGATCCATCCGCGACAACGTCGACCAGTTTCTAGAACTACCTCTAAGCGACGACGCGCGCCGATTGATCCTGGCCGACAACGCGGATCGACTCTTCCCGCTGGGTTAGTAGGGCGCGCTGTTCAAGCTTCCTGGCGTTCCATTCGGTGTAATCGATGCCCGCCACTGCCGACCATCATTATTCTCCAAGGCTGGTCTCAACAATTCGAGAGACGGGCCTAATCCGGATGCGGCGATGGGCCATGGTGGCTGATTGAGGTAGGGGACACTGTCTTGCAAACTGCCAGCGGCATCGTGGAGCTGCAACAGTTCACCCGAGCCGCTGAAACCGAAGCCGATGTCGCCCAATGCCCCGCTTACTGCTGGGAACAGGGATTGGAACGAGGATAGATCTTGGCAAAGAACTAAGTATCCGCGCGCGGGAACCACAGTACCGACCGGAATCGAGTAGCTGTTGTTGTTGTCGTTCAATTCCCAATCGGAAAGATCGATGGCTTGATCGGAATTATTATGCAATTCCAGCCAATCGCCTGGATCAAAGTCCTCGGACGATTTGTAGTTGATTTCATTGATCACCACCGATGGGCCGACCTTGAGGAAATTTGCTGTCAGCGCGTAATCAGTGGTTTGATCAATGCTGATGGACGGTGAGGAAGGAAGTAGCGGATCCGACCAGGAATCAAACATATAACCCTGGGCCGGGATGGCTTCGATTTGCACCGGTACAGTCGGGAAATAAGTTCCTTCGAATGCATCGGTGACCTCAATCGCGGTTAACTTCATCCGTCCGCCACCTGTTGGGTAGACGTCGAGATTGAGCTTGTATGCAATCGGAAGATTGAACTCGGAACGAATGTGTTGACGGGCGCGGCCAGGTCGGAGTTGGAAAAAGGTGCGGATGGTATCGAGCTGGTCTTCCCACTTATAAAAACGCTGATTCCAGCGACCCATATGGCGCTTCATTTCGGGCAGCATTTCAGCTTCGATGTCAGCCAGGACTGCAAACGCGCGATTGGTGGTGAAGCGAGTATTCAAGAAATCGGCGTAGCGATTAATGAACGCATTGCGAAATTCAGTGTTCTGCAGCATCTCGCGGAATAAAAACGAAAAATTAATGACACCTGGATTGGTTTCGGCTCCAATCGCATAGCGCAAAGTATTGTCAAAAGCATCGGCGCCTGCACCCATGCTATTATCGACGTCATACAGCAGCCAACGCCAGCGTCCGTCGGCAGTGCGTGGGCGCCACATTTTGCTGTTGTGCTGCGGCCAATCTTTATTGGCACAGAAAATTTCAATGATCTGATAGTTGGCGAAATTGTCGGTGTCGATCAGGGTTTGCAGGTGAGCGTAATTTGCCGGATTACTGAGATCATTACGCAAGACAAAGGAAATCATGTTGTCCCAATGCAGCAGGTCGCCTTCTACGGCATCAACGACCATTTTGGTGTACGGGCCGCCGCGGCCAGCGTTTTCCAGCAAATCCAATTGATCGGGATCCACTCCTAAATGTCCTTCCAAATAATATTTATCGATGCGTTCGCGCAAATTTTGCACGCCCCAATATTCGCCATTCAGGATCACAATCGCCGGGCGGAACGCAGCAGCTTCCAAGTCCACGCCACGGATCAATCGCGACGCCAATCCGTCGCGTAAATGAGCTCGATTGTTGTCGGTGCCCGCGTTTCGCAGCAGCAAATGTTTGAAAGTTTCTAAGCCTTCCGTTTTGAAAACTCGCTCCTTAATGTCCGACGTGCGGTAACCTCCCCGCGCCAAAATCCGAAAGCTCTTCTGTGCCCAAATGCGCGATAGGCCGCCGTGAATGCGAATACCAGCATCTAGCGCCATCCGCATGGAGCCATCCGGTTCAAACATTTCGACGTGCACCGGTCGCTCCCAATCCTCGCTGAAATTTTCATAGATGCCAATGTTTGGATCCCACAAATTGTCGGGATCGGTGACCAATGAAAAGGTGACCACCTCGCTGGAAACATTGCCAAAGTAGGACGACGTTGTCGGCCAGCTTGGCCACTTGTTGTTTTCAAATGCGCGCGCCCGCACCACTTGATAAACGCCGCTGCGAATGAGCGCTGTGGTGTAAAGCGGGGAACTGGCGGTCGGGTCGCTGCCGTCCAAGGTGTAGCGTATTTCAGCCCCAGGGAGCGGGTGGCTGAGGGTGATGATTTCGCCACTTGCCAACGATCCGGCGGGAGGATTCATGCTCACTTGGGTGGAGAACTCCTGCAACGCAGAAGAAGTATTAGCACTTCCCGGTGTCGCGTATTCAAAATACCATTGACCTGGCAGACCCTGCGGGTGCCGCCCCTTAGAAATATCGACGTACATCGCGCCGGTCTCGGCCTGATCCACCACACTGCCACTTGCGTCACTCAAAATCAACTTTTCGCCGGTGGCGCTTAACTTGAAATTGGTGTGCAGTTGCGGCGTCGGGAAAAGCAATAGCGGGTGAATGTTGCTGGCTGGATTTGCGCGATTACGTGCTGCGCTTAAAAACGGAACTGCAGTAAGGTCGCCGCCGCTGGCCGAAGCATTGTGCGCTTGAATTGCCAGCACGTTTTTCCCGGCATGAAAGAGTTTGTGAAAGTCACCAATTGGAATCGCGTTCAGTGACCAACCGCGGTAAAGGTGAGCTTCCAACGAATAATCCGCCAATTGATCAAACGGCGGACGATCCCCCGGCCTACCCATATTGCTGCGGCTAATTTCGACTCCATTTAAATACGCTACAAAACCATCATCAATATCCACATGCAAATAAACCATCGACGCGCCGTCGGCAAAGTTGGCTGGCAAGTGAAGAGTCTTGCGCAAATATACGCTGTTTTCGTTCACCCAAGTGGCATCATCCTGATCGGCAAAGCCAAAACCACTGGGCCCGGTCGGCCAAGCGGAGTCGTCGAAATTGACGTCGATCCAATTGCTGGGCGGTTCGTGAATCCC
This sequence comes from Planctomycetota bacterium, assembly GCA_014382805.1. GTDB lineage: Bacteria > Planctomycetota > UBA1135 > UBA1135 > UBA1135 > JACNIZ01. The sequence goes on from JACNIZ010000296.1 coordinate 9,350, forward strand.
AGGCGCATAGGACCATTCGTCGCCTTGAGTAATCAAGGAATGGAACTCGTTATGCATTACGCGCTGGTCCAATCCCGACGCGTGAACCAGCAAATATTCGCCCGGTTTAATATAACACTGCGGAAACTGCCATTGAAAAACATCGCCGACGTCGTCGCTTAATCCCCAACCTGTCAGGTCGACGGTGGTTGAGCCACTATTCCAAAGTTCGATCCAATCCGGTGATTTGCCGTTTTCGTCGATGAAAGACTCTACATTTGAGCTGACATATTCATTAATGACTACCTGCCCAAAGGCAGGAGCAGCCAGCAAGGTAAAAGCTGCTGCAATAGGGGAGAATGGGGCGCTCACGACCCTTTCCATCCTACACTGCAATTCAAATTCTAATCAGGTCATGCTTTTTTAGCCTAATCCATCAAGGATTTCATAAACCACTTCATCAATATCCAAATCGGAGGTTTGGACCTTAATCTCTGCTTTGGAGTAGAGCGGTTCGCGCAAACGCAGCAGTTGTTTTAACTCTGCTGGTGCATTCTGACGTCCTGCCATTGGCCGGTGATCGCCTTGTTCGAGCACGCGATTGAAATGGTCTTCGGCATCAGCGTGCAGCCAGACGGTGGTGAAGCGGTGCAAGGCTAAGTTGTAGGTTGCCTCATCGCGCACGATCCCGCCCGGCAGCGCGACGACCACCGGTCGGCCACTTGCAATGAGATCTGCCAGCGCGTCGTAGGCTAGTTTTTGATAATAATCCTCGCCGTGGAGCGAAAAGATTTCGGCAGTGCGGATGCCGGCGAGCTCTTCGATTTGGGTATTCAGTTCAATGAACGGCAGTGCCAGCACCGAGCCCAACTCAGGGCCAACCGTCGATTTACCGGCGCCGCGCATACCGATTAATGCGATTCCATTACGGGTGTCATGTTGCAGTACCGACTCTACGGCTCCCAAGCATGCCTGCAACTGATTGGTTGGGCATGCCGCAATGCGCGTGCGCAGAGTTTGACGCAGATGGGCGTCGGCTTCGCCTTCTCGCATAACGACTTCGCTCGCAGTACCGAGGGTGGCGGCCTGAATGAGGTTTGATAGATCGATGCCAAAGCCCTCGGCCAGGGCGGCCAGCCGGCCGATGGCGATATTGGCTTGTCCCGACTCCAGTTGCGTCAAAAAGCGCGGGCTTAGGCCGGCGCGCTCGGCAGCCTGTTTGATGGTCCAGCCCAATGCCAAACGATGCTGGCGTACGCGGCGGCCAAGCTTGGGCAGCAGCGGGTGAGGGGCGGGGGTGGGCATGCGAGCAATATACTGCTCAAAAAGATTAAGTGGAGTGGAAATATCTTGCGCATCTTGGCTGATTGAGGCAAAATCTCTCCATGGCAACTGCATCTACTACCGACGCACCGGTGCTGTTCGAGACCCATCCGGACCAGTACAAGCACCTTCGGCTGGAATTCGCTGGCCCCGTGGCCCGAATTCTGATCGACATCCAGGAAGACGAAGGCCTACGCCCCGGTTATGCGCTGAAGCTGAATTCCTATGACCTCGGCGTGGATATTGAGCTCGCTGATGCGGTGCAGCGCATGCGCTTTGAGCACCCGGAGGTTGGCGCAGTGTTGATCACTAGCGGTCAAGAAGGTGTTTTTAGTTCGGGCGCTAATATTTTCATGCTTGGAGTGTCCAGCCACGCCTTTAAGGTCAACTTTTGCAAGTTCACCAACGAAACCCGCCTCGCCATCGAGGACGCCACTGAAAACTCCGGTCAGACTTACATTGCCGGTTGCAACGGCGTCGCTTCCGGTGGTGGTTATGAACTACCAGAAGCCTGTGAAGAAATCTACCTGGTTGACGACCGTCGGTCGGCCGTGTCATTGCCCGAGATCCCGTATCTGGGCGTGCTGCCTGGCACTGGCGGTTTGACTCGGCTAGTAGACAAGCGCAAAGTTCGCCGCGACCTGGCCGATATTTTTGTCACACTTGCTGAAGGTGTCAAAGGCAAACGCGCGGCCGAGTGGAAGTTGGTTGATGGCGTATTTCCGACGTCCAAATTTGAAGAATCAGTCAACGCGCGCGTGGCTGAAGTTGCCGGCGAAGGTCACCCGGATCGCAAAGGCGTCAAACTGGAGCCACTCCACCCGAGCGAAGAGGAAGACGGGCTGCAATACCAGCACGTTAGGGTTGAGATGAACCCTGCCGAGCGCACCGCAACCATTACTTTGACGGTGCCCAACGAACTGCCTGAAATCCCTGGCCAGGCCAGCGATCTGGGTTGCACTTGGTTCCCGTTGCAAGCTTTCCGTGAACTGGACGACGCTTTATTGCGCTTGCGCTTCAATTACCCCCAGCTCGGTTTGATTTTGCTGCAAACTCGCGGCAGCGCTCAGACCATGCTGCAGCTTGATCAGCAACTCGCCGCCCGCCAAGACGACTGGTTTGTTGCCGAAGTTACGCACTTTCTAAAACGCACTCTGAAGCGCGTCGATATGACTTCGCGCAGCTTTTTCGCCATCGTCGACGAAGGCTCCTGTTTTGCTGGTACGTTGTACGAACTGGCTTTGGCCTCGGATCGAATCTTCATGTTGGAAGAGGACGGCGTCACCATTCAACTGTCGCCGATGAACGGCGGATTGCTGCCGATGGGCAACGGCTTGACACGTTTGCAAACGCGCTTTTACGGCGATGAGGCACACGTCGCCGAAGTCCTGACCCACATGGAGCCGCTTGATTCCGACGAAGCCGAAGCGCTGGGCCTGATCACCATTGCCGCCGACGAAATCGACTGGGAAGATGAAGTGCGCCTCGCCATCGAAGAGCGCGCCAGCTTCTCGCCTGATTCGTTGACCGGAATGGAAGCCAGCATTCGTTTTGCTGGCCCGGAGACGATGGAAACGAAGATCTTTGGCCGCCTGACTGCGTGGCAGAACTGGATCTTCCAGCGCCCGAACGCCGTCGGCCCGAAGGGTGCTTTGTCGCTTTACGGCCGCCCGGAAAGTCCAGAGTTCGACTGGAACCGCACCTGATTGCCAGCGCGTCGGCCCTATGCCTAGACTTTGGCTGCCGACGCCTTCCTCCACCAAATCGCCCAAACAACCTCACCCCAAATTGATTCCGATGAGCATCTCGTACGAAAAGATTCCGAACAACGTCAACCTGTCCGACAGCAAAAAGCTACAGAAGGCGTTGGAAGCATGGCAGCCCGGCTACCTGGAATGGTGGAAGGAAATGGGCCCGGATGGTTTGCAGGAAAACGATGTTT
>JACNIZ010000285.1 GCA_014382805.1 Planctomycetota bacterium
AACGCCGCGCCAAGTGCCTCGCGTAGGTCACCGTTTCTTCCATCGACACACCTGAAATTGGCACCAACGGGCAGACGTCCATGCATCCAAAGCGTGGATGCTCGCCGGCGTGCTTGCGCATATCGATCAAATCGCGCGCCATCTTGCCTGCAAGGACTGCGGCTTCAATGACAGGCTCCGGTTCGCCCGCAAAGGTCACCACGGTTCGGTTCGTTGCCGCACCTGGATCCACATCCAACAGCTTGACGCCGTCGACAGTTTCGATTGCGTCGGTGATACGCTTGATCAGATCCAGATCCCGGCCTTCCGAGAAATTGGGTACACACTCAATGATTTTTTTCATGGGAAGTCGCCGAATTCGGGTGGGCTAACTTAAGCCCGCGCCGACGGAGCGCCAAGAAGCTTTAAAACCGCATCCCCATACTTTTCCAGCTTGGCCGGGCCGATGCCGTGAATTTGCGCCACTTCCTCAAGCGAACGAGGTTTGTGTTTGGCGATCAACTTAAGTGTGCGATCCGCAAAGACGGTGTAGGGAGGCTTTTTCGTGCCTTGCGCGAGTTCGCGTCGCCATTTGGCGAGTATGCGGAAAATCTCTTCGTCGAAGCCGTCACAATCTGGACTTGAGACCGGGCTAGTGCGCCGATTGCGTCCAGTGAAGTCCTTGCCCTCGCCGGGCCAGCGCAGCGCCTGACGAAGCCGATCATGCATCAGGTCCGCGCCGTCGGCGGTGATTTCAAGCAGCGGATATTGGGTGCCGGTGGTGCAAATAAGACCACTTTCCTCCAGGGAATCCAATAGCTCGAGCACGAAAACCCGTCCGTAGTCCTTTAACAAGCCATGGGTGGAAAGGCGGTTCAAACCTGACCGGCGTATATCTTCAGTATTGGCCCCGATCAGCATCGCAGCAACGCGGCCGCGGCCATATTGGCCGTGTGCTCTGGCAACCCCAGATAAGGCCATACGCACAGTGGTGTGTTCGTCGTCGCTTAACTCCCGCCTCTGTTCGAAGGTATCGTCGCTGCAGCGATCGCATTGATTACAACCTTGCAGTAAGCGCACCGCATCTGGATCGCCGAAGTATTCCAGCACCCCACGATGTCTGCAGGTGCTGCCATTGGCGAAACTAATCAAGCGCGACAATTTGCGTAAAGCAGCCATCACATGCGGCGGCTGTTCTTGATTCGGATTGCCTTCGGTGATTAAAAATTCAGCCGTCCGCGCGTCTTTGGCCTGATGCAGTAACACCGCACGTCCGCCCTGCCCATCGCGCCCAGCACGTCCGACTTCTTGGTAATAGGACTCTACCGACGTCGGCAGCGCCAGGTGAATTAACAAGCGGATATCCGGCTTGTCGATTCCCATGCCAAAGGCGTTGGTGGCGATCAGTACATCCAACTTGTCCTGCAGGAATTCGTCCTGGATTTGGGTGCGGTAATCTCCTTCACAGCCAGCGTGATAATGCTTGGCATGAAAGCCACATGCGCGCAGGTGCTCGGCCGCGGCCTCTGTTTGCTTTCGAGTACTTGCATATGCCAATACCGCGCGGCCTTCGGGTCGTTCCTTTACTAACCCTTCTAATTGTTCCAAACGATCAGCTTCTCCGCGCGTGCGAATGACATCCAGGCGCAGGTCAGGGCGATGGAATCCACGTACGAAAACCGCCGGCGATTGCATGCCCAAAGCCACGCCCATTTCATCTTGCACCTCAGGAGTAGCGGTAGCCGTCAGAGCTGCGATGCGAGGCGGGGCAATTTGTCGGACTACCTCCCGAATCGCCAAATAATCAGGTCGGAAATCATGGCCCCATTGCGAAACACAGTGCGCTTCATCCACCGCAAGTAAAGATAGGGGAACCTGTTGCAGCAATTCGCGGAAACCTGGTTGAGCCAACCGTTCCGGCGCTATGTAGAGCAATTTGAGTTGCCCCTGGCGGAATGCCGTCATCACCGCCGACTTTTCTTCTCCACTTTCAGCGCTAGTGATTTTGGCAGCAGGGATCCCGCGCAAGCGCAGCGCGTCGACTTGGTCTTTCATCAGCGCAATTAACGGTGAAATGACCACAGCAGTGCCCTCACAGAGTAATGCTGGCAATTGGAAACAGAGCGATTTACCCGCTCCTGTAGGCAGCACCGCCACGGTCGGCCTCCCGGAAAGAATAGACCGCAAGACTTCCTCCTGACCAGGGCGGAAACTGTCGTGGCCAAAATGGCGCTGCAAGGCGGGAAGCAAGGCGGGCATGGGCGAACCCGGGCCTCTTGCCTGGGGCCTACCATCATGGTCAACTGCGAACTGGACTTCCACAACAGGAAGACGATTTATGTGCTTTAAGGTAACACTACTTTCAGGCAGCAAAGGCGGTAGCCATCTCGCTAGGCTATGGCCATGACGCCTCCACTCGACGTCGAACTGCGTATCGGGCAAGACCAAGACTCCGCCGGGGTGATCGATTTGATCACCACTATTTTTGGTGAATACCCAAATTGCTACATGGATGTGGAAAACGAGGAGCAAAAACTGCTCAGTCCCGCCACCAGTTACGATGGTTTTTGGGTTTTGGATCGCGGCGGGGAAATCGTCGGCTGTATTGCTTGCAGTTTTGACCTAAGCAGTCAGCATTTTGAGCTACAGAAGCTATATGTGGCCGCCGACCTGCGTAAGGGTGGGTGGGGGCGGCGGCTGGTTCGGGTGGTGGAAAACCACGCCCGCGAGCTGCAGATACCTGAGATCGAGTTATGGACCGACACCAGGTTTGAAACGGCTCATCGCTTTTATCAAGGGCTTGGATATCTGCGCACCGGTCGTACCCGCAAGTTAAACGACATTTCGCACACGGTGGAATACCATTTTGTGCGGGCCTTGCGGTAGGGTGCGGTTTGGCCCTAATTTATTCATTCCTGGTAGAGTCAAATGAGTACTTTCCCCTTGTTCGCTCCCCCCCTTTTGGTTGAACGCATGAAATACGCTTCCGCATTGCTGCTCGCAGCATCCTTTTTCACTCCCCAATCCTTGGCCCAGACCGGCACCCTAGACCAGGTTTCGCCCTACGCATCTGAGGTCCCTGGTGGCCAATCCGCCAGCTTCAACTTCGATACTTCCTGGTTGACCTGGCAGGCTAGCGTATTTGCCGGCATGGACGGCATTTTGGAAGGCGTGGAATTCGAGGTTACCGGCTTGACTGGGGCGACCGTCAACGTCGCCATTTTCTTAGGTAGCCCGTGGCAAGCAGGAACACCAATTTGGAGCGGGGTTCTGACCAAGACCAATGACCTCACCGAATTGCTTTTTGCCGACACTACGGCCGCCAATATCGCCCTGAGCACCGGCGACGCTTACACCATTCTAATCAACGGCACCGACCAAGGCATGTGGGGAACCGGCTCCTTTGAATCTCCGGTAAACAGCTTTTATGGCCCGGAGCTTTGGCTAAGTGCGGCTGTTTTCGGGCCAGAGTGGCGGATCGGCCTCCACACTTGGATGGTCGGCGGGGGGCTAAAACTGTCCACCCCCGGCGCCCCTGGCGGGTTCATGGCCCTTTTCGTCAGCGGGGCCACTCCGGCTGGGCCGGTTGCCTACCTTTTTGCCTTCCGGACCGGGTCCTATTCCATGACCCATCCCCCGCCAGGCAACGTGCTAACTACGGGTCTGAGTTCGGTCGGAATTACCGTCCAAGCCACTCCAACAGCCGATGTCGCGGGAAATTACAGCCTCGGCGCGAATGTACCGTCCGGAGCCGGCGGCTTGGTCTGCGTCCAAGTAGTCGATCTACTTTCCGACGGACTCAGCAACGTGGTTTGCCTCTAGCGACCTGACGACGTGGGCGGCCATCTTCAAGCCGCCCACGTTGGAATACCATTTTGCGGGAAGAATGCGGTTCCAAGCCAAGTTTCCAGAATGGTTCATCCTTGTTAAGCTCAAATGGAAGCTTTCCCTTCCTTTGTCCCCTCCTTGGTTGAATGCATGAAATACGCCTCCGCATTGCTGCTTGCAGCAACTCTACTCACTCCACAAACTCAGGCTCAGACCGGCACCCTGGACCAGGTCTCGCCGTTCGCGTCCGAAGTGCCGGGCCAATCTGCCGGTTACAATTTCGATGCCGCCTCGCTCACCTGGCAGGCTAGTGTTTTTGCCGGTATGGACGGTGTTTTGGAGGGCGTGGAATTCGAAGTCACCGGCTTGACCGGCGCCACCGTCGACATCGCGATATTTTTGGGCGGCCCGTGGCAGGCCGGAACACCAGCTTGGAGCGGTACTCTAACCAAGACGAATGACCTCACCGAAGTGGTTTTTGCAGACACCTCGGCTGCCAATATCACCCTAAGTACTGGCGACGCCTACACCATTCAAATTGACTGCATCGGTGGGGGTATGGGCGGCACTGGCTCTTACGAATCCCCGGTGAACACCTTATATGGGCCGGATTTATGGCTCAACGCGGCTTTGTTTGGCCCGGAATGGCGGATTGGTTTCCACACCTGGATGATCGGCGGCGGTTTGAATCTGTCCACCACTGGCGCACCAGGCGGCGTCATGAGTTTTGACGTCAGCGGTGCAACCCCGGCTGGCCCGATGGCCTACCTCTACGCCTTCGGCACGGGTTCTTATTCGCGAGTCAATCCGTTAACCGGCAACGTCTTGATCACCGGCCTGAGTTCTAATGGCATTACGGTTCACGCCACACCTAACGCCGACGCCGCCGGCAACTACAGCTTGAGCGCAACGGTACCGTCGGGTGCCGCAGGCTTGGTTTGTGTTCAGGTAGTCGATCTACTTTCCGACGGCCTCAGCAACGTGGTTTGTCTCTAGCAACCTCATGACATGGGCGGCCTGCTAGAATTCCGCCCATGTTTGAGCCCCTAAGCCGGGATTACCTCGACCAGCCGGATGCTTTTGAATTGGGCATCCTCAAAGGCTGGGAAAAAGAGGATCTGCTGCATGCCGCCCTTGAGGCGCGCGCCGACGCCGAGCCCTTCGTTTTCTACGAGGGGCCGCCTACTGCCAATGGCCGTCCAGGTATTCATCACGCGCTTTCGCGCACTTTGAAGGACTGCGTTTGCCGTTTTTGGACGATGCGTGGCCGTCGAGTACTGCGCAAGGCGGGCTGGGATACGCATGGGCTGCCGGTGGAGCTTGAAGTCGAGAAGCAGCTTGGCATTTCGGGCAAGCCGGACATTGAAAAACATGGCGTCGGGCCGTTTAATCAGGCGTGCCGCGATTCGGTGTTCACTTATAAAGAAGAGTGGGAGCGCCTGTCAGAGCGCATCGGCTATTTGCTGGATTACGCCCAGCCGTATGTGACTTACGACAAGAAATACGTCGAAAGCGTTTGGTTTTTGCTGTCGCGCTTCGCCAAATCAGATTTGATGTATCGCGGCTCCAAGGTACTGCCGTGGTGTGGGCGTTGTGGCACCGGTTTGAGCAGTCACGAGGTCGGCCAGGGCTATCAAGACATTGATGACCCGTCAGTATGGATCAGTTTTCCGCTGCTGGAAGCCGCGGGCGTGCTGGAAGGAGCGGCGCTGGTGGCTTGGACCACCACCCCGTGGACGCTGCCGTCAAATATGGCCGCATGTGTGCACCCGGAATTTGAATACGTGGTGCTCGAAGCTAATGGCAGTCGCTATGTGCTGCTGGAAAGCAAAGCTGCCGACATCTTCGGCGAGGATTTTGAGGTCGTCGGCCGAGTAAAGGGCACCGAATTGCAGGGTCACAGCTACACCCCGTTATTTGAATGGAGTGGCGGCGTCGTGGTGCTGGAAGGGAACAAGAGCCACATCGTTTTGGCCGACACTTTCGTCACCGATGAGGACGGCACCGGCATCGTGCACCTGGCTCCCTACGGCGCCGACGACTTCCGATTGGCCCAGCAAGAAGGTATCGAAGCCGTGCTCGCGGTCGGCGAGGAAGCACGTTTGCTGACTGAAATAGCTGGCGTGGAAGCCGGTACTTTCTTCCGTGACGCCAATAAAACTTTGGCTCGCGACCTGAAAGAGCGTGGGCGACTGCTAAAAATTAGCCAATATCGGCACAGTTATCCGCACTGTTGGCGCTGCGCCACTCCGTTGATTTACTTCCCGTCGCCAGCGTGGTTTTTGCGCACCACTGCATACAAAGAACGCATGGTGGAGCTGAACAAAAAGATCACATGGTCGCCCCCTGAAATTGGTGCCGGTCGGTTTGGGGAGTGGTTGGCAAACAATATTGATTGGGCCTTGTCGCGTGATCGTTATTGGGGCACTCCGTTGCCGGTTTGGGTTAACGAAGACGATCCTGAAGATTGGATTTGCGTCGAAAGTTTTGCGCAACTTGGTGAATTGGCTGGTGGCTTGCCGGATAACTTTGATCCGCACCGCCCAATGGTGGATGCAATTACTTTTGCAACGCCGACCGCCGGAAAGTCCGGCATCATGCGGCGCGTGAAGTCAGTGATTGATTGTTGGTTTGATAGCGGTGCGATGCCCTATGCCCAATACCATTGGCCGTTTGAAAACCGCGAGTTGGTTGCCGAGCAATTCCCGGCCGACTTCATTGCCGAAGGTTTGGATCAAACCCGCGGCTGGTTTTACACCTTGCATGCCATCAGTACTTTCATCACTCAAGTGGATGAAGACCTGTGGAGCAGTGGTGAGTTGTGGGGGCTAGCTTTGCCGCGTTTGGAAAGCGGCAGCGCCTATCGTTCTTGCATGGTCAACGGATTGGTGTTGGATAAGAATGGTCAAAAGATGTCCAAGTCTTTGGGCAATACCGTTGATCCGTTTAAGGCCATTGAAAAACACGGCATTGATTCCATTCGCTGGAACATGTTGGGTGGTGGGGCGACTCACTTGTCAAAGCGCTATGACGATCGTCAAATCAGTGAAGTGCGGCGGCGGGTCCTGGGAACCATTACAGCGAGTTATGACTTCCTTGCGCTGTACGCGCGCACTGAAGGTTGGCTGCCATCTGCCGACGCGCCATTGCGTGCCGATCGGGAATCTTTGGACCGTTGGGTTTTGAGTCGCAGCGCGCGCTGTGCAGAAGAATGTGTGACTGCGTTTGAAGACTTAGAGCCTGGGCGTGCCCTGAAGGCTTTGGAAATTTTGGTGGTGGATGAATTGTCCAACTGGTACATTCGCCGCAGCCGCCGACGTTTTTGGGAAAGCCAAAATAAAGCCTCTCAACAGGCTGCATTTGCCACTTTGCATGAAGTCCTGCTTAGCGTAGTCAAGCTGATGGCTCCCGTTGCACCCTTCCTTGCCGACGGCATGTGGACGCGCTTAGGCCAATCCGGCACGGTGCATTTGGCTGCTTATCCAAACCCGGCCGAGGCTGAGGGTGGCTTTACTAGTGCTGATCGCGACCTTGGATTGGAAGCCGCAATGGATCCCATCCTGCGCGCCTCCAAACTAGGACGTTCGGTGCGCGAGCGCGTGCAAATTCGGGTGCGGCAACCGTTGTCAAAGTTGATCGTTCACATTGCCGGTGAGGCCGGGCTGAGTGCAAGCCCACGTGCCTATGAAGACGCGTTGCGCAGCGAGTTGAACGTCAAAGTGGTTGAGTGGATTGATGGCACACCCGAGTTTTTGCAGGTGCGTGCTAAAGCCAATTTCAAACAACTTGGACGTCGCGCTGGTAAAAACATGAAAGCCTTAGCCGCAGCTATTACTGAGCTACCGCGCGAAACTTTGTTTGCCTTGCAGGGCGGTTCCCGCCATGACCTTGAAGTGAATGGGGAAAACTTTACCTTGCAAGATGAGGATGTTTTGCTCGAAACCTTGTCCGTCGAAGGATTGGAAGCGGCAAGCGACGGAACGGTAACCATTGGTTTGGCGGTTGAACTTGATCAAGAACTCATCGCCGAGGGTTTAGCGCGCGAAGTACTCAACCGAGTTCAAACCCAACGACGCGAAGCTGGTTTAGATGTGAGCGATCGCATTCAACTGCGAATCAATGGTAGTGATGACGTCAAAATTGCGGTTGAAAAACATGGTCAATGGATTGCAGGCGAAGTGCTTGCGCCAGCCGGTTGTGTATGGACTGGCATCGAGGACAAAGGCTTTCAGGAATGGCCTTTACCAGATGGAGCGATGGTTTCACTTTCTATTGAGAAAATTTCTCCCTGAAGTTGCCAAGGATTTCGTGAACCGGCGCACTTAGCGTGATAACGTGAGGGTGTGCCAACGGTACCATCCGGGGACACAAGCCTCTGGTCCGATACTTCCATCTAGGGAGCATTTCTCCGCGCAGGGTAAACCTGCCGGGCTGCGTCCCACCTGAATTGAGGGACCTTGAGTCTTTCTTCCCCATTTGGTGCCGGCACTACCCCCACCCCCGTTGACCGCCTGTCGGTGAGCGGGGGTGGAGCATTTTTATTGATTCTTTGCAGCTAAATCGCCAGAATTGCTGCGTGCTTTTGCGTCTACACAGTGCTTGGATAGGTTTGTTTTTTGCAAGCCTGCTTTTGGTTTCCTGCGGCGATGATTCGTCCCAAACGGAGCAGGGTGCTGGCGTGGTTTCGCTGGACGATGAGCTGCCCACCCCAAAAGGTGATGGGGCTGATCCAGCTGAAGGGGCCGTCGCAGCTTCTAAGGACAACTCCGGTCCCACTCAGGCCGACGTCGCGGAGCCGCCGGTGACTCCCAACCCCGCGATCGCTACTGGTGGTGAGCAAAAAAGCGTCGAGTCCGCCTCTTTCGCCGACGGCCGCTTGTCGGGGGCAAAAGCCATTAATGATTGGCATCGCAGTTTGGCGAAGAAGCGCCAAGCCGATTGGGCGCGGTTTAATCCTCAGGCTGGAGCGGCGCTGCAGGAATTTGGCGCAATGATGGGTCCAGACTCCCGCGCCTACCGTGCCTCCCTTAAGTTGGAGCAACCACAATCTTTGGGCAGCGAGTTTGCGACTTACGCCAGGGCATATGGAGAGGGCGATTTAGCAGCGTTGGCGGTGGCGCTAAAGCCGACCCCCGATCCGTCGCCTGCCTGGTTGGCCTGGGCCGAAGCGTTGGCGGTGCAAGGTGTGCAGCAAGAGCAGTATCTGATAGGTGGTCGATCCTTGGGTCGAGTAATTCAGGGCATGCTGTCGTTGGGATACAGCCGGGATCGGATTTTGGAGTTGAAACCAACCGCGGCTTCCTTGGGCCGCCAGGCCGGTGATTTCATGGCTGCGGACGACTACGAGGTGCTGTCAGGTGAGAGCATGTACGTCGTTCGTTCTAAGGTGCGTAAGCAGGGTAAAAAGCACAATTATCGCTGGTTGGCTGATTTCAACCGCAAGGCGAACTACAACCTTCGGGAAGGGGAAACCCTCAAGATCCCGCGGCAAGAACTTTCTGTCAAGGCCTGGCGCGGTGCACGCATAGTCGTGGTGTTTGCGGGTGAATTCCCGGTTCGGATCTACTCCTGTTCGGTCGGCCGCAAGGGTCAGGAGACGCCATTGGGTAGTTTCTCCCTTGGGATTTGCGAGGAAAAGCCGGTTTATTACCCGTCGGGTTTGCCTGCAGTTCCTTATGGCAATCCGGATAATCCACTCGGCGAGCGCTGGATGGGATACAAGGAGTCACCCTCCTATGGACTGCATGGCACCAATTCCGAATCTACCATCGGCAGCTTTGAGTCTGAGGGCTGCATTCGCATGCACAATACCGACGTCATTGAGCTGTTCGATCTGCTGCCTGTAGGCACGCTGGTCGAGATAAATGGCTAGTGCTTGGCGCTAAGAACCCGCCTGGGCGCTCTACTTAGATGCTGCTGCCCATTGGGCTGTTGCGGTGCAATTCAAGCCACTCGCAGGCCAATTCAGCGGATACCCCGATTTGGGCGACATGAACCTGGCCGCATACCTCTGGGCCCTTCCTCCGGTAGAAGCCGGCTTTGGGACCTACAAAGCTCAGTGTGTATTGTGCTGCCAAACATATGCCAAGGATTTCGCCTGTAGTAGCATCAAGCCCGCTTGGGCAGTCCACGGCGAGGGAAGGGACAGATAGTTGTTGGCAATAGGCCACGGCGTTTGCGGCTGCTCCAGACAGGGGCCTGCTGAGGCCGACACCGAACAGGGCGTCGATGATGAGATTGAAGCCGGTATCCGAGGATGGGGGAGTGGTGTGAATGGGGATCTTGAGGTGTTTTAGGGTTCGAGTTGCATCCCCAGCCGGGCCAGGTTGGAGGTCGGGTAAGCCCAGTGGCGCCCACACATAAAGTGATTCAGTAAGCTTGGGGTGAAGCTGCCGCAGGCAAACCACGGCGTCGCCACCATTGTTTCCGGGCCCTATGAGATAGAGCAGGCGCGGTGCCGGCACAGGAAGCAGGTGTTCCACGAGCGTGGCGAGGCAATGTGCAGCGTTCTCCATAAGGAGGCCGGGTGAAATCTCAAGTTCTTGCTGCAAATAGTGGTCAAATTCGATGGCTTCAATGGCGCTCCATTGGGGATAAACGCCGTTTTTTAAAACCGGATCGAAGAGTTTGGGAAAAGTCATGAATTTTGTCCGGGCAGGGCTTGACCCGGCTTCTTGTGCCCCTAGAATACCTCGCCCAAGACGGATTAACGTCCCATTGGGAATGAGCTTCGGCTCGGTCGGGTGCAAATTCGGCTAAAGTCTTTTTCGAAAAAGGCTTGACAGGGTTCCGAAACACGGTAAACTGTTCGGCCCGAAAGCGGGGAAAGACGTAAGAAAATCAGGCTGCGCTTGCGCAGCGAAGTTCTCTAAAAACTAGGATGACCCTGTTGAATAAGAAAGGGCTAGGGGTTCAAACCCAGATCAACAGCTTCGGCTGAAAGATCAATCAAGTGAAGGGTTTGATCCTGGCTCAGAGTGAACGCTAGCGGCGTGGATTAGGCATGCAAGTCGAGCGCGAAAACTTGAGTTTTAATTCCTTCGGGATGAGAGACTCTGTGAGTAGAGCGGCAAAAGGGTGAGTAATACATGGGTGATGTGCCCTTGACTCCGGCATAGCTTCGGGAAACTGAAGGTAATTCCGGATAGTCCTACTGGATTTCATGGTCTTGTAGGTAAAGGTGGGGATCCTTCGGGACCCACAGGTCAGGGAGCGGCTCATGCGCTATCAGCTTGTTGGTGAGGTAACGGCTCACCAAGGCTACGACGGCTAGGCGGTCTGAGAGGATGGCCGCCCACATCGGGACTGAGACACTGCCCGGACTCCTACGGGAGGCTGCAGTCGAGAATCTTCCGCAATGGGCGAAAGCCTGACGGAGCGACGCCGCGTGAGGGACGAAGGCTCTAGGGTTGTAAACCTCTTTCGCCTGTTAAGAATGTGCTGGTGTTAATAGCATTAGTGCTGACAAAGGCAGGTAAAGAAGCACCGGCTAACTCCGTGCCAGCAGCCGCGGTAAGACGGAGGGTGCAAGCGTTACTCGGAATTACTGGGCGTAAAGGGTCCGTAGGCGGCCTGGAAAGTTGGATGTGAAATCCCACAGCTTAACTGTGGAACTGCGTCCAAAACTATCAGGCTAGAGGATGGTAGGGGACAGTGGAACTCAAGGTGGAGCGGTGAAATGCGTAGAGATCTTGAGGAACGCCGGTGGCGAAAGCGACTGTCTGGGCCATTCCTGACGCTGAGGGACGAAAGCTAGGGGAGCGAACGGGATTAGATACCCCGGTAGTCCTAGCTGTAAACGATGACCACTAGGTTGGGGGACTTTCGAGTGTCCCTTCCGTAGCTAACGCGTTAAGTGGTCCGCCTGGGGAGTATGCGCGCAAGCGTAAAACTCAAAGGAATTGACGGGGGCTCACACAAGCGGTGGAGCATGTGGTTTAATTCGAAGCAACGCGCAGAACCTTACCAAGACTTGACATCTAAGTATTAGGTCCAGGAAACTGGACTGACACCCTTCGGGGCGGAACTTAGACAGGTGTTGCATGGCTGTCGTCAGCTCGTGTCGTGAGATGTCGCGTTAAGTCGTTGAACGAGCGAAACCCCTGTCGTTAGTTGCCATCAGGTAAAGCTGGGGACTCTAACGAGACCGCCGTGGTTAACACGGAGGAAGGTGGGGACGACGTCAAGTCATCATGGCCCTTATGTCTTGGGCTACACACGTGCTACAATGGGCAGTACAGAGGGTTGCTACACGGTAACGTGGTGCTAATCCCTAAAGCTGTCCCCAGTTCGGATTGTAGGCTGCAACTCGCCTACATGAAGCCGGAATCGCTAGTAATCGCAGGTCAGCTACACTGCGGTGAATATGTTCCTGAGCCTTGTACACACCGCCCGTCAAGCCACGAAAGCTGGGAGCGCCCGAAGTCGTCTGTCTAACATTGAGGGCAGGCGCCCACGGCGAGCTCGGTGATCGGGACTAAGTCGTAACAAGGTAGCCGTAGGGGAACCTGCGGCTGGATCACCTCC
>JACNIZ010000298.1 GCA_014382805.1 Planctomycetota bacterium
TTTTCGATTGGTATGCGTCGGCGTGCCGTGTTACCCGATCGTCCGCCGTTTTAACGAGATGGTTGCGGATTGGAAGGGAACTTTTGTGCACTCCACTTATTTGTGGTTTGCATCGGGAGGATCCAATCGCGGCTTCCAATACGACCTGAGCAATCCCATCGCCAGCTTGGCCGAGGGCACTTTGGTCAACGTGCGTGACGCCATGGACAGCATGTTCCACCAAGACCGCGTGCTTGATTCCATGGTCGAAGAAGGCTTCAACTTCGACGGTATCGTTTACCACCCAATCAAAAGTTGTCGTACCGTTTCTACCGGTTTGGCCGACGGCCGCCGCGCTTTTGCCGAGCGCCATGACATCCCGAGCTTGTTTATCGAATCCGACATGATGGACAAGCGGGTAGTTTCCGAAGCGCAGTTGAAAAACCGCGCCGACGCCTTTTTTGAAGGGCTCGCCTCACGTCGCCAACATGCGACCATCGCATAAAACATTCTCAATACACTAAGAAAAAAATTATGACTTACGCCGCAGGAGTAGACGTCGGATCGACGCAAACTAAGGCTGTAGTGATCAATGAAGATCGCGAAATCGTCGCGCGCGCGCTGATCGACACTGGCGCCAACGTAGTACGTGCTGCTGAGAATGCATTCAAGACGGCCATTGAAGGTCAGAACATTTTGGAAGAGGAAGTCGAATGGGTCATCGGCACCGGCTACGGTCGTTATCGAGTGACTTTTGGCAATGACCAAGTGACCGAAATTAGCTGTCACGGTCGCGGTGCTTCGCACATTTTCCCGGGCACGCGCACCGTGGTCGACATGGGCGGCCAAGACACCAAAGCCATTCGTGTAGCCGAGTCTGGAGAGATCGATGATTTTTGCATGAATGATAAATGCGCGGCCGGCACCGGACGATTTTTGGGTGCGGCGGCGTCGGCATTGGAGATTCCTTTGCCAGAGTTGGGCGGCACTGCGTTGACGTCGGAAAAAGGTGTGCGCATTAGTACGACATGCACCGTGTTTGCCGAGTCCGAAGTTTTGGCGTGGTTGGGCAAAGGCAAGCGTGTGCAAGACATCCTTTGGGGCGTGCACGAATCGATTGCCAAACGAACCATGGGTTTGCTGCGCCGCGTCGGCATTAATGATGAAATCACTTTTACCGGTGGGGTGTCAAAAAACGTCGCGATGATTAAAGCGCTGGAAGACGCGATTGGTCATAAATTAAACGTTAGTGATGAATGTCACTACATGGGCGCTCTGGGCGCCGCGCTGTTTGCAATGGATCACATAATGTCGAGCCGCAACCCGATTGGAGAGGAGGTGTCCTGATGACCATTACCGCAGGAATTGACGTAGGCTCGACCTACACCAAGGCTGTTTTGCTGAATGAAAAAGACGAGATTCTAGCTCGTTATATGGTGCAAACCGGCTTCAAACTCGCCGCCGCCGCGCGTCGCTGTTACGACGCGATTTTAGAAAGCTCTGGGATCCGCGTAGATCAAGTGGAATACCTAATTGCAACTGGTTTTGGGCGCCATCAGGTGGACTTCAAGGATCTGCACGTCACCGACCTGACTGCAAGTGCGCGCGGTGCATCGTTGTTATTCCCAGGTACACGTTCGATTTTGGACGTCGGCGGGCAAACTATGAAAGCGATTCGCGTCGAAGAAGGTGGCAGAGTGAAGTCGTTCCGATTGAACGATAAGTGTGCAGCCGGTACCGGAGCGTTTCTGGAGAAGACGGCGCGTTACATGGGTTACGAAACCAAAGACATCGGCCCGTTGCTGCAAACGTCGCGCGAACCGGTGGAAATTTCCGGTGTGTGCGCTGTATTTGCCGAGTCCGAAGTGATTAACCAGCTCTCCTTGGGCACCGCGCCGTCGGAAATCATGCAAGGCGCGATTGAATCACTGACCGGTCGTTCGGTGCAGTTGATGAAGCGCGTCAAAGCGGAGCCGGAGTACACCTTAATTGGTGGCATCATGCGCTTCCCGACCATGCCTACTGCGGTGAGGGAACGGACCAAGGGCATCAAAGTCAATCTGCCTGGTGAAGAGAGTAACGACACCGATCTACCGCAATTTGTTACCGCGTTGGGTGCTGCCGTACTCGGTCACCGTCGCCTGGAAAAACTGGCGGCGGAAAAAGCTGTTTCGTAAACAAGCGTTTGAGCTTCCCTAACCGAAAATCCTACGTTTGAGTTCCTGCGAACCTACACCTCCAGCAGTAGATGCTGATCTCGTCGCAGCCGGGTGGGAGCGCCGCTTTATGGCCGACCCCGACCGGCTCGAGGAGTCCACCCAGATCTACCTTTCGCTGGGTTTGGAAGTCAAAGCGGTGCCGCTCGGGCCGCTCGACTTCAGCAATGCATGCGGCGACTGCCCGGAAACCGTGTGCAAGACCTACATGATGATTTATACGCGCAAGCCGCCGGCGGTTTAGTCTTCGCAGCTTGCGAACAGCTCAGGCCGCCAAGTCCAGAGCAGTTTGGCCCAACATCGGAATTTCGCCAGGCATGGTTTTGTAAATGGCGTTGTTCACCCATTCCACCATGTCCATGATGATTTTGTCGGCACCCGGCTCCAAAAAAATCATGTGGCCGTGTCCGCGATACATGCGGAACTCACCATTATTAAATGACCGCCCGACCTTGCGGGTAACGTCGGGCACGACGAGTCGATCTCTGGAGCCGGCCATCACCATGACGGGGCTATGAATGCGTTTGAGATCCAGCATCGTGCACTTGTCACGGCGCAGGAACCAGAACACGATTTCGGCGAAACAGCGGCCGGATTCGTGGACTAGATTCCTCTGGTGTTTCTCGCGTTCTTGCTCAGGGACGCGGTTGAACAAACAATAGTTCGCGTGCCAGCACTTCGGCAAATTCGGTTTCTTCCAAAACTTACCATTGCCCAGGATGAAGGAAGTGCCGGTCACGGAACTAAAGTGTATAAGGTTGTTGCCAGCAGCCGGAGCCGGAGCCAGCAACAAAAGCGCGCGCGTTGCAATGCGCGTTGCCAGCATTTGCGCCAGCAAGCCGCCCATCGAATGGCCAATTAAGATCGGCGGCTGATTGAGTTGAAGGTTGTGTATGTAGCGTTCTAGATAGCGCGCATAGTCGCTCATCGAAACATTCCCGAGACGGGCCTTTTCGTCGTCACTTAGGTTCGCCTTGTGGAGGGGCAAGGTGGGGGTGTGAACCATGAAACCTGCAGCTCGAAATTGATTCGAAATGGGTTCTAAAGTACTGCCAGTGCACCACATACCGTGAATGATCACGATTTCAGGTTTACTGTGGCAAGGTCTCATTTGGGGGGCCGAACGGTGAAGAACGCAAGTGGTGCTGTAGCATCACTATTCGGCAAACCCCGGCAAAAACTTCCGCCCTTTTGACTCTATTTAGGTGGGATTGCCACTCTTGCAATGAACTGCAAGTTCGGATCCGGGTGCACACTAGTCAGGAATAGCGTACCCAGTGAGGCTTTGACTGTGTTTTCATAAACCACCTCACTGTTCACGGAAATGACAACTGGTTTCGAAAAATCTACCATGCGTTCGTCCAGCAGTATTTCCAATCCGCTCAAGTCGGCTTTACTTTGCAGCTCAATGCGGTTTTTTGCGCGATCAAGCTCAGCGGTGAGGATGGAATTCAATTCGGGTTTGTCCCACCACAACCAATAGAACTGGTGTTTCCAGGTTAAGGTCGGTTGCCACACCAATTTTTCTTGGATGACGTCGCGTTTGAAGTCCTTAATTCGTTCGAGCAATACGCCGTGGCCGCCCTCGGGTTCAGAGTGGCCGCGGTTGTTGACTTCCCAATAGGTGAAGTCTGCGTACCCGCCCCATTCTTTTTTAGCGCTTTCCACTCGCTCGACCGCGGCGCGATTGGCGTCGGGCGGGACTTGTGGGTCGTCGCCGCTTTGGAAAACGATCATCGGCACGTTGCGCAGGTTGGGCACCACGCCGTAGTCGATGTCGATGATGGTGCCGTCTGGTCCAAACACCGGAGTCGGCGCCCCGGCCGACGGCGCCAGTCCTGCGACTCGATCAGCGTGATGACCACCCAAGGTCCATGACCCATAACCGCCCATAGAATGACCGGCTAAGTAGACCTGGTTGGGGTCGATTTTCCAGGTGCGCAGCGCGGCGTCAATTAAAGCAAGGATCCACTCTTCGGTGCCGGAGTCGGTCCAACCGCGCTCGGTCTTTTCCAGCACTTGCGGGGCGATGCTCAACCAACCCATTTCTTCAGCCGGGCCGCTCCAAGCCGAATGCGCCGGGCCGGCGTCGCCCGCACCTACGCCACCGCCGTGCATCGCAATCAATAAGCCTTTAGGTTTGCTGGTCTTGCCGCCAATGATGTACAGGCCTCGATTCGGATCCTCCCAATACCAATGCCGCCCCGAATCCTTCGGCAGCTTGCGACCTTCTTTGGAATGCACTTTTTCGATGTGCTTGTGCCAAGTTTTGAGGTCGCTGATCTTGCGCAGATGGAAGTCGTCGAGGCGTGTTACAGCTGCCCGATGTTTGGCCAATTCGCCTTCTTTTGAAAAGTCGACGGTTGCCAATTGATCCAAAAGTTTCTTGGCTTCGCGGGCGTTAGGCGGCTTAGGGTCTTGCGCGTCATTAAGGAATGGAGTTGGCGTGGTAAATGAATCCGCCATAGGTGCGGAATGCGCCACGCCAGCCAAGGTTAATCCAGCCAGCAAAACCAGCGCCGTCGGTTTAATCATTGCGCTTCACCATGTTGATCCACATGACTTCGTTGCGGGTGCCGTCATCGGAAATCATGGTCATGGTGTAGTTGGAACTGCCGTCTTTGTAGACCGTGACGTGCTCGAAGGTGACGATTTCCTCCGGATTGCTCCAGTTAGGGCCTTTGCCGGTCATGGTTAGGGTTTTGGTGGCGTCGTCGAACTTGCCAGTAGACACCATTTCTTCCGATTCAGCGGTGTCGGACCAAACCGCGTGCAAGGTGCCGTCGGCGTCGAAAGTCAATTCCTCACGGCCGGCAAAAGCGCCGTTCCAATTGCTGGTGAATTCATGCACGAGCATGTTTTCTTCCGTCACGTGAACCTTATAGCTGGCATCAAAAACAAGGTCGGTTCCCATCATGCGCTGGGTGCCATCCCAGTTCCCGACCACCTCAGCAAAAAAGCCAGGAACCTTGGTTTCGGCCTCGGCCTGACCGCACGCCATCACCAGTGGCAAAAGGAGGAGCGCAATGAACTGTTTCATGCACAGGGTTTACCAGTAATTGGCGCTTCCGTCTACCAGCAAGTAAATCCACCGTCCACAGACAGATCCACGCCGGTAATCCAACGCGAGTCGTCACTGCACAAAAACCATGCCGCGCCAGCAACGTCTTCGGGTTGGCCAACGCCAAGTGGGTGGCCGTCGACGAGTTTTTTCATCTGCTCCTCGGTGCGGGATTCGATCCAGGTGGTCACCAAATCGGTGATCACAAAGCCCGGGCAGATGCAATTGGCGCGGATCTTGTCGGCGGCGTAATCCACCGCCAAATTGCGCGTGTACTGGATGACTCCAGCTTTGGTCGGTCCGTAAGCCCCGCGCTCGGGCATTCCGACCTGCCCGGAAATCGAACCTATGGTGACGATGGCGCCCTCGCCGCGTTTTTGCATTGCAGGAACTACCGCTTTGCAAGTCCGATGCATGCCGGTCAAATTCACGCGCATGGTTTCAAACCAGTGCTCGTCATCGGTTTCGGTCAGTTTCTTCCGCTGCGGATTGATTCCAGCCGAGGCCACCAAATAATCCAATCCGCCATGCTTCTCCACCAACTCGGCAACCACCGCATCCATCGCGCCGTCGGCCGCAACGTCAACCGCCGACCAACCCGCCGACGCCAATCCGTCGACCGCTTCTTCCAATTTCTCCTGGCGACGTCCAACGATGTGCACATGGCAACCCTCAGCGGCAAAACGATGAGTGATTGCCCGACCAATTCCAGTTCCACCGCCGGTGATGAGCGCGATTTTCATGCGGTATCTTAGGAGTTTCGTGAATCAAGGTCTGGGATAATTTGTGGTAAAAATGCGGGAAAATAATTGGCAAAAAAGCGGGATAATCAATGGAAAAATAGAGTAAAATTGTTTGATAACCATGAAAAGGCCGCTTTTTCCACGTGCTATTGAGAGGCTACTCGATCAGGAGCTTTTAGTCGCGTTCCCCGCTGTCATGCTAGTTGGGCCGAGAGGATGTGGGAAGTCAACTTCGATGGCCCAATTTGCAGATACAGTTCTCGATCTTTCGGATCCGTCCACACGTTTTTCGGCAGCGGAGGACCCAGACGGAATCTTGCGAACTTCAAAAGGACGCGTTCTGGTGGATGAATGGCAAGAGTGCCCGGAAATCTTGGGTGCAATCAAGCGGGCAATTGATCAGGACCATTCCGGAGCTACCGGCAGGTTTCTCATTACCGGTTCTGCCCGGGCTGCTCACCAAGCGGCAACTTGGCCGGGCACCGGACGGTTTATCCGCCTCAGGATGTTTGGATTAACCCAAGCAGAAATCATGCGGGATGCAAGTTACAACCCCATTGATGAATTCTTCTCTCCAACGGTGCCTCAATTCAATCAGTCTTCCATTTTGAGGGAAGATTACTTCGACCGCATTGTGGCGGGGCGTTTTCCGGAAGCCATTGGGTTTGGTCAAAGGAATCGATCTCTTTGGTATCGATCCTACACCGAGCAACTGGTCGAACGAGATACTCAACAAGTTGCAGAGAGGAATACTAAGGCGAGGAAAATTCGCGCGGTCTTAAATTCGTGTGCAGCCAGAACTGGCCAAGTGTTAAACAAAAAGGCGCTCTCAACTGATGCTGAAATTGATTTCCGAACTGCAGATTACGTAGCTGGGCTTCTAGAAGATTTGTCCATAATCTTGAGGGTTCCTGCCTGGCATGTGAATCCAATTAAGCGGCTAACTAAATCTCCCAAGGTTTGTTTAGTTGATTCTGGCATGGCTTGTAATCAGCTAGGGCTAACCGCGGAAACACTTAGTCGGTCCCCTGGCTTGACCGGACAACTTTTTGAATCCTTTGTTTATTCAGAATTGGCAACTCACAAGGAAACCGCAGCTGAAGTCACGGACCTCTATCACCTTCGCACTGAAAAAGGCCTTGAGATTGACGTCATCTTGGAGCGATCCAACCGCGTAGTCGCTCTGGAGGTGAAATCATCCAATAGTGCTCATTCTCGCGACGCCAAAAACCTCCTTTGGCTTCGAGATCAAATTGGAGACAGATTTCATATGGGTGTGGTGCTTTACTCGGGCGCGCATCCATTCCAAATTGATGAGCGAATTTGGGCACTTCCAATTAGCTCGCTTTGGCAGCTTTAGGTCTCCACCACAGTTCGTGAAAATCCTCCACCAAGTGGTGGAATTTCACGATTACTCCATCTCCATCAGCAACTTCCTCACCTCGGTGGCGACGTCGTCGCTGTGTAAATCGCGGTGGCGGATGTAGCCGTCGGCGTCAATTAGGAAGGTGGTGGGGTAACCGGTGATTCCCCAATCAGCTGGCACGCCTTTAGCGGTTGAGCCGGCAAATATGTTTTTCCAGGTTACTCCATGCTCGGCGATTTGCTTTTTGAAGTCGTCCTTGGATTCATCTGTATTAACGCCAAGGATCGCAAACGGTGCATTTTGGAAACGCTCAACGAGCGCTTTTTCGTGTGGGATTTCGCCCACGCACGGGCCTCACCAAAAACCCCAAAACACCAAGTACGTTACCTTGCCACGGTAATCACTCAAGCTGATCGGGTTGCCGTCGACGTCATTGCCGTTGAAGATTGGCGCTTTCATGCCGACTTGCAAAAAACGCTTATCAATGATCAAGCCCGACGCTATTTCTCCGGCGCGTGTGTGTGGGTATGTTTCGGCGAGTCGTTCAAGAATCAACAGTGCAAAACGATCCGCCGCGGAAGTCATGCGCGAATCTTGCACCGAATAACGCGTGTACAAAACCAATGCGTGATTTTCGTCATCGTCTGACGGGAGACGCTGATCCATTTGCCGCAAAATGCGATCCGCCATTGCCCATGGAATGGAATTTTCAGGATTCCAATCGAAAAATATGGTGTTGATGATGGTTTGGAAATGCCCATCCTCGAACGGCAATTCATGCAGCGCATTGACGCAATGAATTTTCAAATCGCGCATTTCTTCACCAGGCAATTCAACCTCGCCGTGGTTCTCCAACACCCAAACCATCGCCTCCGCGACACCGTCTTCAGCCGCGCTTTGAAAGAACGGAAAGAACTCGACGTCGGGTGTAGTCGGCCAATATGGATGCTCAAGGCTGGCTTGCGCGGACATGTCGTCCACCCATTTTTGAAAGTACACCTCATACAAAGCTTGTATTTCTTCAAAAGTAGGATTTGGCCCCAGCTTGTCAGCAACGCTCTGCGCCCCAGCCGACGCGGTGAAGATTGCCCATATAAGCACAGTGAGGAAGCGGTTGGCCATGAGTCTATTCTGCCAGAAATACTTTGAAATCTTGGAGGGTAAAGGTCGAAACATCATTCATGTGGACATAAAGATATCCGGGATCAGAATTTTGATTATGAAACGCCTTTTGAATTGCATCATCTATTCGGATTTCAATTTCACCATCAACGCGGCTGAGTTTGAACATGCGTTGCGTAGGCTCAGGAGGGAGTCCGGGCACATTGCATAGTGTTTCGGTGCCGCCGTCACTGGATCGAAATCCGACATAAGGCGTTCCTCTTCCTCCGCCACCTACGCGTGCATTTGGGTCTTTGCGGGACGGGAAAAGTATGGTCATAGTTGCCTTAAAGTCACCGGTCAGCTCATCTCCAATCAGGACCTGAATAGTGGATGGACCTTTACTTTTGACCTCTTTGATTTCATCAGCATCTTGGATAATTTGAACTTGCTCTCCGGAGTACCTGAATTCTGAATCCACATGGCGGGCGGTAATTCCGATGTTCGGAGTGGTCTCCAGAGGTGCGGTAGCACATCCAATAAAAGAGAGTGTCAAGGCCAAACTAATTGGGAGTAGGGTTTTCATTGATGCTCTTCGAATGAAGTAATTGGCCTTCGCGAACGAAATTGCCTGATCCGTTATATCACCTCTTCATAATCCTTCCCCAATCGATAGGCGTGTTTCTTTCGCCGACGAGTGAGCCAAGAATTGACCCCGAGGATCAACAAAATAATCCCGATGCCCGCGACTGGCCAATTCGCAGTCTTATCTGGTACCTGCAGAAAAGCTTCAGATGGGTTCTCCGGATTGAAGTACACAGAGATTTCATATTTCTGATGAGCTTCGCCTGTGAAATCTACGACTTCTTGTGACGTCTCGAACTCCGGATTTCCATTGGGGGATATCTCAGTACCCAAGTATTCCACTGAATCAACTGTATATCGATAGGTCAGCCCTGCTTGGTAGTACCTCCTTGAATAGTAGGGCATCCACTTCACGTTAATCGGCGTAAGGCTGGAGCCTTCGACCTCGCCAGAGGTATGTGGCCACTTAGAAATTCCACGAGGGTCATTCAAATATCCCGATCCCAGCACTATCGAAATGACCCCAGTTACAAGGAGTAGAACCGTCGATCGATTTCTGCGAAAACTAACCATCATTTAAAGGTTCGGGCGAGCTGGGACTGAAAGACGTTAATTGAATTCACACCCGAATTGCAAGCGAGGTAGGATGTGGTCGACCGTGATAGCTTCTGTCAAGCCGCGTGCAATGCACAACATGAGACCGTGCTTGGCCTCAAAGGAGCTCGTGCAGTCCGCCTTGCGGAACGCATGGCCATCATGCAAACGCTGGCCCGTTTCGGGCTGGCAAAAATCACCCGGGGAGGGCTCCCGATTGGATGACACATGTGTGCAATACTTTCGTTACCGGTACAAAGCCAGAAGAAGAGGATTGCGAGGGGAATTTCTTACATGAGTTCGGTCATTGGAGAACAAACAAGAGTCATGGTGATAAAGACAGCTAGTCCTTTGACAAATTTATTGAGTGCATTGCTTCACTTAAGAACTTTTCCAACAACCCCAATGACTATTTTTATGATAATATGAAAACGTGCGACGAAGAATACAGCAATTGAAAAGTGAGGCTAATCACTGCTTGCGTTTGGCACAGCTTCTCTTAGGTGCCCTACTCCTTTCTTGCACTGACGGGGAAGCCGTTAGGAGTGCTGAATTTCGAGCCAACCGGAGGGCCGAGGTTAATGTGGGAATGGAGGTAATCAAATCAGCTACTGCAGAATTCAAATCCGGGAAAAGGACCCAGGAAGAACTTGAAGAATTGATTTCCTCTTTTCTGAAAATGAATCCAAATTTTTTGTTTGGGAGGTTTGAATCCGGTGGATTTGTACTTGGGGTTTTGGGTCCTGACGGGCTTTCCAATACCGAAGATGACTATTTTTTGATTTCCCTCTAACCCGCCTAGTAATTCGATATTTTGTTTTGAGATATGAAGAGGGAGATGGTGTTCCGTGAAACAAAAGAATGTCGCATTTGTAAGTGGTAGTGTTTCTTTGGGCCGCAGCATCTCTAACTTTCGTAGTGGTGACGTTATCCAAATCACCGCACTCCTAACAAGGAGACGGCTGATCGTGGCCTGACCCCATTCTCTGTGCAAAACTAGCAAGCTAGCACTCGGCGGGGTGCAGATCGCTTGCTATTGCGGCAAAGAAGGGCATGGATTGCTTGTTAGTATTTAACTCGAACGGTGGGCGAATCCTCAGGCTTGGATTTCCTTCGGTCGTAGAGCCTCGTCGTGCTGATATTGGCATGCCCCAACCACACCTGCACGAATGCAATGTCCGCCGAATGCTCCAACGCATTGGTCGCGGCCGTCGCGCGTAAAGCATGCAAACAAAGTCCGTCCATTTTTACGCCTGCAGCCGCAGCGTACTTTTTGAGCATCTTGTAAATGCCGTCACCCGTGATGGCGTTCTCAAGAGTTCCGGTGCGGTTGTTGCAGACGGGTCGCCCGAGTTACAGCAGCCTGCAAGTCTGGTGCGCATTGCGTCGAGTGCGTCAAATGATGAAGAGATTTGGTGGTGTGCCCGGTGGGGAAACGATGTGGCGTGCGCTGAATAAAGAAGTGCCGCTACGGCTGGTCCAACGGTGTGTGAAGGATTGGAAGGCGCGTTTTCATGCGCGTGAACAAGAGCGAATTCGTCGCAAGCGCTGGTCGGTAAAGACGTGTTATCACGACGTGATGTGGGGGCTTGATGGTCTGCAAGCGGGTCGAGAGCGTCGTGCAAAAGTGACGGCCGAGATCGCGAAAGACTTGGCGACGCTTGGGTACACAGGCTTAAAGGTGTGCGGTGCGGCTAAGGGTAAGGACGTGCTTTTTTTACTGATGGAAGCAAAGAGAAAGCGGGGTCATTTGCCGCTTGTTTTATCAGTGGATAACGGCAGTGAAAATGTGAACCGCCTGGTGCTTGACTACTTGAAAAAAGAAAGAGTGGTCGTGCTGCGCAATTTACCGCGTACGCCGCAACATAACGGTGCTGCTGAACGCGCGGTGCGTGAAGTGAGGAAGTATTGTGGGCTGCGTGCAGAGAATCAAGTGCAAGTAAAGGAGGTGGAAAAGCGAATGCGGGAGAAGCTGAAACTCCTCAATGAAACCCTGCCGCGCGGGAGTCGCGGCTGGAAGACATCGAATGAACTAGCGCGTGCATTGCAAGCTGGGTACGATGTAGTCGACCGTGATTGCTTCTATCAAGCCGCGTGCAATGCACAACAAGAGGCCGTGCTTGGCCTCAAAGGAGCTCGTGCAGTCCGCCTTGCGGAACGCATGGCCATCATGCAAACGCTGGTCCGCTTCGGGCTGGCAGAAATCACCCGGGGAGGGGTCCCGATTGGATGACACATGTGTGCAATACTTTCGTTACCGGTACAGGATTGCAGTCAGGACTTGGATGTTAATGGGAAAGCCTGGTATGAATGGAGATAGTGTGCGACATTTCTTTAACACCATTCGTGCGGCTGAGATTGACTGCACTTGTACAGGATGTCTAAAAGTGGATGGAAAAACTCAGTACGCCATTACTGATGATCAGCCACCTTACGGATTAACATTTCGGTTTAAGCCATCCAGCGATGGAGGTGGATCATCAGGTGGAGGTAGCGGACTTATTGGTGACTCCACTGGGACCGATTCAGCTTCTGTTATGTCGTCTTCCTCATCTCTGGGGGGGGGGCGAGGTCAGGATGGAGGATCATCGTAAGCGTCGCGTAAACCCCACCTGGACATAGCTGCGAAAATATTCACCATGCGG
>JACNIZ010000002.1 GCA_014382805.1 Planctomycetota bacterium
TCTTCCGGTTTGCCTAGCTTCCCCTTTTGGCGCGTATTGACCGGAATCGTTCATCAGTTTGGAGATCCGCCGACCGAAGGCTTGGTACTCTATTGCAGAACTGGATTTGAATTTAGCTGGCTCAAGAAAAGCAACGGCAACGACTCATCAGGTGGGATTGCCCAGCCCAGCAGCGCCTCGAATAGCGATGAATACTCCCGTGAGTTTAATTTGCGGGTATCCACTTCGATGGATCGAAGCGAAGGCTTGTCTACTACCTTCAAGGTAGTCCATAGCTCTACTTGGAACGATCAGGTGTGGTAAGAATTTGCCTTAGTTGTTCCGCCAGTTCGTGATCGGGCCGCGCCCTTAAAAAGCGGTCGGCGTAATCGCGCGCTTCTTCGACGTCGCCGTTATCTTGGTTGAGGCGGAACATGGCAAGCAGTAGTTCTGGGTCCCAAGGGGTGCTCATGAGGCCTTGGCTGTACGCAGCCCGCGCCTGCTCCTTGTGGTCGAAGGATTCGTACGCTACACCCAAAACCAAAGCATAACGAGCATTACGCGGTGCGGCGTCGACAGCTTGGCGCAGGCTGAGAACAGCATCTTCTTTGTTGCCTTGACGAATCATGAACAGGCCAAGCGAATGCAAAAGATCGGCGTTGCCAGGTTCCAATTCCAGGGTGGCCTTCAGCACCGCCTCGCCCTCTTCATCGCGCTCAAGACCGCGCAAAAGGTCGGCCAAATTGATGGCAGCAGGTACGTAGTGTGGCTCCAAATCCAAAGCCGCACGATATTCCGCCTCGGCTTGATCTAGCTGCTGTAAATCCATGTACATCAAGCCGCGATTCAGACGCGTTCCCGGCCGGTCCAAGGTGGTCGCCAAACTTTGTTGATAGCTCTTTAGCTCATCATCAAAAATTTGCCGCACTTCACTATCACTGGGGATTTGCACAGAAAATGGCAGTATTTGCCGCACCGCTTCGTGGCGGATCGAGCGCACGTCATCGAGCAAAAGTGAAACTGCTACCCGCATGCGCAATTCTGGCGGCAAACCAGCGCAAGCTTGGGCCGCGCCCAAACGGAGCAACGGATCAGGATGCAGCAACGGCGGTATGCCGCCTTCTTCGGGTGTGGACGCGAGTAAAAACTCCAAACCGGGATAGCCTTGCTGGGAATATAAACTCAATGCGGTGGCACGCGCAATGGCCGGCTGATTGACGTCGGCTATGGTGTCCATCAGGGCTTGTTGAGCACCCGGCGAGCCGACGCGGCCTTTATGTAGGGCCGTCGCATAGTGGTCGGCGGAGTTGTTGATAGCCCCAGCCGAGTTGACGATGGCGTCGGCAGCCCATTGCGCGGATTTGTCGTCGTGACAGTGGGTGCAGGCGTTGGGGGTGCCGATTGCCACCGTCAAATCGGGCCGCGGCACGCGCATCGAGTGATCGCGGCGCGGATCCACCACCATGTAAGTGGTTTCCGGCATGTGGCAATCGACGCAACGGGTGTCCGGGTGCTGATGATGATTTTCGGCGCTGTAATCAGGTCCGGCATGACAGCGCACGCACAAATTGTCACCTTCGTATTTCAGCTGCAAACTGTGCGAGTCGTGACAGTCGCTGCAAGTCACCCCAGCATGGTGCATCTTGCTTTGCACAAAAGAACCCCAGACGTAAACCTCATCCTGAATTTGGCCGTCGGCGTGGTAGAGCAGCGGGTCCAATAGCGACGGCAGGTAGTCGTCGAGAAATTCGTCGCCTGGGGTATGCCCGTCGGTCAGCGGCGAACGACGCGAATGGCAAGGTGCACAAGTATTGACTTGAGCGTGATTGCTGCGCGGCGGTGTGCGTTTTGGCTTGAGTGTTTCAGCATCGAGGCCCCAAATGGCTTGATCGTGGTCAACTAGCGGTCGCAACCCCATGGCGGCGGCATCTATTTGACCATTTTGGGCACCATCTGAGGTGGCGGCGGAATCCACACCGTTGGCGGCGTTCAGATTTTTAGCCGCGTCGGAATTTGCCCAGTTTACGTGGCTAGAACCCGGACCATGGCATGCTTCACAGGCGACGTTGACCTCTTGGTAAGTGGTCGTGAAGGTGTCGGCATCTGCGTCATAACCGCGCGTTAACGCTGTGGAATGACACTCGGCGCACATGTAATTCCAAGTCTGCGCCGACTTAGTCCAGTGCAACAAATCACCGGCGGGAATGGCCTCGTTAGGACTGATGTGGAACCAGCGCTGACCGCCAGCGGCAGCCGGGCGTGAGTCCCAGCAAAACGGCAAAACTTGCTTGCGCCCGTCGCCAAAATCAACCAAGTATTGCTGCAAGGGATCAACGCCAAAGACCCACGAAACTTCAAAGTCCTGCAGCGTGCCGTCGGCGCCTTCGGTTTGCACGATGTATTTGGAGTCGCGCTGGAAAAAACGCGCGGTAGAACCGAAATGAGCCAAACTTTGTTCGTCGAAATTGCCCAAAACGGTTTCAACTGTGGCTGCGGCCATTGCTTGATCATGGTGCGAACCCCGCCATGCTTCGGATTCGGTTGCATGGC
>JACNIZ010000300.1 GCA_014382805.1 Planctomycetota bacterium
ATGGGAGCGGCCAGAGGACGCTCAATATTCCTACCCTGAGGTGGCACTATTCAATCGCTCCAGCGACCCCTTGGAATTTCAAGACGTTTCGGAAGCAAACCTTGCAATCACTGAGCAAATGCTTGGCGATTTGTTTCGTTGGTACAGCGGTTTATCGAGGGTCGAGCCGAAATTCCTACCAGGAAAAGACCCGCAACTGCGACGCCAAGATATGGTGGACTTAGGTTATTTGGATTCGGTACCAGACAACGTGGTTCAACCTTGGAAAAACATCCAGCAGGGAAGTGCAAAGGGACCGAATCATTGACCGCGCCTTCATCCTCGCGAGGAGCAGCGCCGTGGCTAGAGGGTGCCATATTGGCGACCTTGGTCGGTACGGTTTTAGTAATGGGCGGTGAGGCCGTACGTGCTTCCTATCACGGCTATTTGCACACCACCATCGGACAAACTGTGCTTCGCGACGGGCTGCTGCCTGAGAATCCTTATCACGCGGGCAATGGCCTGCGCTATTACACGCTCTACCCCACATTGGGCGCCTTATTGGGACGCCTCGGGGCCGGGCCCATTTGGGGTTTCGCTTGGCTGAACATTTTGTCTGCGCTACTTTTTGCGCCCGCTAGCGACGCCTTCGCTCGCGCTTCCGGGCTTACCTTTTC
The DNA here is from genome assembly GCA_014382805.1 of Planctomycetota bacterium. Classification (GTDB taxonomy): domain Bacteria; phylum Planctomycetota; class UBA1135; order UBA1135; family UBA1135; genus JACNIZ01. The sequence continues at coordinate 657 of JACNIZ010000300.1, forward strand.
ACAACGCCGCGCGACCTTTCTCACTGCAGTTCTGGGGTTTAACGCATTGGGTTGGGTCGGCTGGATGGTGGCCTCTCATTCGCCGGAAATCCAAGTCCCAGTATTTGCCCTTGAGTCGATGTCGTGGGGAGGTCATGCCTGGGCTTGGGACGCTAGGTTGCAATCCTTTTTACCCAAGTTTCTTAATGTAAGTTCTTTCGCTTTGGCGCTGCCTTTCATGCTTTGGGCGATGGCGCCAGCTATGGCTCGCGAAGGACGGGCGGTGCAAATTTTGGCTCCTTTGGGGGTCGCTCTGGCCATCAATCCGTTGGCGGGCGGCTTTGCAGTGTTATGCATTGCCATGTGGCAATGGCGGTCATTGTTTCACCAGGATTGGCGTCAAAAATTAGCATGGCCTTTTGCCGGTGTACTCGCCGGACTGTGCGCATTGCCGTTTTTGCTGCCGCTCTTTCAGTCCGCGCCCAGTGCACAGAGTCTGACGGGAACCGTTCGCTTCCAGCACGACGGACTCATGAATTTTTTTGGCCCGATGGCCTTGCTATTAGTTCCCGGTTTTCTGGGCATATGGCAATGGAAATCTGGTGAGCGCAATCGCTTGCTGTTTGCCTTGGTACTGGCCATTTTTATCACTGCATTTGCCACTATGCCTTGGGGTAACCAATACAAGCTCGCCCGAATTTCAGGTTTGCTGTGGGCAATCCCGGTAGGGCGCTGGTTGGGGTTGCAATGGGAAAAAGCGGGTAAACGGAGGTGGCTGCCGGTGGCATTTATCGGCTTAAGCCTACCCAGTTTGGTTTTAGTGGTGCAGGCTTACTTGAGTTGGGGTGGCGTCGCTCAAGCGGCTCCTTTGGTGAGTGGCCAAGGGACTTTGCAGTTACGGCAGGATTTGAAATTTAGTGCATTCCCGCCGTCTATCCTTGAGGCGGAAAGTTCCGCCCCGGCGGACGCGGTGTTGTGGATGCACCCTAATCACGTTGGTGCTAGAGCCAGTAATGGCGTCGTGCAAGGCAATGCACTTACCCCACTCTTTAGCCACTCATTATTTGTTGATTTGCCGCAAATTCATAACAATCAAATTGCTGACTTAGAGCAACGCATTCAACTTTGTGGCAAATTCTGGCAACCAAGTTTCACCAATGCCGACGGCAAAATCCAGCCAGCGAACCCGCAACAAGCTGAGCTGATGGCTGCAGCCGCTTTGCGGGATGCGCAGGCGATTTTGCCCCAACGCAGCTTGTTAGTGCTGACCTATATTTCGACGCCCTGGACTGCTACAGTTTTGGAAAATGCCGGGGCTAGCAAATTGGCGAGTGAAAGCGAACTCAGTTTGTGGTTAGTGCCTGGCTCGGTGAATGGGGCCGGAAACTAAGCGCCCGCAAGACCAAACTGCGGTTGATTTTTTGCAAGCCCTCGCCGTCGGCCAAGGTGCGGGCGACGCGCAAACAGCGCAAAACGCCGCGGCTACTTAAGTGCAGAGTATCGGCTGCGCGCACCATCGTACGCCAGGCATTTTGGCTGATCCCCTCTGCCTTGAGAGTTTCCAAACTTGCTTGCGAGGCCAAAGAAAAAGAACCGCGATCCTTGCGGTCAATTTGCTGTTTGTGCGCCTGTGCAATCCAATCTATAGCTTGCTGTTGAGTCGGCTGGGTCGGCGGGGCTTGTAAATCATCTGGCGCCACCGGGCTCATTTCGGCAAATAAATCGAATCGATCTAACAAGGGACCACTGGTCCGGTTGCGGTAACGATGCAAGTTGTGCGGCGTGCATTCGCATGGAATGACTGGATGGGTAGCAAAGCCACAAGGGTAAGGATTCCGAGCCGCAACCAGCAAGACGTCGGCGGGGAAAGTGGCCCACTCTTGAGCACGCTGCAGACGAACCTCTTTTTCCTCCAACGGCTGGCGTAATCCTTCCAATACCGGACGCTGGAACTCCGGAAATTCGTCCAAAAACAGCAAGCCGCCATGAGCTCTGGAGATTTCTCCCGGCCGCAGCGGGCGGCCGCCGCCGAATATTCCTTGCGCCGAGACCGATGGGTGAGGAGAACGGAAAGGCGCCCGAGTTGGTAGGCCGGTAACGGGACCAATCAAAGCTTCAACCCGCGCCAAATCCATTGCCGTAGCCTCTTCCAGCGGCGGCAGTAGGCTCGCCAATCGCATCGCTAACATACTTTTTCCCGTTCCAGGCGGTCCTTGCAGCAACAAAGGATGACGTCCAGCTACCGCCAAAATCCCAGCCCATCGCGCATGGTTTTGGCCACGTATGTCCTCCAACAGTAAACCGTTCGAATGCAGGTCCTCGGGTACCACGGCGGTATTTCGAATCTTTCGACCATCCCGTCCAGCGTTTTTGCCATTTAATACCGCCGCAACCTCTCCCAAATCGGCACAGCCAATGGCGCAAATATTCGGAGCAATCGCAGCCTCGGTGGCGGATTCCACAGCGGTGATCACAGTCCGAATTTGATTGCCTTCCGCGGCTCTTAAAGTAGCGAGCAAAGTGCCACGCGCTGGCGGTCGTAAGCGTCCTTCAAGGTCTAGCTCCGCCAACAACAAAATCGATTCTTGCAGTTGCTTAACCCCCCCCAAGGCTTGCAGCAGAGCTGTCGCCATGGCTAGGTCCAAGGGCAAGCCGCCTTTGGGTATTTGTGCCGGCACTAAATTGAACAGTACGCGTGCTTTTGGAAATTGAAACCCAAACGCCGCCAACGCCGACGGCAATCTTTCCCGCGCCTCCTTGGCGGGTATATCCGGCATTCCCACCAGCAGCGTTTTCGGCAAGCCGCGGCTCAACAAAACTTCGACCCGTACCAACTCCGCCTGCCCGCCAAAAAGTGCCGCTCCAAAAATGCTTGCTTTCACATGAATGGGACGGTTCACCTCACCAACGGTAACAAAGAATTCCCGACGGCAAGGTGAGTGCGGTCGTGCAGGTTGTCTTCCATTCAATGCCACGTGCCTGCAGTGGAGCAGCCATCGGTAACGGAAAGTTTTTCATGCTGGTCGAAACCCAAGCCTGCCGCGGTTGCAAATGATCCAATAATTCTCCTAAACCGTCCGTGGTCAAACCATGATGGGGAAGAAGAAGGACCTCGATAGGGCCCGGCGCCATCATGCTGCGCAACTCGCGCAGGCCATAGCCGAATTGATCGCCCAGCATGACCGCACGACCATGTGGACCGCGCACATCCAATACTAATCCGCCCTCATTGCTTGCACCGCTGCCGGCTGTTGGGCAGCCAATCAATTGGATCCGAAAAGGCTGCATCCCTTCAATCTCTAGCGATTCCCTCGCAGCGCATTGGCGCAGTTCAACACTTAAGCGATCCTCTAATGCATGCACTCCATTGGTATGATCATGGTCTTGATGGCTTAAAACTAAGTCCAAATTTTGCGACGCACCCAAGCGCGCCATCGCGGGCATAAAAACCCTGTCTATCAACGTCACTGGATTGAGGTCGGCGGAACCGAGGTCGAATACCAAAGACTTTTCTTCGCCAATAATGGCACAAGCGAGTCCGTGGCCAACTGGAAACGCTGCAATAGCAGGGGAGTTTCCTCGGTTGAATACAGATACTGCAACTAGCGGCGTAAGCAGGGCAAAACGATGAATCAATGACAATCCGCGGATGCGGGAGAACGTCAACAATGCTAAGCCGGATCCTATAAGCAAAGTATTGCTATGCAATCCGAGGGCAGACATCGGGGTCGCGGGTAGTTGATTCGCCCAAGAAAAAAAACTGCGCTCCAAGTTTTGCATTGCTTGCATGAGCTGCAGGCTAATGGGCGCTAAATCCGCTTGCACGGCAGCCAAACTCGCAAGCAATCGCGGTGGCATCAGCAACGCCAATAACGGGGTGAAGGGTATACTCCAAGGTTCGATGGTGCCCTGTAGAGCATGCAAAGTAGGCATGGTGCCGAGAAAGGCACATGTCGACGGTTGCAGGACCTTGCGCCAACTCGACGCATGCGCGGGCGGACTACCGCAAATCAAAGCACCTGTAGCCATGTAAGTAAGCAGAAACCCGAGCGAAGTCGGCGTCGCGGCTAAGCCGGCCAGCTCGACCCAAACCGCAATAGCCCACAACTGTGAACCGGCAATTCCTCGCCCTCGCGATGTTAGCCAATCACGTAAAAACACGGCGGTCAATGCACGAACCACCGGTGCCGAAAAATTCGCCAACATCGCAAATCCAAACAAGATGATGGGACGTAACCATTGCAGCGAAGGCGGAAATATGCGTTTTAAAAAGGCTTGCCAAACCCAAAAATGCATGCCCGAAATCGCTAGCAAATGTAGCAATCCAAGTTGGCGATAAGATTGGCGCTGATCTGCATCCAAGCCACCTTTTTCGCCCAGTAGCAAAGCCTGGGCTAAATGCTGATGAGGAGGCGGCAAATTGTTCTGTAAGCGCCGACGCACTTCATTTCGCATCCGTGCCCGAATGCCCAGCGGACGACCGGGTCCCAAATCCTGAACCGTGCAGTTCCGCAGCTGGTAGCCACTATTTCGGCTTTGCAAAACACCGCGCAAACGCACCGTATGGGAAAGCTGCGGCGTGACATCGACCTTACTCGAAAATAAGAAGACCTGATCTGGCGCCAGCAGTGGCTTGCCCGATGCGTTATTCACGCTATCGATCAATCCCCAATGGCCGCCAAATTCCGACGCCTGCCAGCGGACCAAGCGTCCGCTGATTTCTATGGCCTTACTTGCCAAAGGGGGCGGAACTCTGGGCAGGGGAGCTCGCGCCCAAGCCAAACAAGCCGCCGACAGCAACAGCAATCCAACCCCGCTCGTTTTTGCGCCGACATAAAGCCCGCCTAGGGTCAAAAAAGTTGCCGCCGCCGCCGCCCAACCGGCGCGGGCTCGCAATACATCCATGTGGGCAGGAGCATGCCAACCGGGGCCACGCGCCGCCCACAACCAGGCACTGACCAATAAAAAGACCAGTGCCGCCCAGCACGCAACGGACAAGCGATTTCCTCCCACACCAAGAGGACGGTTTGCATTGCCAAAGGTAACACTAGAATTCCCCTATGGCTGAACCCTTGCGCGCCCTATACCCCGGCTCCTTCGACCCACCCACTTTGGGCCACATCGACCTCATTACCCGCGGCGTCGCATTATTTGGTCCATTGTTGGTGGCCATCGCAAATAACAACACCAAAACGTCATTGTTCAGCATCGAAGAACGCATCGATTTCATTCGCGCCGAAGTCGGCAACCTGCCGGTGAAAGTCGATTATTTCCGTGGCCTGGTGGTGGAACATGCCAGGGAGCTTCAAATCCCGGTAATCTTGCGCGGCGTCCGCACCATTTCTGATTTTGAATACGAATATCAAATGGCCATGACCAATCGCGCTTTGGAGCCGAACATTGAAACCTCCTTCGTTATGCCTAGCGAACAATATTCCTACCTTTCCAGTCGATTAATCAAAGAGGTTTATGCGGCTGGCGGCGAATTACGTCGCTTTTTGCCAGATCCAGTGCATCACGCCTTGATCCAAAAACTGCAGAACAAAGAATAATGCAAGCGATTCATACCGACCAAGCTCCCGCCGCAATCGGCCCTTATAGCCAAGCCTATTTGGCCAATGGCGTGCTCTACACCAGTGGTCAAATTGCATTGCAAAAAAACGGCGAAATGGTAGTCGGCGACGTGCTCGCTGAGGCCGCGCAGGTTTTTGCTAATTTGTACGCTGTGCTGGCCGCTGCCGGATGCGCGCCAAAAGACGTAGTCCGGGCAACTGTATACCTAACCGACTTAGCCGATTTCGCCGACGTCAATAAGCTATACGCTGACTTTTTTGGCGATCACAAACCAGCGCGTGCGTGCGTGCAAGTGGCGGCCTTGCCCAAAGGCGCACAAATCGAAATGGACGTGATCGCACATTTGCCGGCGAACTAGCGCCAAAGTCGATCCTGCAAGGCGTCGGCGATGTGATTTAAGCACAACAAGGTCAACGCCAAGGCGGCGGCCGGCACCAACAGTAGCCATTGGCAATCTACCAGTGGATTCAGGGCAGCGAGGCCGTCGCTGGCGAGCATACCCCAACTAATCCCCGGCGCTTCAACGCCGAGCCCGAGGAAGCTTAAAAACGCTTCCATTAAAATGACGCGGGGCAAGGTCAATCCCAACATGACAAATGCGGCTGGCATGAGGTTGGGCAGGAAGTGACGTCGCAGTATCCACCAGCGGCTAGCACCGCTCAGGTGGGCAGCTTCGACGAAAGCAGTGGAACGCAAACGCAGCGATTCGGCGCGGGCGATGCGTGCCGTCGGCAACCAAAATAGGCAGCCGATGGCGATGAAAAAGATATGAATGCGGCCGATTCCGACCGTCGCCAGTTCGGCACGGTATTCCTGCAATACGGACAACAAGAAGAGCACCACCACAGCCATTGGCACGCCTTCAAGAAAATCGGCGAAGCGCATCATGAGCCGGTCGACTCTGCCGCCCGCCATGCCGGCAATCGCGCCGTAGGGGATACCAATGGCCAACGCGACCAGGCTGCCCAGCATTCCCACCAGTAGCGACAGGCGTGCGCCCCAAAGGGTGCGAGCGAAGAGATCCCGTCCTTTGCTATCTGTACCTAGCAACGGTGCTTCGAACCAGGCCGGTGGCTGTAGGCGATGGTCCAAGTCCATCTGTTCCGGCGCTGGGATCGGCAGCCACGGGGCCAGCACAGCGGCGATGGCCAGCGCAACTAGTGTGAACAGTGCCCAACGAGAAATCGCATGAGGACGGGCTAGGGGGTTGCTCAAGTGAAGCTCCTCAGGCGCGGATCCACGATGGCCATCAGCCAGTCGGCGAGCAACGTCATCAATCCCAGCAAGGCGGTGTAGGAAACGGTGATCCCTAAGGCCAGGGTGTAATCGCGATTCAGCGCCGCTTGCACAAAATGGGTGCCGAGGCCGGGCAAGGCGAACACTTGTTCAATCACCAGCGAGCCGGTTAGCATCGCCGCAGCCGTCGGGCCGAGGAAAGCTAGCAATGGTGGCAGCGCAGGCAGTAACACATGGCGCCGACGGATGGCGCTGGGCGGAAGTCCTTTGGCGTGAGCAGTGCGCACCGAGTCGCCGCGCAAAACATCACTCGCCGAGCTGCGGGCAAGGCGGGCGAGCTGTGCTGCAAACGGCAAACCTAGACAAATGCTCGGCAATACTAAATGTCGCCAGCTGCCGGTACCCGCAGGCGGAAGCAGACCGAAAGTAAAACAGAACAATGAAATGGCCAAGCCAGCTAAAACAAAGTTAGGTATCGATAAAAACAACGTGGTGCCAAGTAGGACCGTGCGGTCGATGGCTTTATTTCGGTGCCACGCGGCCAGAAATCCAACTGGAATTCCAATCGCAATGGCCAATAGGAGGGCGGCTAAACCCAGGCTTGCCGAAACGGGTAGGGCTTCGGCCAAGATACGGTTCACGCTGACGTCGCGGTAGCGCATGGAAGGGCCAAAGTCGCCTTGCACGATGCCCGATAAAGAGCGCCAATACTGCGCCAGCAGGGGCTCGTCCAAATGGTACTGAGCACGCAACGCAGCTTCCACCGCTGGCGGAAAATCGCGTTCAGTGTCGAAGGGGCCGCCGCGGGCCGCGCGGATCAAACCGAAAGCCGCCGCATGGACCGCCAACAAAGTGATCAACAATGCAAATAGCCGCCGGGCCAATGCGTTCATACCTCATTCACCGTGTGCTGCGGCCATAGCCTAATCACGGAGTTACCTCCAATCGCAGCCGGCTCCAATCCACATAGCCGCGCAAATTTCGCTGAAAACCCAGCACTCGCTTGGACACCAATTCAAAACTATTTTCATAAAACAACGGCATGATCACGGCTTGATCAAGCAGCAGTGCTTCGGCTAATTGCAGAAAATGCAAGCGCCGTTCGCGGTCAGTCGCTTCGCGGGCAGATTGCAAAAGTTCATCGTACTGGGAATTGTTCCAGCCGGTACGGTTGTTGCCACTGTTAGAGTGGAATATTTCCAAAAAGGTCATCGGGTCCAAATAATCACCGACCCAAGAAGAGCGCGAAATCTGGTAATCCAATCCCTTTTGACTAGCCAAAAACGTTTTCCATTCTTGATTCGCCAGCCGGACCGTGATCCCCAACCCGGCTTGCCATTGTTGTTGCAGCACCTCGGCGACGTCGCGATTCAGCTCGGATGAGTTGTATAAATATTCCACGTCCAACGCCGACGTCATCGTCGCCGCGAGAACTTTATTTTGTTCTTGGCCCGGGGCGTCGTCGGATGAGTTTTTCGCCTCCATGAGTTGCCAGCCGCTGATGCCCGGTGGCACCAAGCCGAACGCAGGCTGACGTCCGCCGCCGACTCCATTAGCAATTGCCGCGGGGTGTAATGCCGCGGAAAATGCGCGACGGGTTTGCAGCTCATCAAAAGGCGGACGCTGGGTGTTGAAGCGCAGGAAATAGGTGGCCCACTGTGGGCTGGGCTGGAATTCGTCGGAATATTCTTCTCTGAGGCGGGGGATGGCCAAGGCCGGCACCGCTGGGGCGTAATCGATATCACCAGTGAGAAATAAATTGAGTGCGGTGAATTGAGATTCAATGGTCAAGAAGTGAATGCGTTCAATCAGCACCTGATCCGCTTGCCAAAACCACGGATTTTTTTCGACCACTATGCGGTCGCGTATCCGTCTGGACACGATTTGATAAGGCCCGCTGCAAGCCAATTCGGGAGTGGTGTGGGCTGGAACCGGGGCCAATGCTTGATAGGCACACATCTCGGCAAATTCCGGGCGCGGTGATGGGAATTCAACCTGCAGCCAATCACCATCTAGGTGCAATTCCGCAGCGTGCAACCATTCGCCGTAAGGAGCGCCAAAATCGGGGTCCATTAACTGCTGCCAGCTGCGCAAAAAATCGGTTGCACGCAGTGGTGCGCCGTCGGACCAATGCAAGTTGGGACGAATTTGAAAACGCCATTTTTTGCCACCCAGCTCCGAGTGGAAAGTCGCGGCCAAATTGGGCTCAGGTTGCAAGGTGGCCGAGTCCAGGCGGGTTAATCCGGCATGCAGTGCCAGCATCACCCTTCCCTCCGCCGATGTCGTCGCCAGTTGTGGATGCAATACGCCGACGTCATCCCCATTCGCCACCATCAGCGCTGCTGGCGGCGGCGCACAAGCTGCGATCAGCACCAGCCAACTCGTGAACGGGAGGAGAACTCTAAGCACCTTAGGAAGGATAGCGAGGCAAGACACTAGAATCTCCTTGTGGCCGAACAGCCCCTCCTGGAAATCCGTAATCTGAGCCTAGCATGCCAGCAGGCCGACGGCACCAGTCTCAGCCTGGTGCATAAGCTCAATTTGCAGCTTCTGCGCGGCCAGAGTTTGGGATTGTTGGGCGAATCTGGCAGTGGCAAATCTTTGACCGCGTTGGCTTTGCTCGGATTACTGCCACCTGGAATTCGCCGCACCGCTGGCAGCGTGCATTTTGCTGGCCATGAATTGCAAGATTTGTCGGAGAAGCAGTTGCGCCATTTCCGTGGCGGTCGCATTGCTTTGGTTTTTCAAGATCCAGCTACAGCCCTCAATCCGGTGCTGCGCGTCGGTTATCAGATTGATGAAGTGTTGCGACTACATCGCCAGTTAGACAAGCAACAGAGAAAACGCGAAATCGTTCGTTTGCTAAAGGAAGTGCAATTGCCCGAACCAGAGTCCATGGGCCGGCGCTATCCCCATGAGATGTCCGGAGGTCAACGCCAGCGCATCATGATTGCCATGGCTTTGGCGGGCGAACCCGAACTTTTGGTTGCCGACGAACCCACCACCGCGCTGGATGTGACTGTACAGGCCGAAATCTTGAAATTGGTAGCCTCCATCCGCGAAAAACGCAGCTTATCCATGCTTTGGATTAGCCACGATTTGGCTGTGGTTGCTCAATGCTGTGAAAAAATCGCGGTGCTTTACCGGGGTGATTTGGTGGAGCAGGGATCGGTTGAGCAAGTGCTCCGCTATCCTCAACATCAGCACACTCGATTTTTATTGGACTCCATTCCCAAGCGCCAAATTTTTAAGACGGCGCCAGAGACCGCTGCCGGCCCATTGTTGCAAGTACGGCAGCTACAGGTTCGTTACCCGAAGAAACGCAACCTGCTGGGCCGGCCCATCGAATGGAATACTGCGGTAGATCGGGTGGATTTGGACCTTTGTCGCGGTCAAACCCTGGCAGTGGTGGGGGAATCTGGCTCTGGCAAAACCAGCTTGGCGCGGGCTTTACTGCAATTGGCTCCTAGCCATGGTGGTACTGCCCAGTTTCATCTCAAATGCGGAGCAAAGGCCGACTTATTGACCGCCAAGGGCGCCGACTTAAAAGCGCTGCGGCGTGAGATTTCGCTGATATTTCAAGATCCATACGGGTCGCTCAATCCACTCTGGAGAGTTGAAGAAATCATCGCTGAGCCGCTCCAAATCCACTGCGCTTTTAACCGCGACGAACGTCGGCAGCGGGTGGAGGAATTGCTTACAAGCGTGCAATTGCCGCCTGAGTACCTGCACCGCAAGCCAGCGCAATTAAGCGGTGGCCAACGCCAACGGGTGGCCATCGCCCGCGCTTTAGCGCTGAACCCGGCGCTGGTGATCTGCGACGAAGCTGTTTCTGCCTTGGACCTTGGAGTTCAGGCCGCAATCCTGGAGTTACTGCGTGAGCTGCAACAGCAATTCGGGATTGCCTATCTCTTTATCACCCACGATTTAGCCGTGGTGGAGCAGATAGCCGATCAAATTGTTGTTATGAAAGATGGCAAAATGATCGAAACCGGATCAGTGGACGAAGTATTCCTAAGTCCCACAAACCCTTATACCCAGCGCCTGCTAGCAGCGGCCCCCACCCTACCTTCTGTACCGTGAGCCCCTCCAACAACTTACGCGTAGTTTTTTGGGACATCGATGACACGATGTTCACCACCACCGCTTTCGTCAAGCTGGCCCGTGAAAAGGCCGTGCAAGCAATGATCGATCGCGGCTTAGACATTCCCCTCGACAAGGCTTTGGATGAATTAGCCGCGGTGGTGCAGGAGTTCGGCTCCAACGATGATCGCCACTACAACCGACTGCTCCTGCGGATGCCGAAGACCATTATTAGCAAAGTGAATCAGTCTTTGCTGGTGACAGCCGGGGTGATTGCTTACCACGAAACCAAATGGAAACATCTGCGCATTGAAGAAGATGCCGTCCAGCTGCTGCAGGACATGGCCAATGCCGGAATTCGTTTGGGAGTTATTTCAGCTGGTTTGTTGCACAAGCAAATGGAGAAAATCCTGCGCTTGCGCATGGATGATTTCATCGACCCCAATTTGATATTTATTACCGATCAAGTGGGGGTAGCCAAGAGCAATCCCAAGCTGTATCAAATTGCCGCCCGCGCCGCTGGCGTGAAGCCGCAGCAAGCCATGCATGTAGGCGACCACCCACTAAGCGACGTACAGTCGGCGAAAAAAGCAGGTATGATCGCAGTTTGGCACCGCGGCGCAGGGAAATACGCACATCTGCTGTCCGAGCACAAGCCAGATCACGAAATTCGTTCTCTGTGGGATTGGCGCCCTACATTGCGCGAAAGTTA
>JACNIZ010000263.1 GCA_014382805.1 Planctomycetota bacterium
GGCGGGATCTACGGGGAAAGGGATTTAATTTACCCACAGATTCTTCTGAAGAGCCTTTTTATCAAAATTTATGGCAGAAAGGACTGCCCAAAGGAGAAGCGTTGCACCAAGCACGTCTAAAGCTCCTACATCAAAATCGCGCCGATTTCAAAGGAGACGCCATGCCCAGCACTTGGGGGGCCTTTGTTTTAAGCGGTGATTGGAATTAATCAGAGCTTCCTTTGGGCCCTTCGACTAAAGAAGTGCCCCCAAACTCTGCAGCCTCCAACGCGGCGACGCCGTCAGCAAATAAGTAACCGATACCTTTTTGCGATTGCTCTGAGTCTGGGTGAACAGGACAGCCCGCAAGCAAGATGATCCCTACCAAAAAGGGTAGCACCGGATCGATTTAGGGACAACCTTACAGTTCATCATGCTGCAAGTCGAGTTCAACTTTCCATCGGGCTTGCGACATGTTTCGATTGTGGTACAAAGAATATGGTTATCCCCATCCGTCGTCCCCCTTCGAGGTAGCGATCCCAATGACCCTCTGGCCCCTAGCTGTTTACACAGGCCTTGTCCTGATCATGGTGGGGACTGTCATCGCTCTATCCCATTTCCTCGGAGAGCGGCATACGGGGGCGGCACGGGACGAGCCTTATGAATCGGGAATCCTGCCTACCGGCAGTGCGCGGTTGCGCGTTTCAAACAAGTTCTACTTGGTCGCCTTACTATTTGTGCTCTTCGATTTGGAGGCAGTTTTTATCTTCGCCTGGGCGGTGGCAGTGCCTGAACTCGGATGGGTCGGCTATTTCGGTTTACTATTTTTCATCGGCCTGCTTGTGGTCGGCTTGATCTACGAATGGCGCCAAGGCGCACTGGATTGGGGACGAACCCGCCGCGCCAAAGAGCGCGCCGATGCAGCCCGACGGTCCTCCAAACAATAATTAATTGATTTGAACTCACCTCGAAACCTCCTAAACACCTCCCTGTCCGCTGGAAGCGCGGAGGAGGAACTCGAGAGGTCTGTAAGAGAGGTTTTGGTCATGTCCAAGCTCGATCAGCTGATCGCGTGGGGCCGCAAAAACTCAATGTGGCCGTTCCATTTTGGCCTTTCCTGCTGTTTTGTCGAAATGGCAACCAGCATTACTAGCCGCTACGACATTGCCCGTTTCGGCGCTGAAGTGGTCCGCGGAACGCCGCGAGAAGCCGACGTAATGGTCATCGCCGGAACGCCTTTTATCAAAATGGCACCAGTCATCCGACGCCTCTATGAGCAAATGATGGCGCCGCGCTGGGTAATCGCGATGGGTGCCTGCGCCAATTCGGGAGGCATGTACGACATCTATAGCGTGGTCCAAGGCGTCGACAAAATTTTGCCGGTGGACGTTTATGTGCCTGGTTGTCCACCTCGTCCCGAAGCTTTTATGGAAGGATTATTGTTATTGCGCGAAGCCGTCGGTAGCGAGAAACGCCCACTGAGTTGGTGTGTAGGCGAACAAGAAATCCAGCGTTCAGTCATGCCCTCCAATCGAGATCTCAAGCAGGCGGAACGCTTGCGGGCCACCCAGTTACGCCCTCCCGACCAAATTTAATATGAACCTGAAAACGGACTTGACCCCGGCTATCGGGCGCCAATTGAGCGCTAGGTTTGGGTCAGAGTCCATCGGCTTGCAAGCCACCCCTGACGGGCTGCCAACCGTTTGGGTGGATAAAAAGCAAGTCGCTGAGGTCTTGCGCTACCTCAAATCCGAGGTCGAACGGCCGTATCGCATGCTATTCGATTTGACTGCAGTCGACGAACGGCTGCGTCAATCCCGCGAAGGTCTTCCGCCAGCAGATTTCACAATTATTTACCAGCTAATGTCGCTGGAACGCAACGAATGGGTGCGGATTAAGGTGGCACTGAAGGGTGAGTATCCATCGCTACAAAGCATTACCGCGATTTGGCCGAACGCCGATTGGTATGAGCGCGAGGTTTGGGACATGTTTGGGATCCAATTCGCCGGCCATCCGAATTTGCGGCGCATCCTCATGCCGAATACTTGGCAGGGCCATCCGCTGCGCAAAGAACATCCTGCGCGCGCGACTGAAATGGGTGCATTCACCTTGCCGGACGAAAAGCAGGATGCCGAGCAAGAGGCGTTGCAGTTCAAACCGGAGGAATTCGGCATGCAACGAAAGTCGGATCGCAGTGAATTCATGTTCCTAAACCTGGGGCCAAACCACCCGGGTACCCATGGAGTTCTGCGCATCGCGCTGCAACTAGACGGCGAAGAAATCGTCGACGCTGTTCCTGAAATCGGCTTTCACCATCGCGGTGCCGAAAAGATGGCTGAGCGCCAAACTTGGCACACTTTCATTCCTTACACCGATCGCATTGACTACCTCAGCGGGGTCATGAACAACCTACCTTATCTGCTGGCGGTCGAGCAGTCGGCGGGCATCGCAGCGCCGCCGCGGGCGCAGAGGATTCGAGTGATGATGTGGGAGCTTTTCCGCCCTTCCAGTCACTTGGTTTGGTACGGCACCTTCGCCGGGG
>JACNIZ010000229.1 GCA_014382805.1 Planctomycetota bacterium
CCCCCGCCAGTGCCGATGCTGCCGATAACGCCATCTTGAGCGACGGTGAGCTGGCTGCCTTGCCAGCGCTCTACGCCCAAGCCGCTGCCAACGCCCAAGCCGTCGGCTTTGATTTTGTCGACGTCAAATGTTGCCACGGTTATTTGCTGCATGAATGTCTGTCCGCCAAAACGCGGCCAGGGAGATACGGCGGCAGCTTTGAAAACAGAACACGTCTTTTTTGCGACATAGTTTCCGCCGTACGCGAGCGCTGCCCTGACCTGCAAATTGGAGTGCGCATTTCGCTGACCGATGAAATTGAGAATGGATTCGGTGTGGCCGATGAAATTGAGAATGGATTCGGTGTGGCCGATGCCACCACAGAAAACGCCAACGACTCCGTCGCCCTGCAAGAACCATTCGCATTCCTGCAGTTACTGCAAGATCTTGGTATTCGTCTAATTAATCAAACCATCGGATCGCCTTATTACTGCCCACACCTGCAACGTCCAGCATCCTTCCCACCGTCGGATGGTAAGCCGGTGGAACGCGACCCTTTATTTTCAGTAGCGGAACATTTGAAAATCACCCGCCGGTGCAAACAAGCATTTCCAGCACTGCTTTTCGTCGGCACTGGCTATACCTACTTGCAGGATTACCTGCCCCACGTCGCTGAATTTGAAGTCGGCGCTGGGCATGTAGACTTCGTCGGCCTGGGGCGCATGATTCTTTCTTATCCGCAACTACCCGCCGACCATCTCGCTGGTCGAGCAATGCAACGCAAGAGCATTTGCCGAACTTTTTCGGATTGCACCACCGGCCCACGCAACGGCATGCGCAGCGGCTGCTACCCGCTAGATCCCGAATACCGCGTCCGCCCCGAAGCAAAAATCGTGCGCGGCTTACGACCTAAAAAATGAACGACCAACGCCCCATCGAAGGATTGCCGTCGGCAAATCCGCCTGACCCTGAGCAACTAGCCGCCGAAATTACCTGGCTGAAGGAGCAGGAATCGCGCCCGCGGATGTCGCGCTGGTTTGGGTTCATGCGCAAGGGCGGGCCAGGTTATCTGCAAAGCGCGTTGACCTTGGGCGGCGGCAGTGCGGCGACCATGTTGTTTGCCGGGGCGGCGTTTGGATATGGTTTGCTATGGATCGGCCCGGTTTCGATGTTGCTCGGCATCATCATGATGAGCGCCGTCGCCCATCAAACTTTGTCGACCGGTTTGCGACCCTTCGAAGCCATGAAACGTTACGCCGGGCCAGTGTTCGCGTGGGGCTTCGCTGGCGGCGCGGTGATTTCCTCTATCATTTGGCACTTTGCGCAATACAGCTTGGGCGCAGCAGTGATTTCCGACATGGGCGACGCCGCCGGTATCACCATTACGCCCGGTTGGGGCGGCATCATGATTCTTGCAGTAGCCATCGCCTGGGCGTTTGCTTACGGACGTTCCACTCGCGCGTTACGGCTGTTCGAGACTTCATTGAAAATCCTGGTTTGGGGAATTGTGGCGTGTTTTGGATTAGTGGTCTTAAAAACCGGCATCGCAGACCCGGCGGCATTGTTGAAGGGTTACATCCCGTTCCAATTCCCCGAAGAACGCAACGGCGTGCAAGCGATGACAGTGGTAGTTGGAGGCCTGGCGGCTGCCGTCGGCGCCAATATGTTGTTCCTCTACCCCTATTCACTACTGGCACGCGGATGGGGTCGCGAGCATCGCAAGTTGGCGCAGTTTGACTTGTTGGCAGGAATGTTTCTGCCCTACATGCTGGCGACGTCGCTGATGGTCATCGCCACGGCAAACACTTTTTATTATGGCGAAGTGGAATTTACCGGTACCGGCCTAAGTCCGGTTCAAGCGGCACAAGCACTCGCTGGCGCCGTCGGTGAAGGCATGGGTCGTTGGATTTTTAACCTAGGCATTTTGGGCATGGCGGTTTCGTCGATCATCTTGCAAATGGTTTGCTGCGGATTTGTCGCCACCGAAGTTTTGGGTTGGAAATTCGGCTCCGGCAAATACCGCCTGGCCTGCTTGCTGCCCGCACCTGGGATTTTGGGCGCGGTGCTGTGGAAAGACATCGCCATCTGGGTCGCAGTGCCGACGACTTTGCTATGCGGCTTCATGTTGCCGATTGCGTACATCGGCTTCATTAAATTGCACCGCAGCAAAGCCTACTTAGGCGCCGACAAACCCGAAGGTTCACGCGCCAATACCTGGTTGGGCGGCATGGTCATTTCAACCTTAACTCTCACCGTGTTTTTGGTCTGGTACGCAGTGACCAAAGGGCCCGGTTTCATCGAAAAACTCACTGCTTAAAGACGTCGCCCCTAGCTGAAATCCTGAATTCATGAGCTTGCAGCCATACCTTGACCTTTTGGCCGAACTCGGTGATGCGCCAGCAGTGCGCACTGTTTACGCGGCCGCGCATTTGGCCGTTCATGACGAAGCTGGTACGCAAATTGACTGGGCGGCCACAGAAAGTTTGCGGCGATTCATGGATCAAAACGGCTTCGGTATCGCTGAAGCGATGGACACCGC
>JACNIZ010000303.1 GCA_014382805.1 Planctomycetota bacterium
AGCTGGCGATTTACGCCGCAGACTCGCCGATCGGAATGAATCAGAGTTTCCCTAATATTGTCCGTCTGCGAAAACGGTTTTCCTTACGTCGAAAAGTGTGCAACACTCGATGATCGGGCTGCCTGGCGACCTCAAACCAATGATAAATCGCTGCGCAAGCGGAACTGAAGGCAAACGCTGAAAGAAGGAGGGACATGCTTTTGACCCTTGGACTGACCTTCGCTCACAAGAATAATTTGACTCTCCAATTAAGTCCGGCCCATACATGGTACTGCAATCAGGAAAGCGGGCGCCACTTTCCGTCGGCGAGTAGGTCGACGGTTTCCAAATTGCAATCTTGTTTCAATTGCAAAGCCTCTCCGATCCAGCGATGAATGAAATCGGAGGCGGATTTCACGCTTGAAATTAAATCGTAGGATTGAGCCAAGTGGGCGGCAATTGAAGCAGATAGTGCACAACCAGTGCCGTGTAATTCCGTGCCACCGGCAAGACGCTTTTGCTTGGTTTTGAATACGAATTTTCCTGCTTGCCAGAATTCGTCTTCAACTACATCCGCAGCGGCGTGCCCGCCTTTGATTAGCACAGCATTGCAATTCGAATAACTGAGACCATCGCCATATTCGTGAGTGTTGGGAGTAACAAGTGTGGCGATGGGAAAAAGATTATTCTGCATCGCATGCCAACCATCCTGGCTCAACAACTCCGCACCGGTTGATCGACTTGCCACCCGAACTGGATCCACCACTACAGGAATAGTTGAGTGCTTCGAAAGGACATCGGCGATTGCATTGACGAGGTTAGCATTACCAAGTGCGCCGGTTTTCACCGCGACGCTCCCGGCAACGGCAGCGGATCGCTCATTCAAAACGCCATGCAATTGAGCAACAATTTCATCCACCTCGACTGGATGAACCGACTGCAAGCCGCCATCATCCTGGACCGTATCCAGCGCGCAAATACCAACGAAGTCAACCCCCAATCGTCGGCAGGCGCGTTCATCCATCTGCAGGCCAGCACCACGACCGGGGTCGGAACCGGCGATGCTAATGACTAGTGGCATGGCGCGCGGGGTTCAGCTTGGAAGGCTCGACGGCATCGTTACCCTCAGCCGCTGACGCGACCGGTTACGTGATAACCGCAGTCCACGTACATCACCTCGCCGGTAATGCCGGACGCCATGTCGCTAAGCAAAAACGCCGCCGCATTGCCGACGTCCGCGCCGGTCACGGTCCGTCGCAACGGGTTCGACAAGGCTTGCGCATCCAACTTCTCCTTCAAGCCCTGCACCGCCGAAGAAGACAGGGTTTTGATGGGTCCTGCACTCAACGCATTGACGCGAATATTGCTCGGTCCCAAATCCTCGGCCAAATATCGCACACTGGCTTCCAGCGACGCCTTGGCCACACCCATCACGTTGTAACTCGGCACTGCTCGCACTGCGCCGATGTAACTCAGGGTCAAAATGGATCCACCCTCCGACATCATCGGCTCAGCGGCAGCCGACAAAGCCGCCAGTGAGTAAGCCGAAATATCCTGCGCAGTGTGGTAACCCAAACGGCTGGTATCAACGAAACGGCCTTGCAAATCTTCGCGCTGAGCAAAGGCGATCGCGTGCACGATGAAATCGATCTTGGGCGTGCGGTCGGCGATCATTTTGTACGTGGAATGAATGGATTCATCACTGGTCACGTCACAAATCAATGGCTCTGGGGCGCCGACCTCCTTGCACAAACGGCCCACTTTCTCGCGAAAGCGCTCGTTAGCCACACAAAGAATGACTTCTGCACCTTGTTCGTAGGCCGACTTGGCGATGTACCAAGCAAGGCTCATTCGGTTGGCAACGCCGAAAATGATGCCGGTTTTTCCTTTGAGAATCATGGCGGAGGGATCGAAGGGACGGGCATATTCTGATTGATTCGCCTCGTTCCAGCAAAGCCTTATCTGATTGCCCCTCAGATCCAAGGTTTTCCCGCACCCACCGTGGCTAGAATTTGGCCATGAGCGGACCGGGTTCCACCTCCCGTGACCTCGAGGCTCGCCTGGGCTACAAATTCCGTGATCGCAGTCTTTTAGCTGAAGCACTCACCCACGCCTCCGCCCAGGAATCTCACAATGAACGCCTCGAATTCCTAGGCGACGCGGTCCTGAACCTCGTCGTGTCAGATCACCTATACCATCAATTCGCGCAGGATCGCGAAGGCCGCCTGACTGAGCTGAAAGCGTTCTTGGTAGCACGCAAAACTCTAGAAGAAGTTGCCGAAAGACTGCAGCTAGGTACTGAATTGCAAATTGGCGGCGGCCTGGAAAAGCGCGGGTCGGTGCCGCGATCTTTACTGGGAAATGCGCTCGAGGCGGTGCTAGGCGCGATCTATTTGGACGACGATGGACAGCTGAATTCATGCCGTCGAGTGGTCAATCATTGGTTGACCGTCGAATGGTCGACGGTAGAAGGTCGCCAATTCCGCCGCGCCGCCAAACAAGAGCTGCAAACCTTGGCTCAACAGCAATTCGGAGCGCTTCCGACCTACACCGTTTTGCAGAGCTTTGAACATCCAGAAACTTTTGCTTTTCAGGTGCGTGCGCGCGTCGGCAAGCGCCATTTCCCGAGCGCTTGGGCAACTACAAAAAAAGAAGCCGAGCGTTTGGCGGCGTGGGAAGCCTTGCTTGAGTTGAGGGCAGACCATGCCGATTGATCATCTGCAGTCCATTCCGTCGTACAAAGCACTGCGCAAAAAATGGAATGGGCGCAAAAAAGGATTGCTGCGCTGGGGCGGCTTATGGGGTTCGTCGAAGGCTTGTTTAACCGCAGCCCTCGCCGCGGATTCGGATAATCCGTTGTTAGTCGTGGTTTCCGATCCACACGCCGCCGAAATGGCGCACGACGACCTGCAAGCTTTTGGTTGTGGCTCCGCTCCCCTGCCCGCGCGCGAAAGCAATCTTGGCGCCGAGCCCGAAGTGCTGCGCGAACGCCACCACGCAATGGACCTAGCTACTCGCGAAGGTTTCGTCGGCACTTTGGTGGCGCCGTTGGCTGCTTTAATCCAACCCGTGCCCGCCGCCGACGATACCGATTCGATCCTAGAACTCGAACAAGGCTTGCGACTGGATCCCGACGCCTTGATGGCGCAGCTGATTCAAATCGGCTTTGAACGCGTGCCAGCGATCATGGAAGCCGGTGAATTTGCGCGCCGGGGCGACATTTTGGACCTATTTGCGCCCGGCCTTGGTGAGCCGCTGCGTCTCGAGTTTTTCGATGATGAGCTGGAAAGCATTCGCGTCTTCGATTTGGGCTCGCAGCGCACGCGGCACCTGTTGCACAAGGTCAAAGTGCCGCTTAGCCACGACCTCAAAGCCGTCGCTGGTGAAGAGGACTTGTTGCCGTTAGATCGCTTCCCGGCCAACATGCGGGTGGTGATTTGGGAACCCTCGGCAGTGAATGAAAACGCTGACAAGCTGCGCTTTTTTGGTATGGAAGCCGTCACCGCGCTTAATCGTCATCAAAAGCTGATGGCCAAACGCAACGTGCTAGAAATGGCTTCGCTACCGGGCAAGGATGGCACCTTATCGACCCTCAGCGTCGAAGAATATTGCCGCGGGGTAGTCGACGGTGCAGCTCTACTGTGCCAACGCAGTGATGATGGGGAAAACGCCACCGTCTTCTGCGCCACCCACGCCGAAGCCGATCGTCTACAACAAATTCTGGCCGACGGCAACCGCTCCGCCGATTCGTTGGATTTACGCGAAGGTGGCCTGGAACGCGGCTTCCGCATCCCGGAAGCACGATTAACCGTAATCCATCACCGCGAATTTGTACCTGGCCACGGTGCCCACCGCCCCAAAGCGCGGCATCGGCGCAAGCACGAAACCGAAAGCATCGACAGTGTGATGTCGCTGCGCCCCGGAGATCCGGTGGTGCATGCAGTGCACGGCTTGGCGGAATTCCGCGGCTTGGAATCGGCCGAGCAAGACGGCGGCCAAGATTGTTTGCTACTGGAATTCGCGAACGGCGCTGCGCTGCGCGTGCCT
Organism: Planctomycetota bacterium; assembly: GCA_014382805.1. Taxonomy (GTDB): domain Bacteria; phylum Planctomycetota; class UBA1135; order UBA1135; family UBA1135; genus JACNIZ01. The sequence goes on from JACNIZ010000303.1 coordinate 4,027, forward strand.
GTTTCGCGGGTGGACCTAGTAGAACGTTACATCGGCGCCGGCGGTGGCTTGCCGACCCTGGACAAACTCGGCTCCGGCTCATTCGAACGCCGCCGCCGCAAGGTCGCCGAGGCGGTTGAAGATCTAGCCGCCGACATGCTCGAAATCCAAGCCAGACGCGCGGCGATTCCAGGCCGTGCATTCGAGGAACCAGGTGAATCGCAACGCGATTTTGAAGCGTCTTTCCCGTGGGAGGACACCCCTGACCAAGCACAAGGCACGCAAGAAATTCACGCCGATATGTCGCTGCCGCGGGCAATGGATCGGTTGCTTTGTGGCGACGTCGGCTATGGCAAAACTGAGTTGGCGGCGCGGGCGGCCTTCCGGGTGATGGATGCGGGTTTTCAAGTCGCACTACTTGTACCAACCACCGTTTTGGCCGAGCAACATACCCGCAGCCTGCAGCAGCGCTTCGCTGACTGGCCACTGCGGGTGGAGCAGTTATCGCGTCTGACTCGTCCGGAACAGCGCCGTGAAGTTCTGGCCGGTTTGGCCCAAGGTCAGGTGGATTTAGTCATCGGAACACACCGGATTTTGTCGAAGGACGTCGACTTTAAGCGTTTGGGTTTGGTCATCATTGACGAAGAGCAGCGCTTTGGCGTGCGCCATAAAGAGATACTGAAGAAAAAGCGCGCCCAAGTGGATGTGCTCACGCTTTCGGCGACGCCAGTACCGCGCACTTTGCACATGGCGATGGCAGGTCTGCGCGACATCACCACTTTGTCCACCGCGCCCGCCGGACGTCAGGAGGTCCACACCGAAATTCGATACGGCGACGAAAATCAAATGATCGCCGAAGCGTTGCAGCGCGAACTCGCGCGCGGCGGCCAAGCGTTTTTTGTCCATAACCGCATCAAGAGCCTACCGCGCATCGCCGACAAGTTGGCTGACATGGTGCCGGGCGCGAAAGTGGTGCACGCACACGGCCAAATGGAACCGCGCGAAATGGAAAAAGCGATGCTCGCATTCGTGCAAGGCAAGGCCGACATCTTGTGTTCCACCACAATCATCGAAAGTGGCTTGGATATTCCAAACTCCAATACCATTTTCATCGACGACGCCCATCGCTATGGCTTGGCCGACTTGCACCAGTTGCGCGGCCGAGTCGGACGTGCGTCCCAACGCGGTTATTGCTATTTAATGATCCCGCGCGGGCAGCCCTTGCCGCTGGATGCACGTCGGCGTTTGAAGGCGGTGGAAGAGTTGCGCTATTTGGGTGCGGGCTTCCAGATTGCGATGCGCGATTTGGAAATCCGGGGCGCTGGCAACTTGCTGGGTGCGGAGCAATCCGGGCACATCAATGCGGTTGGCTATGAAACCTATCGCCGTTTGTTGAGTCAGGCGGTGATCCGCATGAAGCGCGAGCAACAAACCGCGCAATTACAGCAGGCGCAAAAGAATGGCGCGGCGGTGGATCCGGTTTCGGACATTGCCTTAGGCGTCGAAGCTGCGGTTTCGCCGATTTACATCCCGGATGAAGAAGCGCGCATGGCAGTCTTGCGTGAGTTCGACCGAATCCGCTCGCCGCAGCAAATCGAAAGTGTGCTCGAAGGCATTCGCGACCGATTTGGCCCGGCGCCGACGTCGGTAGCGAAGTTGGCGCGGTTATTTTTCCTCAAATACGAACTGGGCGCGTTGGGTTTGTCTTCGGTGCAGAGGGTGGACGGCCACCTGTTGCTGAAGCCACGCGACATGAAAGTTTTTGAACGGGCGGTGCAGCCGCTGGATATTGATTTGCGGGTCATCACGCCGCGTCGGGCGCATTGGGTGCTGCCCAAAGGAGTGGATAAACCCGATTTGGTGCTCGACTACCTATATCACTCGGTGATTGCTTGCCGAAAGCCGTCGGCGAAGCGAAAATCCCAGGCTCGCCACGGCAAATGACCCCCATCGCGGACGGTCCGCCTAGCACACAACCCAATGATCCTTTCCTCACTCCTACTTTTGGCGCCTATTTCAATGGTCGCCCCACAGCCGTTACTGGCTGCCGCAGCTATTGCCTTGGCGCAAGATGAGGTCAAAGCCGCAGGTGACCCGGTCGTCATGGATCAATTGGCGGCGATCATCAACGATCAGGTTCTGACTTACCGGCAAGTTCAAATTGAGGCCACGCGGCGCGCGGAAGCCTTGGGCATCCCCAATGACACGCCGAATCTTTTCCGTAGTATTGCTCGTAACTTGCTTATGGATATGCTTTTCCGCGAAGGTTATCGGCAAACCGGTCTAGATGAAGGCATGATTGACCAAATCGTTTCAGACGAGGTAGGCCGACGCACCGAAGCCGCTGGCTCACCTGCCGCCTATGCGATTTACCTCGAAAAACAAGGCACCAACCTTGAGCAAGAACGCAAGAACATCAAGCAGATGCTGATCGCGACCTTTTTCCAGCAGGCCGAACTCGGGATCGCGCCACAGCTCGGGACCAAGTCCTTCCAAGCTTTCTTGAACATCGCTCCGTCCGAAGTTCGTAAATATTACGCCGATCACCAAGCTGAATACACCTCACCACGATTGGTGAATGCCAGGATTCTGATGATTAGAAAAGATTCGGTGCCCAACGCCGAACAAACCATTTTGGATATCCAAAAGCAAATTACCGGCGCTACCTCCTTTGCCAAAAAAGCAGCCGCGCACTCCTTTTACAAGCTAGGCGAAGGCTCCCTGACTGGCCTGACCAACGTTGAAACCTCTGCTTTTGCCGCCCCGCTCAAGGATTTCATGATGATGGCTGCGGCCGGAGAATTCAGTGAACCGCTGGAACTACCTGTGGCTTGGGCACTTGTGCACGCGATTGAAGTGAAAGAACAACGCACTCTTTCCATCGGCGAGGCGCATGCCCAAATCGAAGGCGACTTACTGCGCGACAAGCGGGGCCGCGCCCTTCAAAACGCAATTGACCGTCTGCAGAAACGCTGCTTCATTTGGTTAGACCCAAATTTAGAAGGTGTTTTCGTAGATGTTTATGGTCTGAACTCCAGCGACGAAGAAGAACTGTAGAATTCTTCAAGCATCCTTGAACCGCCTGCGTAGCAGCCGCGTTTCCATAGGTAATACCATGTCTGACATCGAACCTGTACATCTGGAATCCCACCGCCATTGGGAACACGAAGCATCGTTTAACGAGATCCTCGCTGAACAGCTTCACAAGGCCCCATACTTGATTGCATCGGTATTCCTTCACGCCGTCATCGGATTTGTAGTTGGCGGCATCATGCTGTTGACGCAAGAAGACGCATCCACGCCTGTCATTGAGATGCAGGCTGTAGACCCACCACCTGAGGTTGAGGAAGAAGAGGAGGAGCCACCGGAGGAGGTCATCGAAGAGGTGGTCGAAGAGCCGGTCCTGATGGAATCTGAGCTCGAAGAAACCGTCGAGCAGGAATCCCTGGAAGAAACTGGCGACCCCGACTTCACTTCGGACGCAGCCTTTGACAATGACGCGTGGAACAACGCGGTCGGTCTAGGCGGCGGAGCTGGGGGTAAGTACGGCGGCCGTGGCGGGCGCGGTGGCGGCAAGCGCGGTGGCAACCCCACTGAAGCTGCGGTACTGGACGCCCTGAAATGGTTGCGCGACCACCAAAGCACGGATGGCTTGTGGGACTGCGACGAGTTCATGTACCAGGACAAGTACCCAGATCAGCCTCCTTCTGATGGAGCTGGTGGCTCCGCGAACGACGTCGGTGTAACCGGTCTGGCGCTGTTGGCCTTCTTGGGCAACGGTCACACCATGAGCAAGGGTGCGTTCAGCGACCAGGTCAAAACTGGTATTGGCTGGCTGCGCAGCGTGCAGGACATGAACTCTGGTCTGTACGGCGAGGAGGTCGGCAACCCGACTTTGTACAACCACTCCATTGCATCGATGGCGATGGGCGAGGCGTACTACTTCGGTAAGTCTCCGCTGCTGAAGCGCAACTTGCGCAAAGGCGCGACCTTGATCCTGAACTCGCAGAACCCTTACAACGCTTGGCGCTACAGCCTCGAGCCAGATGGCGCGAACGACTCCTCCATTACAGGTTGGATGGTCTTCGCCCTGAAAACTGCTGAGGACGGCAAGATCACTGTGCCGAAAAGCTCCTACCAAGGTGCGCTGGAATGGTTCAAGACCATGACGGACAACGGAACCGGTCGTACTGGTTACGCCTTCGGTAACGGCGGTGGCCCTGGTGGTCCTCCTTCCCGCGTCAAGGCTTACCTCGAGCGCTTCCCACCGGAGAAGTCCGAAGCTCTCACTGCGGTGTCCTTGCTGTGTCGCATCTTCATGACTGACGTCACCAAGATCAAGTCCTTCAAAGATCACGAAGACTACGACATCTTGAAGAAGCAAGCTGACTTGCTGATCAGCAAGCCTCCAGTCTGGGACGAAGAAGGCGGTAGCTGTGACATGTACTACTGGTACTACGGCACCTTCGCCATGAACCAATGGGGTGGCAAGCACTGGACCAACTGGAAGAAGTCCATTGAGAAAGCGCTGCTGCCTAACCAGCGTCAAGATAAGGGTAACTTCAAGGGGTCTTGGGATCCGGTCGGCCCTTGGGGTGAAGAAGGGGGTCGCGTTTACTCGACTGCAACCTGTGCTCTGATTCTGGAGGTGTACTACCGTTACGCTCGCGTTCTAGGAGCTCGTTGAGTTAGGTTGCTTGTTTGTTGGAAGGCCAGTGCTTTGTTGCGCTGGCCTTTTCTTTTTTGGTTTTGTTTTTGTGGTGGATGGATCGTGTAGAGATATTTGCCTCGGGGGCTTAGACAGTCGCAGCTTCGCGCGACTGAAGCGCCCCCGAAGCAAATATCTCTACACGATTACTACTACATATATAAATGAATGGGCGGCGACAGGGGTGTTGGTATTAAACACGCATTCTTTTTTCGTGGCGGTGAACTTATTGGTTGGTGGATTCGTTTGATTGGTGATTATGAATTTAAATTTTCCATGGGGGCGGATCGTTTGCTGGTTTGCGGCGGTGGTTCTGCCTGTCAGTTTGGTGGTGGCGGTGATTTTCATGGTTTACCCGCGGGTTGGTGGAAGGGTGGAGTGGGAGATGGGTATTCGAGTTCGGTTGCCTCCAGTTTTGTTGAATGACGAGGTTTCTGGGGCTGACGCTATTGTTTGCTGGTCATCGCCTGAGGATTTTGATCCGGAGTTAGTGGATAAGGAGGTGGCTTGGGAAAGGGATTGGGTTGGTTTGTTTAAGGATTTTCCAACGGTGGATGAGGTCACTGGGATTGCTAGCCTGGAGGGGAAGTCTCTTGCGCCTGAGTTTGGAACTATTTGTGGCATGGATTGGATAGGTAGAAGTCCTCGCGAAGCTGCGATCGATAGTGGACTAGCCTGGCTTGCAAAAAATCAGAGTATTGACGGCAGTTGGGGCAAAGATGACATCAGAACCACTGGCTTGGTCTTGTTGGCCTTTATGAGACAAGATATATATGTGCGTCGCGGCATTACTGCAGCCCCGTTGGCGAGTGGAATTAATTGGTTACGCAGAGTTCAGGATTTGAAAACCGGAGCTTATGGGACCTCATTGCAGGCCCGGTTTTTGGAGCGTCATGCGATAGCCAATTCGGCCATGGCCTTGGCGAGGCTCTCTAGTGGATCCATTTTGCTGCGAAAGAATGCCATGAAGAGCACTGCATATTTGCGTGAACTACTTCTGGTTGAGCTGGAAGCCAATTCGTTAATGGATTCGCAAGCAACGAATCCATCAGTCGCAATGTGGGTCTTTCATAGCTTGAAGGCCTCGCATATGTGCGGCTTGGACTCTGGGTTGAGTGCGGAGGCAATAGCGGAGGGATTGAGTTTTGATCAGCCTGAGGCGGTGGATTTGAGTTCCAGTCCTTTGGATTTACAGGCGTTGTTTTTTGCAACGATGGCTCTTAAGAAGGTTGGCGGGGTTCAATGGGAGGATTGGAAACAAAGGGTTGAAAAGAAGTTGCTGGGACTTCAGTCGTTGGCGGATGACCATCGTGGGTCTTGGCATGGCGTTGGCGTTTGGGGTGCGGATGGGGATCGGGCTTATTCGACCGCGCTTTGCTTGTTGATACTGGGGTTGATGTGATGCTAATGCGGAGTCGGCCTGCGTTGTTTCGTTACTTTGGTTCGCCATGGCTGCTTTTGGCAATTTTGTCTCTAGGGCTTTGCTCCTGCCAAGACTCGGAGGATGGGTTTGGTCGGAGACCTTATGCAAACTCTGAACCCCTTGATGAAAATATTTCCCATGGGTTGGAGTGGCTGCGGAAGAATCAAGGGGCTTATGGCAGCTGGGGAAATCATGTTGTTGGAATTACTTCGCTGGCAATGCTAGCTCATCTGGAAGCGGGAATTCATTTGGGCACCAATCGTTGGCTAGGCAAGGAGCGCTTTCGGGATCAGGTAACTCAAGCTGCAATTTGGTTGCTCACGCTCTTGCTGCGGTTGCGCTCGACAAGGCAAGCTCAAACATTGGTTCGTTCACTTTTCGTAGGCGGGCGAAACTTGCACGGGAGTATTTGGAAAGTGGAGGAATCAGCAAAAATGTCGCTTGGGTTTTATGGGCCTTGGCGGCGGCGGATGTTGATTGCATGCCGAAATTGAATTGCGAGCTATCGGAACAGTTTCCGTTGTGGCCACAAAATGGTGAAACGATTCAATTGAAAGAATGGTACTTTTCAGCGCTGGCCAAAAAACAAATTGGCGGAGCAGGTTGGGACGCGTGGCGAGGGCAAGCTCTAAATGTATTAAAGCCAAATCAAGTTTTTGAATACGGGCCTCTATACGGATCTTGGAAACCTGTCGACTATTGGAATGGTGAATTAAATCAACACTACACTACTGCAATGTGTTTATTAATCTATGAAACGTGTTTGGAGTGACCCGGTTCAATCTTTCTATGTTTTATTTTGTTAGGTAATTTTTTCTAGTTCGAACTCCCGTCACCATCCCGACGTTTTTCTATTTGAACCAATGACACAAACCGCAACCCCCCACTTAGTAAGCCATCACCAATGGCAAGAAGAAGCTACGTTCCAAGATGTACTGGCCGAACAATTTCGGCGTGCGCCTTACTTAATTGCGTCGATTTTCTTTCATGCTGTGATCGCTTTTGCCTTAGCCGGCATCATGTTGCTGAAGTCGAATGAAAATGAAACGCCGGTCATTAATATGGCTGCTGTTCCACCGCCGCCGATTGTGGAAGAGGATCTGCCTCCGCCTGAAGATCAAGCAATAATCACTGAGCCGACCGAACCTACGCTCGTTACCAGTGATCCCGTGGAAGATGATCCTGATGATTCATTAGAAGACATCGGCGATCCGGATCAGAATGCTGACTCACCATTCGACAACACTAGCTTTAATAACGCAGTTGGCATTGGCGGCCCTCCGGGAGGCAACGATGGCCGACCCGGTGGCCCCGGGCGCCCGAAGGGCGGGAGTCCAACCGAAGCGGCAGTGTTTGCAGGTTTGGAATGGCTGCGCGATCACCAAAGCCCGGACGGGATGTGGGATTGCGACGACTTCATGTTCAACGACAAGTTCGATGACAAGCCAACCTGCGATGGCGGTGGCGATGCAACCAATGACGTCGGCGTTACCGGATTAGCGTTGTTGGCTTTCCTTGGCCACGGTAATACCACCGCAACAGGTACGTTCCGTGATCAAGTTGCTGGTGGAGTCAATTGGCTGCGCGAGGCGCAGGATTTGAATTCGGGTTTGATTGGTGAGGAAGTTGGAAACCCGACTTTGTACAACCACGCCATCGCCAGTATGGCCTTGGGTGAAGCTTACGTCATGGGCAAATCGCCGATGCTGAAGCGATACTTGCAGAGGAGCATCAAGCTCATTTTGAACTCGCAAAACCCCTACCAAGCCTGGCGTTATGGCCTCGAGCCTACTGGCGACAACGATTCTTCCATCACTGGTTGGACTGTGTTCGCGCTAAAGACAGCTGATGACGCAAAGATCCCTGTGCCAAAAGGCGCCTATCAGGGAGCAAAAGAATGGTTCGACACCATGACTGATAAGGGAACCGGTCGGACCGGTTACGCGTGGGGTAACGGTGGTGGCCCAGGCGGTCCGCCGTCGCGAGTGAAGATTTATTTG
>JACNIZ010000001.1 GCA_014382805.1 Planctomycetota bacterium
TTTATGATATTTGATTAGAAAGAGATAATATCAGTATCTCCCATACAACCGAAAAATAACGTTCCAGGATTTGACGACACAACACCGGCAAGAACGATAAGACCCCCTAACCACCAGAATGAGCTACCGCCGATTCTTGCCTGAGCCCACGAGCTCCTCGCAGTGTGAGTTGATGGCCCTGGGCTCGCTGCCCCCCCGCCGCCCGACCCGTCCTTAGTTTTCATCACCGACATTGGCGGTGGCGGCATGGGGGCTGAATATGGACTAGTGCTCGGCTTCATGGGCGACACGCCGGACTGGCAGGCAACTAGCCCTTATTATTACCATTTCGTCGCGCATGAATTTTTTCACACTTGGCTAGGCAACAATATTGACGGCAACGAAAGCATCGTTTGGTTTCATGAGGGCTTCACCGATTACCTGTCTCTGTGGCACCTAGCGGCGGCAGATTTAGTCAGCCAGGATTGGTTTGCCGACCGCATCACCGAACTCGGTGACGAAGCGCGCGAAAAATCCGCCTGGGGCAAAATCGCGTTTGCCCAAACCGAACAAAGCTGGCGCGACGGCGACGGACCGATTGAAACCATGGCGTACAAGGGCGGCCTCATGCTCGCCTTTGCCCTCGACGTCGAATTGCGGGCTGCTGGCAAACCGGGTCTGCCGCAACTGATGCGCGACTTATTGGCCCACCCAGAGCTCGACGTCAATCTTGCCAGTCTGCGGCAGTGGTGTGCGGACCAGGGTTTGGAGGATTTCTGGCAGCAGTATGTGGTCGGTAAAACCACCTTTGACCCGCGCGAAAAACTAGCTGAGGTGGGTTTCAACCTCAAGCGCCAAGGTGAGGGTAAGCGCCAGGGTGAGGGTAAGGGCGAGGGCGAAATAGAATCAGCCGACGAGCGCAGCGGCAAGGAAACGCGTTCGCAATTTTTCCACTTTGTTCCCCAAAGCTAGACAACCGAGCAAAAAGTAGGTTGACCTTCGGGTCGATTCAGGTGAATCATCAGGCTAGCACTCGGATTACGACGGCGCCCGTATGCTAGCCTCGACACACCACAGATTGGCCCCCCGCTCGATTCATGTCCGCCCGATCCCGACTTTCCCTGCTGTTCCTCCCGCTCCTGCTGCTGCTTGCGATTACGCAACCCCTGCAGGCACAAGAACCTACAGACCTAACCCCGGCAGCAGGCGAAGCAGCCATCGGCGACGGTGCCGAAGCGGCGACCGGTGAAGCAGCGGCCGAAGGTGAGGGTGGCGTTGACGCCTTCTTCGCCAAGGTCAACGCGCAGATGGCCGGTGTGTTCTTCTACCCGGTACCGATGTTCGGGTTGGAAACGAAAACTTGGAACGCGGAAACTAAGACCACCTCGCCGGTGCCTGCCACCGTGCCATTGGCGGTTTTGATTCTGGTTTTGGGCGCGATCTTTTTCACTCTGCGCCTTGGCTTCCCGCAGGTTCGTGTACTAGGACACGCGATCAAAGTCACCGCCGGCAGGTACGACGACCCGAATGCACCGGGTGAGGTCACCAGCTTCCAGGCACTGACCGCAGCGCTTTCGGCGACCGTCGGCCTGGGCAATATTGGCGGCGTCGCGATTGCGGTCGGCACCGGTGGACCGGGTGCGACTTTTTGGATGGTGCTGGCCGGTTTCATCGGCATGGCGTCGAAGATGACCGAATGTACTTTGGGTCAGATGTATCGCCAGGTGAGGCCCGACGGTCGCGTCATGGGTGGTGCTATGTACTACCTATCAAACGGCCTGAAGGAAATGGGCATGGCTTGGCTGGGCAAGTTTTTGGCGGTGATTTTTGCTGTCATCTGCATCGGCGCCAGCTTTGGCGGCGGCAATACTTTCCAGGTCAATCAGTCGTTCCAGGTAGTTGCTTCAACTTTCGATTTTATGGCCGACAAGGATTGGCTGTACGGTCTGGTCATGGCCGGGTTGGTTGGCATGGTGATTCTGGGCGGCATCAAGCGCATTGCTTCGGTAGCGGAAAAAATTGTGCCGACCATGTGCGGCATTTATGTGCTCGCTTGCTTGATCATTCTGTTCATGAACGTCGGTGAAATTCCTTCGGCTATAGGCTCGATCGTTAGCGGCGCCTTCAGTCCGCAAGCAATGTTCGGTGGCTTCCTTGGTGTGCTGATCACCGGCTTCAAGCGTGCCGCATTCAGTAACGAAGCAGGTGTGGGTTCGGCGGCCATCGCTCACTCGGCGGCCAAGGTGCCATACCCCATGCGCGAAGGCATCGTCGCCGCGCTCGAGCCGTTGATCGATACCATCATCGTCTGCACCATGACCGCCTTGGTCATCGTCATCACCGGTGTTTACGACAACCCGGATTACGCCCACTTCGTCGCCAACGATGAAGGTGCTGCGCTGACCTCAGCAGCCTTCGGTCAAGAGCTTTCGTTCTTCCCCTACGTGCTGGCTGTGGCGGTCATCTTGTTCGCCTTCTCGACGATGCTTTCCTGGTCTTACTACGGCGAGCGCTGCAGGGCTTACATGTT
>JACNIZ010000239.1 GCA_014382805.1 Planctomycetota bacterium
TGCCGAGAAGTTGTTGCGTCGATCTTTAGCCCTGCGGGAAAAAATATTAGGGCTTGAGCATTCGGACGTCGCCCTGACTCGTTCTGAATTGGCGCGCGTCTTGGATCGCCAGGGCAAGAGAGAAGAAGCGATCCTCTTGGATATTAAGGCACTCGATATTCGTAGCCGTGTTTTCGGTGAGGATCATCATTTAACTGCTGAATCAATCCAAAACTTGGCAGCTCGTTATGGAGCGCAGGGCGATTATGAAACCCAACTGGAGATGCTACTTCGAGCTCACCGAATCTTTACGGAAGCTCTCGGGGCGAACGCTCACCACAGCTTGGTGGTTTTGATCAAGTTAGGCAAATGTCGGGCTGCGCTAGGGCAAGAGGAGCAAGCTCGGGCACTCTTTGAGCAGGCGGCGGCAGGCTTGAAAGAGTTGTATGGTGAACTTCACCCACACACTATTTACGCGCAGAATAAGTTGGCCATTCAGCACTATATACTCGGCAGCCGTCAAGACGGATTGCGATTGAGCATTCGAGTCCTGGAGAATTCACTGAAGTACCTAGATTCTGAATTGCCAACGATGAGTGAAGCTGGAAGGTTGCGCATGTTGGCTAGCAATGGCGACCCTTACTACATACTCGTTGGGTTGGTCGACACACAAGCCAGCATCCAGCCTGAGCACTTCGACCTTTATTTGCGCTGGAAGGGCAAGGCCACTCGTCTGCAAGCGGCCAGTTTGAAAATTCGCCAGGGAAAGGGCGACCCCGAGTTGCGTGGTTTAATTGGAAAACTTCAGGTGGCTTCGAAAAGCCTGGCCAGCATGGTGCTTCTGCCTGCCAGTGAACAGCCACCCGATCATGCAGAAAAAATTGCTACGTTACGGGGGCAACGATTGATTTTGGAGCGACGTATTAATGCCAGCGCTGGGTTGGACCACTTCCTGCTGACTCCGACCACTCAGCAAATTCAACAGGCAATGCCGGCAGATAGCGTTTTGGTCGATTTTTACGCCGACAAAGAAGTCTTCGCCTGGGTGTTGGGTACGAGCGGTCCGCCGCAATTAATTGACTTAGGTTCTGGTGAAACCCTGCGCGAGTTGCAACGTGCCTTTTTGTCGGCCCGCGCCGTGCGTGGTGGGCGGAAACTGGGTGAGGATGATGCAGACCCTGTTGCGGCGCTAGTTGAAAAGTTATGGCTGCCCTTAGCCGACGCCATCGGCGATGCGAAAACAGTCTTCCTGAGTCCAGATGACTATCTGTGCGAACTTCCATTTGGAATCTTGCAACTAGCCGACGGCAGCTATTTGCTGGAAAAGCACCGCTTCAATTATATTTCGGATTCCACGCGCCTAGTGAGGGATGAGCAAATTGAAAAAGAATCCGAAGGTTCTTTATTGGCCGTCGGTGGAGTCAATTATTTCCGCCGCGACGATGTGAAGGCGCCAAGCAAAGAGCGGGTTTCTACACGCTCTAGAGTAGGCAGCTCCTGGAGTTCGCTGCCAGCGACTCGCGAAGAAATGCAGTCCTTGCGCGACTTGCATGAGTACATCCTGGAGTGGAAAAGTCCATTGAGCGTCATCGAAGGCAAAGCCGCCACCGAAGAACGAGTGCGGGCCGAAATGCCCGGCAAACGATACGTGCACATCGCCACTCATGGTTATTTTGAACCCGATCACCTTCCGTCACTGGTATTGAATGCTCAAGAAAACCAATCTCAAGCGCAATTAGGCGAACAAATCCAAGCCGTAGGTTTGCTACCTGGCTTGCTGTCGGGTTTGGTTTTTGCTGGTGTCAACGGCGACCCCGATCCCTCGCGCGACGACGGCTACTTATCCGCCGAAGAAATTCAGCACCTTGATCTTTCCGCCTGCGACCTAGTGGTTCTCTCCGCTTGCGAAACAGCGCTCGGCAGTTCCCGTGCGGGGGAAGGCCTGATGTCTCTGCGACGCGCATTTTCGGTTGCAGGCGCAGCCTCTGTCATCAGCTCGCTATGGAAGGTCGACGACCTCGCCACCGCAGAATTGATGAAGGATTTTTACACCAACCTGTGGGAGAAGGGCATGAGCCGCAGCGACGCGTTGCATGAAGCCAAGTTGCGCATGCTGCGCCGCAATCGCCTCGAAGAAAACGACGCCAAGCCCAGCACCTGGGGGGCATTCGTGCTCAGCGGCGATTGGAATTGACCTGGAATCGGTCGGTGCGTGGCTTAGTTGGAACTTAGTACACTAAGGGCGAACATGGAAATTCGGCAAGCCACAATCGACGATTTAGACGAACTGGGCAATATGTTTGACCAGTATCGGCAGTCTTTTCACCGCGAACCCGACCGCGCGGCTGCGACGGAATTTATGAGCAAACGATTGACGAAGCAGGATTCAGTTTTGTTCATGGCCATTAAGGATGGGAAATGCATCGGATTTGCCCAGCTCTACCCGACCTTCGCATCGGTGGCGATGCAGAGGATTTTCACCCTCAATGACATGTTCGTGCTGGCGACCGAACGCCACTCGGGAGTGGCGACGGAATTGGTATTGGCCGCTGAAAAATTTGCCAAAGAAGAGGTTGCTGTGCGCTTGTTACTAGAGGTTGATTTCAGCAATAACACCGCGCAAAAACTATTTGAGAAGCTGGGCTGGGAGAAGGACGAAGTGCACTACTACTACGAAAAAGACCTGTAGGCTCCTCGAACTCAACCGATTTGAGCCGCGTCGGCCGCGCAAGTTGAATTAGGCGCGTTGCTGGTTAACCAAGGGGAATACCCCGAAGCGCAGACACTCTTCACCGCTGCACTGGCCGCCTACCAAAAGACGCTTGGAGAAAATCACGAATACGTGACCATTGTTTTGCGGCACCTGATCAAGCTCCACCAAACCACTGGAAATGTAGCTGGAAAGCAGAGTGCACTGGAGCATTTACTTAGGGAAACTCTGATCAATTCGGATCGGCAAGCCTGCGCCGTAAACCGCCAGCATCTGCGTTGCTTCATCTCGGCTGTAGCGAGGCTACAGCCCACGATTCGCGCCTTGAATCTGACGATTTCCACTCGCAGTCTCACTCGCCCGAATTAATCAGAGCTCCCTTAGTGTTCAGGAGCAACTTTTTGGGGAGGAGCAGCCTCAGGTTGCTACTACATTGAACAGCATAGGTTTTTTACTCCAAAGTCAAGGCAAGTATGAAGCCGCACTGCCGTTTTACGAACGAGCCCTGGCCATTCGCCAAAAAGTTTTTGATCCAGGCCACGTCGATATAGCGCTCAGTGCGAATAACTTGGGATTTTTGCTTGGCGACATGCAACGCTTCGAGGAGGCCTTGATTTATTCCAAGCTTGCCGCCGCCGATGTTGACTCATGGATGGCCTCAAATCCGAAGGGTGCCCATGGATACGTTCTCAACTTAGGCTTTGCTCATTTACAGCTCGGGCAAACCAAACAAGCTATCCCTCATTTTCGTAAATCAGTAGCCATTTTGGAAACAACGCTGGACGAGGATTCCCCGGCATTTATTGCGGAACTCGCCTATCTCGAAGAAACGCTCGATAGCTTTGGTGGCGACGAATTCTGCAGTGAATTATCTAGCCGCGCGATTGAGATCGGAAAACGCATTTATGGTTCCGATGACATAGAAATCGCTTCTTTGTTGAACAATTTGGGTAATGCATGCTACGAGCTGGAAAAATACGATTTAGCTGAAGCCAGCCTTAAAGAGGCGTTGGCGATAAACAATAAATATTACGGCCAAAATCACCTGGAAGTGGCAACGGTGCTCGGTAATTTAGCTTTGGTTTATGAAGACCAAGATAAATTTCAGTTAGCACGTCCGTTGTTGGAGCGCAGTTTGGAAATAACGGAAGAGCTGTCGGAAGAAAATAGTGACGCACCTTCCATAGGTCGAATTAACTTGGCAATGGTGCTGAAGGAGCAGGGCCTTTACCTGGAAGCGCAAGCACTATTGGAAAGAGCCCTGCATGACCTTGAAAAAATACTTTCGGCAGATGATCCGTTGTTATCGGTAGCAATGGCTAATTTGGCCAATCTATATGTTTCCTTGAATGATTGGAATTTGGCATTGCCCTTATATCGGAAGTCGGCGGCGCTTTGCGTCAAGATTCGAGGTGACTATCATCCCGAGACTTGGGCTATTCGATTTAATTGGATCAATTGCTGCCTACGCGCAAAGGAGTATGGCGAAGCGTTGGAACTTTTGAACCATTTAGAGGCAGACTATCCTGGCGAACCGAGGTCGATCCTGCTCCGTGGTATTTTCCTTTGGCGCGCGGGTGATAGAGAGACAGCTAGGGATCATATGCGGAAGGCAACTCAGGAGTTGCGGAAACTTTACGGCCCAAATCATCGGCGCACGGCCAATGCATCTTTGATCTTTGCAAAAATGCCTATGGAGCATGGCGCCTTGGCTGAGGCTGAAGGCGAATTCGCATCCCACTTGGATTACAGCTTTCACTGGTTGGAGACTCAGCTGCCGGCTATGAGTGAATCCGGTCGACTACGATTGCTAAATATTTCGGCTAATCCCAATTCATATTTGCGCTGTGTTTCCGAAAATAAAAATGGGCGACCGACCGCAGCCTATGCCCGCTGTTTGCGTTGGAAGGGCATGGCCACACGATTGCAAACCGCCAGTTTGGCGACGGCTGCCGCCCTGCAAGAGCCAGCCGCTATTCGGTTGCTAGCGGATGTGGACTACCTCTCAAGGGAGTTGTCTCAGCTCATCCTTTTGCCAATGGCGCTTCAAGCTCCGAATCATGCCGCAAATATCGATGACTTGCGTCGGAAGCGAGTAAGGCGAGAGCGAGAATTGAACGCAAAGCTTGGCTTGGCTGAATACCTCCAAGCGCCGGATTTCAAGGAAATGCGTGACGCATTGCCTGAGGATTCTGTGCTTTTAGATTTTTATGTAGGCTCTAGAGTTTTTGCCTGGATTACCAAGCCGGGTGATGAGCCGATACTGCTTTCGCTAGGTTTGGCGACTGAAATACGCGAATCCATGCAGGCGTTCTTACAAACCGCGGCAGTTCGAGGGGGTAAGGCGCTGAATCCAACCGTGGCCGATCCGGCAGTAGAGTTCCAGCAAAAATTCTGGGCCCCGCTCGCCGACATCGTTGGAATTCGCTGCCAGCCACGCGCGAAGAATTGCAGTCTATTCGTGATTTACATGAATACGTGCTAGAGTGGCAAAGTCCGATTCACCAATTGGAAGGTAAGGCGGCCACCGAAGAAGCAGTTCGGGCCGCTTTGCCTGGCCACCGCTATATGCACATTGCAACCCATGGCTATTTTGAACCGGATCATTTACCTTCGTTGTTGGTGGACGCCGCAGAAAAGCAGGCCGACGTTTTCCTAGACCAGCAAATCCGAGCCGCTGGCATGCTGCCGGGATTGCTATCCGGTTTGGTCTTCACCGGGGTCAATGCTGAGCCAGACGCCAGCCGGGACGACGGCTACTTGTCGGCTGAGGAAATCCTGCATTTGGATCTTTCAGCTTGTGACTTGGTTGTGCTTTCAGCCTGTGAAACCGCGCTCGGCAGCGCTCGGGCTGGCGAAGGATTGATGTCTTTACGCCGTGCCTTCGAAGTCGCCGGTGAGGATACCGTCATCAGCTCTCTTTGGAAGGTAGACGACCTTGCAACCGCCGCTTTGATTAAGGATTTTTACACCAATCTATGGTGAAAAAATCAACCCCGCGGCGAGGCACTGCATCAAGCAAAACTGCAAATGCTGCATCGCAACCGTGCTGAAGAAGGAGAGGCCAAGCCAAGCACTTGGGGAGCTTTTGTGCTCAGTGGTGTTTGGCGCTAGCGAGTACCAATTTTGTGTTCAGCGATTGGCGCTAGCGTCCTCTTGACGAGTGACGATGGGTACGTAGCCGATTTCCATGCCCGCAGGCGGAGTGACGAACAGGGCCGGATCTAGGCGCACCAATTCTCCAGTGGTGGGTGGTGGCATGTAATCGCGATCGATCGGCCAATGTTGATGGATTTTTTCGACGAAGGCCTGCAGCTTCTCGCGTTTTGCTTCGCTCCATTTGTATTGTTGGAAGGACGGCTGATCAATGAACCGATACCACGAATAGGTGACCAAGGATCCATCACCCAAACGCACTTGTAGAGGTCCGCTTTTCGGCCCAGGCTTGCTCCAAGCACCTTTGCCAGGCGACGTAAACGGCTGCCCGCGTTCGGCCAGTTGGAAATTTTGAGTTAGCAAGCCGGTTTCCGTCGGCACTTCTTCGGCCGCGATTGCGACTCGTTTATCGCCGAGGTGCTTGTAGTACTGAGGGAAGGTTCCGACCGGGCTAGGACCATCTTGCGACCACTTTAGACCCCAAACATTGCCGTCGAAAATGGCGGTGTCGAAGCTCTTTTCAATCCCGGTCAGCTCATTACCAGCTTGGTCGAAATGCGGGAAGCGCGTCGTTAACTCGGATTTCCAAGCACCTGCTGGATCAAATTCGCCGCTACATAGCTCGCCACCGTCGCGCCACGTTTTGAAGGCGTCGTAAAGCGCGGCTTTGGAGTAATAGGTGACGTCTTGGACCAGAATGGAGCGACCTTTTTCGTCCACCGCAAAATTGAGTTTAGGGATTTTGGAATAGGTGGTTCCGTTGGCGGCCTGAACCGTGAATCGCGGCACCGTATTGATTTCCATCGCGCCACCGCCCATGTTGCCCGGACGCGAATCAAGGCCGCGGCCGTGCAGGAATGGGTAATCAAACAGGTCGGCAATTTTGCTCCACGTTTCGGGAATGTAATAGGCCATCGGCCCTTTGAAATTGGCCGTGCTCAAAAAGCAGGTCCAAGCTTGATCGCCGGTAGGGGCGACTTTGTTGGGGGAGCCAGCCTCGGCAGTCTCAGGGCCTGGGCTGGCATCTACACCGACCGGATCTGTGAACGGAAGCGCCATATAGGTGTAGCCCAAAAACTTGCCGTTTGGATTGCCCTCAAATGGCAGTGCGTCAGGCGGAATCAGCAGGCGATTACTCAACTGCGCGATGCCCAAGCGGTCGTCCGGCAAAGCTTCGGTGTCATAAAAGAAGGACCAGCCCGGCGAGCCTACTTCGTAGTCGTAACACTGCGGCGTTGCGTTCATGCTGAACTTCGGCGGGCCATAGCGAAAGCGATTTCCACGCCAATAACCCAAGCCGCCTTCCACGGTTTGGAAGACACTCTCCCAGGTCGGACCGCGCTCCGGCCACTTGCGCGCCAAAGTTCCTGCGGGCGCTAACGGTTGGTCTTTGTTGTCCGAGTTGTCCGGTGAAATCCACGCCCCAGCCAGCCCAATTTGAAAATTCGCCAGCGGCTTTTCGATCAATGGCCAAACCGCCGAATAAAAGCCCATGCCGGCACTGTATTCCGATTGCGTAGGCGGCCGCGTAGCCGAATAACCGATGTAACCATGCAAGCCGCGATGGTGCGGCGTGATCGGTCCCGCCAGCAATGCTTTGGCGGCGGCCTGACCGATCTGCGAATAGGTTTTGACCGAACCTAAGTAGTGATAGCCACCATTCGACTTACCGCGTTTTTCCAACGCGAGGTCTTCAGCACTGAACAATTGCTTTTCATAATCCGCCAAAAAATCTTTGATGTCCTGCTCCGACATCTTGCCGTCGGCGTTTTCGTGGTTCGGATTTTTGGTATTCAGCAAATGCCGCTTCTGACGAATGTCCGCGCGCTTTTGGTCCAGTTTGCCAATTTCTTCATCCCAATACGGTGCCGTCGGCACTACCCGAACATTGCCGACGAATTCCGGCAGGTCGGCGATGGCTGCTTGGCTGATCCGGAAATCCTGCGTGCCTTGATTCGCATTCAACCCGCCGACGCCCAGCACACACATGACGAACGGCAATTCCGGCGCTTCCAAATCCTGACGTACATCGCGCACAAAATTGGCAAACCACTCGGTGTACTTGGCAAAGCGCGGGGTGGCATGATCCGCCGGGACCTCCGGATAGACATTGCGACCTACTAAGTCATTGAAACCCTGAAACCAGATGAAACCAGCCAACTCATAGCCACGCTTCGGCTTGTAATCAGGATATACGCGCTCAATATCATCCAGTACCATCCGCACGTGATCCACCATTTGCCGATAGCGTGCCCCGGTCTTGGCCTCCAATTCAGCCTTTTGCTCATCCGTCTCAAACCGCTTGCGCTTGACATCATCCGCCGACGGCACATAAGGCCCCGAACTCGGCGAGCGGAAATCAGTGTGCATAGACTGTCCACCCCAAGCCGTTTTTATGATCAAAATCGGCTGCTGTAACCCTTCTTGCATGGTAATTCCAAAAGCCAATTCCGGTCCGATGCGCTCGCCCGGTTGGTCGTAATTGCGATTGACCTGACTGCCAAATCCAGTCGTCAATTGGCCAAACACCTCGCGGTTTTCGGCATCAATGCGCCCCGAAATCCCGGTCAGGTACGAAATCCAAACATCGTCGATCATGCGGTGATCGCCGTTGCGTTTTTTCATTTTTGCAAGCAATGGCTTGGTGAGCGGATCTTCGCCCATGTAGTCCATTACCCGAACATGGCCGTGGCCTTCCATATTGGACTGCCCAGCCATGATGTATACCTGCAGCGGCCGCTTTTCCGACGACTTCTGCGGGCGGCAGTCAATCGCCGCTAGGTGCGGTGAGCAAAATGCAGAACAAAGCAGGGCCAGGGACAGTACAGCAGCACGCTTGGGATTCATGCGGCTAGTCTAATGAATGCGCCATGCTCCACTGTTGCTTAAGGTACAAGTGTCCAGGTCTAGGGCTTGTAGATAAACAAAAATTCCCAGCGTATTGGGTGGCACATTGCTGGCGAAAGTGACGGACCCGGCGGCGTCGGCCAGGAGAATTGCGGGCACGGTAACTGGCGTGGATAATTCGGCAGTAATCAAGCCGCATGGTCCGGCGAACATGTTGGTCGGACCTTGGCCGGTCAAGGAATAGCCTATACCGACTAACTTGGCCGGTGTGGCGCGAGAAACAGAAATGGTGGCGACCGAAGCCTCGATGATGTTGCTTACCTCCAACAATGGCTTGCCGGGTAGCGCCACAGTGATGTTTGCGACCATGCCAGAAAGCAGGTGAGGCGAGCAGTGGTAATCAAACGAGGTGCCGAGCAATCCGTTGGCTTCAGCGTTATTCAAAAAGGCTTGGTTGAATACCACGTCATATGTATTTGGCCCAACCGTCGGTGCCCCGGATGAAAACAACCCATGAAAGGAGTCCACGCTGTGAAAACCATTAACCCAAACCCAATGCACGGTGTCGCCCAACTCAACGGTCAATTCGTTCGGGGTAAAGCGGCCCTTATTGGCCGAAAAGTCGACGCTTACGGTATGGGTGGCTTGAGCAGCGGCGCTGGAACTCAGCAGTAGCAGGGAGAAGATTAGGTGTGGCTTAATCATGGTGGTGGTGGATGTGAGTGATGCTTTGCGTAAATGCAAATCACCCGTTCCAGACTAGCACGGATTCTGATATTGCGGTGTTATTGGCTGGTGAAGCCTATGGAAAGGAGGGTAGAGTCTTCGAGCTCTTGAAAACTGCCCTCAAGGCCCTTGAGTATCGTCGCTTGTATGTAGATTCCCCAATTTCCAGAGGACCACCAAACCAAACCCGCAGAGGTGGATAAGAAGGTTTCATCAAATTCCTCCTCATCAAATGAGAAAAAACCGTCGCTATCGGCGTCACCCTGGATGTTGACGCGAGACACATTTTGTTGTGCCACCAAGTAGGGCTCCCATTGCCCGTGGCGGTAGCTTAGGGTGGATCCTGCATTAAGATAAAATGCGGTAAAGGTAATCAGCGGTGTGATCCCGATGCCGCCATGAATTGCAACAGCCAAGCCATCTTCTGGATTTAGCACCAAACAGCCAGCGCCCCTCCGGAACGATGATCCGATTGCCGGAATGAATCAGAGTTTCCCTAGTGTCATACGCGCTATTTCCGGCGCCGATGGTACGTCCACTAGGATAACTAGAAATGGGGATCATGCACGAACCAAGGCATGACATGAAAAGAAAGAACTGGAGCCAAATGAAATTCCTAATCATTACAAAGCATACCCGGTTTCTATAAATCAAATTGATACTCCTTTCCCATTTGGGTGGTGAAATCAAACCTTTGCTTGCCACAAATTAATGCCACCGGACCACCTAAGGTGGAGTGCAGTTTGCAGTGGATTAATACCCCATCCTTCCATTCTAGGTCCAACTTGAAGCCGCCGCGCGCTCGCAGGCCGCTCACTTTGCCCTGAGGCCACGCTGACGGCAGTGCCGGTAATAATTCGATTGCATAATCCAATGCATCATCGCCGTGGCGGATATGAGACTGCAATAGCATTTCCAGAATGCCGTTTGCCGCACCGAAATTGCCGTCGATTTGGAACGGTGGGTGGGCGTCGAGCATGTTGGGAAAGAGGCCGCCGCCAGTGTATTTGGTTTTGGGCGAGCCGGTCAGCCGCACCAACTGTTGGATCATTTTGTAAGCATGGTCGCCGTCGCGCAACCGCGCCCAAAAGTTAATCTTCCAAGCTCGCGACCAGCCAGTGCCGCCGTCGCCGCGGAAGAGTAAGGATTGTTTGGCGGCAGCAAAGAGGTCGGGCGTGCGCGGGGTGATTTCTTCGCCGGGATGTAGGCCCCATAAATGGGAAACATGGCGGTGCTGGTTTTTGGGATTGTCCTTGTCTTCCAGCCACTCTTGCAATTGACCATGCTGACCGATTTGATTCGGCGCAATGCGGGCGGCTGTATCGCGCAGGCGGTCGCGCAGTTCTGGATCCAAGCCCAACTCCTGGGCAGCCATCGCGGTATTGCGCAACAACTCGCGAATGATTTGATGATCCATCGTCGGCCCCATGACCAAGCCACCATTTTCAGGCGAATTGCTCGGCCCGGAAATCAACCACCCTTCCTTGGAACGCGGATCCACCACCAAATAATCGAGGAAAAATTGCGACGCCGATTTCATTGCTGGATACGCCGTTTCGCGCAAGAAGTCGCGATCCCCGGCGTACAAATAATGCCACCACAAATGCTGGCTCAGCCAGGCGCCACCGGTCGGCCAAATGCCGTGATTGGAATGATTAATCGGCGCACAGCCGCGCCATAAATCGAAGTTGTGGTGACATACCCAGCCGTCGGCGTTGTAATGCTTTCGAGCTACACTTTGCCCAGCCTGTGAGAGCTCGCCAACGGCAGTGAATAGCGGCTGGCCACATTCTGCAAGATTTGCCGGTTCGGTCAGCCAATAGTTCATTTCTGTATTGATGTTGATGGTGTACTTGCTTTCCCAAGGCGGCCGCAGTTGATCGTTCCACAAGCCTTGCAAGTTGGCTGGCTGGCTGCCGGGACGACTGCATGAAATCATCAAATAGCGCCCGTACTGGAACAGCAAAGTGCACAGTGCCGGATCGTTGCCGTCGGCAAATTGAGCGAGGCGGTCGGCGGTTGGCAGGGCGGCCGCGGGAGTGGATCCGAGGTCTAAATCCACGCGCTGGAATAATTCAGCGTAGTCGGCAAGGTGATCTGCTTTAAGTTGCTCATAACTAAGGTCGGCGATTCTTTGCAGAGCAGTTTGGCAGCGCTCAGCTGGGTTTGCATCGATCCGTTGATAGGAATGGAAGCTAGTGGCCGGAATCAAGATCAGAGTGGCCGAATCCGCATTTTTGATTTCGATCGATTTGGTATTCAAACCTTCGTGTGACTCAGTGGCGTCACCTTTGCAGCGGATCAACAAGCGCGCTTCGAAGGCCATCGTGCCCCGAAAGATGTGATCACGAGCGTCGAAGTCATTGACTACACCCGTAAGGGATATTTGATCCTTGCCCAAGCGCTGGCTTTTCGACTTGGCATGCTGACTGCTCAATTCGGCAGAAAAGCTGAGCATGGATTTTTGATTGGCCTGCAAATGCACCACCAATACCCCAGCCGGGTGGCTAACAAAGGCGGTGCGCGTGTACTCCACGCCTTTCACCACATATCGCGTGGTCGTCATCGCGGTATTCAAATCCAGCTGACGTCTATAGTCTTGTGCCGATT
>JACNIZ010000129.1 GCA_014382805.1 Planctomycetota bacterium
CTGAACCTGATCATCTTTTTGACGTTGCGACCATCAGCAAGTAACGAAGCCAACTCAATGGCCACCAAGGTCGTGTCCGAAGTCGACGCCTGCCAAGGAACAGCATTGCTTTGATCGCTGAGTGTGAGCAATTGATCAAAGCGGAACACCAACGACTTCTCGGCGACGTCCATGCGAGCACGATTTGCCAGCAGCCGCAACCCGTCGCCTTGATCCACCGATACGACGACGTCTTTGAAGCCGCCGCGCGGATCACGCTCCTTCCATATCATGTGCAAGCCTTTGAAGTGAAATTCATTAGCTCCGGGATTCGTATTTTCCAACGCAGCAATGCGCGAGTGCAGCGATAGTTCGCGCATTTTTTTATATAGCGCCGGCATCACTTGCGATGTCAGCGGATAACTGATTGCCGCCAGCAAAACACCAGCCAAAATTGCTGGCCGCATCAACCGAGTCGGACGAATTCCGGCGGCGAATAGCGCGACTTCTTCGCCGTCGGCGGCCATGCGGCCATAGGTCAATACCACCGCAGTCATCAATGCCACTGGCAGAAAGTAGGGCAGCGCGTTGCCGACAAACAACGGCACCAAAGTCAGGACTACGCTTAACGGCGCGCCTTGGGCAGTAGAGGAGGCGCGCACGGCCGCACCTAGCGACAGCAAAAACACCATGCCCGCTAGCACCATGAGCAGGTGTCGCAGGATCTCTCCGAAGTATGAGCGGCCAAGAATCAACGGTGACTTATCGTAGCTTCGCGGTGCTTGCGGCCGTGAATGCTGCTGTTTGTAGGCAGCGGCCTTGCTAGCCTTTGGCATGCATAGCCTGCTGGCGACCAACTTGGACTACCTGCGCGGCCGCGCGGCGGCGGCTGATGTTAGGGATCCGCAATTGGCCGAGCTTTGGCAAGCCGCTTTGGCCGGCGACGGCGAGGTATTGCGCATTTCGCTGCAGCGCACGGTTTTCTGTCTGTCGTTGCCTAGCGGAAAATGGCTGCTGAAGATTTATCACCCGCGCCGCCCTTGGGAACGTGCGCGACGTTTACTCCGCTCCGCCCCAGCCGTGCGCGAAGCGGAAAATTGGCAGTTGTTGGCGCATCGTTTAAATATTGAATTACCGATTTTAGTCGAACAAATGCAACCGGCGCTAGGGTTGTTTGCACGGCCGTTTTGGCAAGGTCGAAGCGTCAGCACCGCCTTGGACAGTCCAACTTGCTTTAAAACCGTGGCCAAAGGCCTGGCGCGTTTGCATCACCACCATTGGAGTGACCGCGACCTTTCCGCAGATGACCTGCTTTTCGCCGACGCCTATGACGGTCAAGTTTTGCCATTAGATTTAGGCCATGCAAAGGTGGGTTTGATGAAGCCGTCGCCTGAAATGGTTTATCGAGATTTACAAAATTTCATTGCCAGCATTCCGGTGAAATACGCTCAGCTTGCCGCCACTGAATTTTTGCGCGACTCGCTGCATGGTGCATGGTTGAAAGATTATTCACAGGAGAAGTTGGTCAAGCGCTCGATCCGACAGCGCACTGGTCAAGCATGGAAGCGCAGCCGCCGATGTTTGCGCACTGTTTCTGATTTTGAACGGGTTGATCGTAGTTCCATTCGACGCAACTTCGCTGCCCCTGCGCCGTCGTCCGAAGTAGCGGTAGTGCTGGTCAAGTCCGGTCCGCGCAGCTCGACCCAGAAACACGCCGACGCTGCGTGGAAGTTTTATCCACGCAGCGGTGCGGTGCAAAAGTTGCGCAAACAAATACTGTTGGGGCCGGCTTGCTTAGCCTTTCGCAAATTGTACTTCTTGGAATTATTGGGCTTCGAAGTTGCCGCGCCGCAAGCCTGGCATGCCACCCACGACGGCGAATGGCTGGCCACAACTTGGCTTTCCGGCACCCCGCCGAAGGCATCGCAATTGCCGCAAATTGCCACCTTTTTGGCGCGCTTGCACGTGCACGGCGTCGGCTTGCGCGATGCCAAACCGCAAAACTTTATCGTCGATAACAATGCAAACGGGGCTCCCACCCTATACCTGATCGACGCCGACGGCATTCGCCCGCAATTAAGAAATCCATGGCGGGATCTGGCCAGAGTTTTGGCCGAATGCGAAGTGCAATCAGAATTGCACCACCTATGTAGCCGCGCTTATTTGCAAACCTGGAAACGCATGATAGGCACCCCAGCGCCGTGGAGCAGCGCCGAAATTGAGCAGAAAACCGCCCGCTTTGCCGCTTATTTCCGGGATCTGCTGGCCAAATAGCCGCAAATTCCAATTTCTAAAAATAATGGCATCAAGCCTTGGTGCAGGTGGGCAATGCCTTTAAGCGGCACAAAATCCGCCGCCCCTTGGTCCCTTCCACCCCACCCGACCCATGAAATCGCCCATCCTCGCTTTTCTTTTGCTCCAGGCAGTGGCGCCAGCCCAAACCGTCGGCGGCGGCATTGACACTTTTTTTACTTAAACGGCAGCCACGACGATGATCCATTCGCCTACTCCGTAGATGGCGCTGGTGACGTTAATGGCGACGTCGACCGTAATGGTTTTGATGACGTAATCATCGGCACGCCGTGGAATGATGTCGGCTGGAATCTGGAGGTTAGCTACGCCTTTGTCGCTGGTTTGAGTCCTTTTCTGCGGGCTAATTTGGCGACTGTATCTGCGGCTAACGGTGGCGCGATGGAATTCGACATCGGCTTTCCGCATCAGGTTGCGGGTTACTTTTACAAAATTCTGATTTTGGCGTCGGGCACCGGACCGACCTACCACGGTGCAGCCATTCCACTGACATTGGATCAAATGGTGATTGATACTTTTTGGAACCTCTACCCGGTTCCGGTACCCGGCGCTATGCCAGGAATCCTGGATGCAAGCGGCAATGCCAATGGAACGATGACCATCCCGGCAGGCCTGCCGTCTTCCTTAATTGGAAATACTTACTATTTCGCCGCAGTCGCTATGTACGACATCTACGCAGCGAATTTCAGTTCCGAAGCGGTCACGCTGGAAATCTCTCTCTAAGCAAAACCACTAGAGTAGCTCTAAGAATTAACTAATTAAAACAGCGGCACCAGAGTATTTTCCAGCCGACGGAATAAGTCGGCGGTGGCTCTGGTGTCGCGCAAGCAGTATTCAGCAATTTCGTCGTAGCGACCGTCGCGAGCTCTATTCGCCACCATGGAACCATCCATTTTGCCTTTGGGTGATTCCACCCCAAAACGCCGGCACCAATAATCCAGCGAGTAACTATCGCGGGCTGCGCCTTGAAAATTGAGCAAATCCATCAGGTCGCAATGGTCGTCAACGCGGTAGCGATAACCACAAAACTGACGACTCGGTTTGACGTCGAGCATGGCCGAACGAGTGATTAATACCGGACCGTCATATGCGCGACCATTATAGGTCACCACCGTGCCCCACTTACTCGCCTGCTTCCAAAATTCTTGCAACAGTTCGCGCTCGTTGCCGCGAAAAACTTTGGTGCCCGGGACGACGTCAAAATCTTCCCACTTGCAACCACTGCCGTGCACCAAAACCGCACCCTGATCTTTGTCCAAGTTCCACATGCCGATGGAAACCACGCGGCCCATTCCGCGCACCAATGCAAGCCGATGCTGCAATGCCTCGACATCGGGCGCACCCCCTTTAGGGTTGCGTCGTTTTTCGCGCGCCATCAAATAATGGCGCGTGGCTTCGTCGACCTCTTCCCATTCCAAACCTGCGACTTCTATGTCGAAGGCAACGACGGGACTGGCCAACTTGGCAGCGGATGCAGATTTAGCGGCGGACATGGAAACTATTGCGATTCGAGATCAGAACTATTCCGGCGAATCGTCACCCATGTGAATGGTGAACACCGGGCAATGCGCGATGCGCACCACCTTTTCCGCGGTTGAACCCAGCAAAAACTTCGCCAAGCCGCCGCGTCCATGGGTGGAAATCACGATCACCTTGCACTTCAGCTCTTCAGCCGCACGCACGATCACTTCCGACGGCCGCTTGCCCTGAATCAAGTGAATCTCAACCTCCGCACCCAGGGCTCGAACCTCCTCCGCAGCCTTTTCCAAAGCTGCCTGCGCCGCAGCGCGAAATTCTTCGCGATAACGGCTGACGTCTAGGGTCTCGGCCTGCATATAACCGGCAAAAACCGGCGCATTTGCGACCAAATCGCCCTCCAGAGCGTGCACTAAAACCACCTTGCCATCGTTGGTGGTCGCCAAGCGCGCGGCCCATGGATAGGCCTGCTTGGAGTGCTCCGAAAAGTCTGTGGCTAGGAGAATGCGTGAGAACATGATCCCTAGTTTAGCGAGCCGCCTAGGCCTCCCAATGTTTAATGCTCGGCCACTTCACCGTAGCCCAGAGCGCCCAAAACTCCAGCCTCAAACTCTTTGTCCAAGCCCTCTTTCGGCACTCGTGGCGGCGTCGCGGCGCGATAACCAACATTGTAGGTGGCGATCGGATTCAGCGGATGGGCATCGATCCATTCCTGCTCAAAATGCTGACGCAGGCTCTGGCCGCTCATGTCACGCGCCGGCGGCAGGTCCAGCAAATCCAGCAAGGTCGGAGTGATGTCATAAACACTGCCGACGGCTTCGGGTGCCATTAGGCTGCGTTGCTGGCGCACTGGCCGTCCATCTGGGCCGGGAAAAATCACTGGGTAGTTCCACTCAACTGTCGGTTTCAGGCCCTCGTTGCGGATTCCAGGACCAGCCATGATCAACACTCCGGGAGGGGCGTCTTCATGCAAGCCAGATTGAACCGCACTTTCGCTACGAAAATTGCCGCCGTGCATGCCATGGTCGCTAATCACCATAATGCGCGCGTTATCTGGCGCAGTAGCGACGATTTCACCCAGGAAACCGTCGGCGGCGATGTAGGCCTTGTCGATATGAGTTTGCAGTTGAGCGACGTGGTCTGCGGGCACGCTGTACTGATAAGCACCTGGCTCGCGGTAGCGCCACCAAAAGTGACCGGCGACGTCGGGCAAACCGAAGTAAACCATGTTGAGGTCGGCGACCTGCTCTTCCATTTGCTCCTTGAAGATCGCCAGGTGAGTGCGATCCGAGTGATAGCTGATGCGGAAAAACGCATCGCGGCCGCGCGGGAAGGCCCAAGGGTCCAGATGCATTTCTTCCCGGGGGCGCAAATCACCTGGAATACGGTTGAAAATCTCTTCGTATTGCGACCGGATCGGACCGTCCGGGCGACCGGCTTCCAGATGCGGGAAAATGTCCTGCATCAGCTCTTCGGGATAAGTCAATTGCGGCAAACCATCGGCCCACACTCCGGCTTTCCAAAATATTTGGCCTTGCGCTTGGGCGGCATAAGAAGCGACGACACGACCCTTCACTTCTTCGGCTGGCCAGGACACCCACCAACCGACCGACAGCACGTCGCGATCGGCGTCGGAGGCGATGTTCCAAACCGCTGGCACTTTGCGCGAGTTGGAAGTGTAAGGAAGTCCTCCCGGTACCCGGCGGCCGCCCTTCATTTCAGAAAAGTACAGTATGCCGTGTTTTTCGGCCGGTACTCCAGTGGCGATTGAGGTCCAAACCACTGGTGAGAAGGTGGGTTGGAAAGTCGTCAAACCACCGGCCACCCCACGATCGATGAGCTTTTTGAAATTAGGCAGCTTGCCTTGTTCCAACAACGGCTGCAGCACCGACCACTCTAGACCGTCCATGCCGACTACTACTACCGGCGGATCCTTAGGTGCAGGATCTTCGGTAGTGCAAGTGGGCAAAAACGCCACGAAAAGCAGCGCTAACGGTGAAAATTTGCGTTGGGGTGCCGAATCAACCACGCCCTAGTTTATCTCAAAAGGGGCGGGGAAAGTGCGGACCTCTAGTTGTTCTCAAGGGCTTTG
Source organism: Planctomycetota bacterium (assembly GCA_014382805.1). Taxonomy (GTDB): domain Bacteria; phylum Planctomycetota; class UBA1135; order UBA1135; family UBA1135; genus JACNIZ01. Next base: position 5,858 of record JACNIZ010000129.1, read on the forward strand.
ATGTCGTCTTCGGTTTCGAAGTAGCCAATGCCTGTCTGGCCCATCAGGTTTTCAATGAAAGTCTGGTCTAGCCCTTCCTGTGGCACTCGTGGCGGAGTGGCAGCCCGGAAACCAGCTCCGTGGCTGGCAATTACCTTCAATGGGTACGCTTCATTCCATTCACGCGTGAAGTGCTGGCGCATGGATTTGCCACTCATATCTGCCGACACTTCGATGCCCATCCAATCCAGCAAAGTCGGTGTAATGTCATATACAACGCCGACTGATTCCGGTGCCATCAGACTGCGCGGCTCGCGTTTGGATTTGCCGCCCGGACCTGGCACCACCACTTGGTAATTCCATTCCACGGTCGGCTTCAATCCGTCGGCGCGAATGCCGGGGCCGGCCATGATGAACACTCCTGGAGGTGCGTCTTCATGCACGCCGGATTGAGCAAGAACTGGGTTGTTGAAATTGCCGCTGTGCATGCCGTGATCACTGAGCACCATGATGCGTGAATTGCCGGGTGAGACGGCGACGATTTCACCGAGGAAGCCGTCGGCGGCTATGTAGGCACGGTCGATGTGCTGTTGCAGTTGAGCGATGTGTTCATCCGGAATGGAATAGTTGTAAGCACCCGGTTCGCGATAGCGCCACCAAAAGTGACCGGCGACGTCGGGCAGGCCGAAGTAGACCATGTTTAGGTCAGCCGGTTGTTCTTGCAGTTGCTCTTTGAAGATCGCCAAGTGAGTGCGGTCGGAGTGGTAGCCAATGCGAAAAAACGCATCGCGACCGCGCGGGAATGCCCACGGATCTGCTTTGACCGCCTCTGGGTTGCTCGGAATACTCCCAGGAATGCGGTTGAAGAGTTCTTCGTATTCAGAACGGATCGGTCCGTCCGGCGCAGCCGCTTCCAGATGCGGGAAAATTTCTTGCAACAATTCATCCGGGTAAGTCATTTCCGGCAATCCATCTTCCCAAACGCCAGCTTTCCAAAAGATCTTGCCTTGAGCTTGCGCGGCATAGGACGCGACGATTCGGCCGTTCACTTTTTCTGCTGGCCAAGATACCCACCATCCGACGGACAAGATGTCGCGACCTTTATTGGAGGCTATGTTCCAAACCGCCGGCACCTTGCGTGAATTTGAAGTGTACGGCAGGCCATCTGGAACCACTCGACCGTCTTTCATTTCGGAGAAGTACAAAATGCCATGTTTTTCGCGCGGCACTCCGGTGGCGATGGATGTCCAAACGACGGGTGAATAAGTAGGCTGGAAGGTAGTCAAACCACCGGCTACGCCACGGTCGATCAACCTTTGAAAGTTCGGCAACTTGCCTTTCTTCAGGAGCGGCAGCAATACTGACCATTCCAAGCCGTCCATGCCGATCACCACAACCGGCGGGCCGTCGAAATTGCTGGTGCTAGGTGCGGCTGCTTCTGTTTCACTTGCTGATTCACCGCCACATGCCGGCAAAAAGCCTAATATAAGCGCCACCAGAGCCGTTGCGCCCCATTTAGAGCTGGCTTGAACTAAGGTGCACGAGGGAATAGATGGTTGGTTTGCAGAATCAGCCACGCTCTAGTTTATACCGATTGATGCCTAAATTTCGGACGTTGCAGCAGATACCAACCGCCAATCAAAATGACGAAGGCCAGCCAATCCGACGGTTTGCCGCCACTCTGGCCAGTTGCCACACCGCCGCACCCTCCACCCGCGCTAAGACTACCTTCAAATTGGAAGGTGGAATTGGCGATCGCGCCCTGGCCGTTCGGCAATTCGACTACCACGCCGTAGCTGCCGACAGGGTTGGACGGGGTGGTCATCGTCAGCTTGCTGTTTGCAGCCAATTCCACACCACCTGCGAACTGACCACCTTGTGCGGTTACCGGGTCAACGCCGAATCGCACGCGCACGCTGCCGCCTAAGTTGTCGCCGTAAAGATTGACTTCGGTGCCGCCGTTTTTCTTGCCGCTTTCGGGTGTGAAAGACTCAATTCGAGGATCCGGTGTATTTACGTAGGTGTAAATATCGGCGTAACTGGTACGCACCTGGTCGGCGCTGACCAGCACGATGTCGACGCTTCCGGTTCGGCTAGCGGGCGGCGCGATGACTGTGAAAAAGGTGCTGGAATGAACTGTAGGCGTGGATGTAGTTCCGTCGATTTCGACGCTCATGCCACTGGTAAAACCACTACCAATGACGCGCAGTTCGGTACCGCCGCCGCGATAACCGGCACGCGGAAACAGGTCTGCGTAACGCGGGATGGCGGAGTATTGGAAGGCGTCAATGAGGGTGGCTTCTTGGCCATCAGGGTTCTGCACGATGACGTCGGCAACACCGCCGTCGCTGGCTGGAGTGGTGAATCCGATGCGAGTGGAATGGATGAATTGTGTCGCTTGAGCCTCGCGCCCACCGACGATGACGTATGCACCGTCGACGAAATTTTCGCCCTCGACGATGACTTCATCGCCGCCAGAAATGTCGCCATTACTTAGGTTTAAACTGGTGACTTTGGGCGCCGCCGCAACCACTTCTATAGCGCCGGGCACAACTTCTAATTCGCCATTTGCGAGTTCCAAAAATAGGTCATAGCTACCCACCGGACAGTTGCTGCCAACGCTGGCCATGGTGCTCACCATGCTCGAAGTTGAGGTGGAACTTCCTAACAAAATCTGATTGCTGAAATCAATCAACGTAGTGTTGTTCGCTTGCAAATTGCTGCCGAAAACGGTCACCGCTTTAGTTTCACCTTGGGCGATGAGCTGGGCGTGGCGAAAAACGTCCTGCACTGCGCCGTCGCGGGCAACTTGCAACGTGCCGCAATCGGTAGTGTCCCCTTGAGTGGCAGTGATTTGATATGGGTTGCCGAAACCGCCGTAAAATTCGACGCCAAAATCGGTCTTCACCGCCGAATCACTGGTGAAGTTGGCCGCCGTCATGTAGCCCTCAATGGGGAAGGCATAAACGTAATACTGCCCAGCCGGTATCCCTTTCACAACCCAATTACCGTTGGCGTTACTAATCCCAGTTGCCGCCAAACGTCCGTCGTCAGCGCGAATCAAGCCGACGCCACCGCCTTGCAAATTTTCACCTTCAAAATCGTGCAGCTTGCCTTTGAGCACCGCGATGCCGCCGATTTTCGCCGCCGCGATGCCACCAGAAATATCGTCCTGCGTCAGCGAGCGGTGCAGCCATTGTCCCGGCGCAACGTACGGCCACATGCTTGAGCCATGCACCGGACTATGATCCAAGCCGATCATGTGACCGATTTCGTGCGTCATCACATCCTGCAAATCAAAATCATTGCCGCCTGCGTGCAGCGCAAAATCAAAATCCTTGCCATTAAAAATAATGTCGACGTCGATCATGCGGCCGTCGGAAGTGCTGTAAATAATCGGCGTGATCGCGACGGTGCCGCTGCCATTTGGAAAAAAGCCGCTGCTGTTATCCGAATCTAGGTAGACCAAATGACTGGACTTGGAATAGTCCGCAGCAGCGGTGTCGGCGCCGCGTTGAAAATTGATCGCACTCTTGCTGATCTGATTCCAGGTTGCAAAGGCCCGATCCGCCGCATCCGAAACGCCGACGCTATCTAAGCCGCTAAATGACTCCGTGTTCAGTTGCCAATCAATATTCGGGTCACTCCAATGCAGGGTCTTGCCACCCAGCACGATGCGCACATAGCCATCCGCCATACCGGCACCTGCACCAAATGCAGCCACCAACAGCGCCGCCCGCGACAGCAGGCGCTTGAACGAAAATTTGGCCTCCTGCGTGGAACCCATGCAGATTAATCGGCAAAACCCGCGATTTACCTGCGCAGTTCGTCGAAAATCCGCTGCACAAACTGATCGTAAGACTCAACGTGCTCGCGGTGAGCAGTTTCATCGCAACAAGAGGCCGCGCCGACGACTTGGGTTTGTTTGGCAGTGCTTGCGGTACGGACTTGGAAGGCTCCGGCATTGAGTCCAACCGGCATACGCCATTGTTTGGCGTCGGCGGCGCTTAAGAACAGGATGTGGCGCTCCCCTACTTCGAAATTGGGCATGCCAGGGATGGCGAGGCCGCGGCCGGCGATGGCCCCACCGGGTAGTCGAACTTCCTGGGTTGCACCCATAGAGCCTTTGAGCGGCAGCAAAGTGGCGAAGGTGTAGCGCGTTTCGATGGCGCCATCGGCGAGGCGCACGAAATCTTTAGCTAAAACTTCAACTTCACAAATACGTTCGGCGTTTTGGCATAAATCAGCAAGGTCGTCCGCCTGCGTGGTGGACGCATTGAGGCGAGCGAATGCACCCAGTACGAGTGCCGCGAGGATAGCGAAGGGTAGGGGGGTAAAACCCATGGCCTCCCCTTTGCGGATCGGGCCTTGGCATAGAAAAGCACTTTCCTAGAATTTTTCTCGTCCTTGACTGCCGGACAACTCGCCGTCCAAATCGCCTTTGTACCTGTCCACTGACGTTTTCCCAAACCAGCCAGATCGCAAAAGCACGATGCCGACGACTAAGAATTCGTTGAAACGTTTCATCTCAATTCGCACAAACGCTGATACTAAATTAGAGCTTGTTGAGGGAACCATTCCCCGTTATACAAAAAAGTAAATCCCAACAAAACTATCGCGCCCTCGCCGACGGCGTCGCCATCTTGGCTGACATTGATTTCGGCACCCATACTTGCGGTTAAGTCGAAGGACCATTCGCCGTTGCGGAAGGGCCATGAATATCCGCCTTCAATCGCCGGTTGAATCACCCAAACGTCGGTTTTACCAGTAAGCGGTACACCAGTGTCATTGCGCCAATCAATATCCAAATTCCAGACGTCGGCGCGAGCGCCATAATGCCAACCACTGAATTCAGGCTCCAGATAACGACGCCAACCAAAACCGATTCCGAAGCCATCGCCCTCCTCGTTATCGTGCTCACCAAAATCCTGGCGATCGGTAATATTCGCTGCAACGCGAGTAAAAAACACTTCATTTTCGTCGAATGGATATTGCCAATTCATGCCCAAAATTACCCCGGCAGGATAGGCCTGAATTTCAGGCCCCAGCCGCGCTGAGCTAGGTGCAGAGCTGCAGGCAGTTAGGCAGATGCACGTAACTGCTGACGTACAGATCATTACGATTAAATTCTTCATTTTCACTGTGAGTAAAAGCAAGGCACCGGTTTACCGAAAGCAAACTGATTTCCTGACAGGAATTTCGACAAATTCCTCGAACCCACCCTAAGCAAAATTTCCGCCCAATCTGAAATTATCCAATATATTTAAGGTTAACCGTTCTGGTTGCTGTTTCCCCATGAAAAACCTTCTCCTCATCCCATCTCTGTTAGCCGTTTTCCCAGCGTTGGCTCTACAAGCTGGAGCACAGCAAACTGCCACTCCCGATCCGTGCTCAACACCACCGGGGGCGCCCTCCTTCCTTGCTCCACCGCTTAGCAAGCCCGGAGTGAATCCCGCCGCTTCTGGTAACGTCCTAATTATTGAAAGTCAGAGTGCCAATTCAGGCCATGACATGGACGTTGAATGGCAGGCTGTAGCCAGAGGAATGGGCTTTACCGCCACCATTAATTCGCAGTCCACACTAGACACCACCGCGTTTTTTGCGACGACCGACATTCTGGTTATTTCTTCCGGAGTCATCACACTGAGCAGTTCGGGCATCGCGAACATCATGGACTTTGTTGATGCAGGCGGGCAGGTATATTTGCAAGGCGAGTACTTGCCGACTTACAACACTAACATTGCATTTGCAAATATCGTCAATGCGCTAGGTGGTGGCTTCTCCGTTGGATCCACCTGGTCCGGTGATTTGGTTCCTATGGGAGTTTCGGGCGTACTTTCTACCACGCCGAACTCGGTGCCCTCGATTAGCTACCACTGGTACGGCTGCGACGGAGCCGCTGGTGCTTTGGTCACTCCATTCATGCATTACCAAAGTGGCAACTTCGGTTGGATTTTTGATGCACCAAGTGGTGGCCGGATCGTGCATAACACCGACCAAGATTGGATTCGCGTAACGACCTCGCCAGCCTTGGTGCAAAACATCCTGACTTTGTTGAGCGATACTGGATTCAGAATTTCAGTCACGCCCGACCCGATGATTGGAGGTGCCGTTGCAACTTTATCAGCCAAAGACGCGACACCAGGTGGTGCGGTCATCGGTGCTTATTCCTTGACCGGTACCGGCCCGACG
>JACNIZ010000304.1 GCA_014382805.1 Planctomycetota bacterium
GCTTGCCATGTACGGTCGCTACTACTTGGCCACTCAAGAAGCCTTGCTGCCTTGGTTCGAAATCGACCTAGGCTGGGCCGATGCAACCGCCGGCTCGGGTTTTGCATGGGGTGGCGGTGTCGGAATCACCCAGTTCGTAACCGAGGGTGGGGCCATCGAGGCGAGCATCGATTACCAGGACATCACTGGCGACGCAGATACTTCAGGTTTCCGCGCTCTGATTGGTTACGCAATCTTCTTTTAAGGCTACAAGGAGCGGGTGCTTTCCACAGCAGACCCGCTCCGCTATAGTCCCCCCTCACGCTCGATCCCAGAGCGACACACTAGACATCCCGCGACGATGAAGAACCCCCTTCTCCTTCTTGCCCTGGCGGCAGTGGCCTCCGGCGGTTGCCAATCGGCCTCGAATAATGCCCCCCAGTTTGAAGCCGGAATGTCCCGGTTAAACTTCGCCATCGGTTTTGAATCGATGGATCACGAGGGCAGTGCTTACACCTCCGCAGCTGGCGGCGTTCCAACTCTGGCCGACAACGGCTTGGACAGCAGTTTCAATACAGCTGAAACCACCAGCGTTGCTCTCTCTGGAAGCTACGGTATTTTCCTAGCGCCACAGATCGAGGTTGGCACCCGCATCGGCCTGGGCTTTGGCTCGACCGATCATTACACCTCATACACCACTGACTTCGACGGCGACGGCTTTGATGACCGCGCAGCGTCGGGTGCTAGTGCAAGTGAAGACCAAACGTACTTGACCCTGGGTGGTTACTCACGCTATTACCTGTGTGATTGCTGGTCCATTCGCCCTTGGCTTCAAGCTGACTTCGGCTACGCTCTAGCTGATTTCAGTGGCATGTACATCGGTGGCTCCATCGGTGGCACCATGTTCTTGGACGAGTCATCGGCAATCGAAGCTCGCATTTACGGCGAGACCATTTCCGACGATGACGACATTTCAGGCATTGGCCTCGAGATCGGCTACAGCATCTTCTAAGTAAGATTCGCTTGAGTTTTCCGGCCCTATGCTTCGGCGTGGGGTCGGCTTTTTTATTGGCATAGGTTGCAATTGCACCTAGTTTGCTTGCATGAGCAAGTCGAACCCTACAGCTCAATGCCAGCCGCCATATCTATTGGTGCTGGATCAAGGCACCACTAGTACGCGCGCCATTTTGTACAACGCATCGGCGCGGCCTATAGCCCAAAGCCAGATGGAGTTGGCGCAATACTTCCCCAATCAAGGTTGGGTTGAACACGATGCAGAGCAGATTTGGCAACACAGCCTGCAATGCCTACGCAACGTTTTAGTAAAGGCTGACGTAGCCAGTAAAGACGTAGTCGGGTTGGGAATAACTAACCAACGAGAGACCGTGGTTTTATGGGAGCGCCAAACGGGCAAGCCGCTGCATCACGCATTGGTTTGGCAAGATCGCCGCACTGCGGACCACTGTCAACAGTTGCGCGAACAAGGTGCCGAAGCCATGGTCACGCAAAAGACTGGCTTGCTTTTGGATCCTTATTTTTCAGCGACCAAGTTGGCGTGGTTATTGGAAAACGTTGCCGGCGCCAGGGCAGCCGCGTCGAACGGAGATTTAGCTGCAGGGACCGTCGACAGTTTTCTCGTTGCCAAGTTGACCGGCCTTAAAAAACACATTACCGACGCCACTAACGCGTCACGCACACTGCTCTACAACATCCATAATCTGCAATGGGATGACGAATTATTAAGCTTGCTAAAAATCCCTCAGGACCTCCTGCCTCAGGTCACCGACACCATCGGCAACCTGGGAATAGTTGACAGCAATCTACTCGGCGCCCCGATTCCGATTTTTGCGATCGCTGGTGATCAACAAGCCGCCGCTTATGGCCAAGGCTGCCGACGCCCTGGCATGATGAAAAGCACTTATGGAACTGGCTGTTTCACTTTGCTCCACTGCGGCGATCAGGTGCCACATTCGCAAAACCGATTGCTAGCCACGATTGCGTTAATGGAAAATGGGGCGTGTACCTACGCCCTTGAAGGCAGCATTTTCAACGCCGGTACCACAGTGCAATGGCTGCGCGATCAGGCCGGTTTTTTGACGTCGGCAAGTGAGTCTGAGCAGATGGCCATCCAGGCCAATCCGAACAGCCAAGTCATGTTTGTGCCTGCGTTCACGGGTATGGGTGCCCCCCACTGGAACGCGCACGCGCGGGGCAGTCTTTTCGGGTTGTGCCGCGACACCACGCCCGCCGACATCGTCCGAGCCGGTTTGGAAGCCGTTGCCTGGCAAACTTTTGATTTATTAGAAGCAACTGCGGAAGACATCGGAAGCATGCCAGAGGTGCTCAAAATTGATGGTGGCATGGCCCAAAATGATTGGTTTGCGCAATTCCTTGCTGACGCTGTACATATACCGATACAAAGGCCCCAAGATATTGAAACAACTGCACTTGGAGCCTGCCTAATGGCTGGCAAAGGAGCCGGGATTTTTATGGATGAAACAAATTTGGCTGCATGCTGGCGAGAAGATCGAACTTTTCTACCTTCGATGGAACCAACTGACCGCAACCATCGTCTGCAAAGATGGCGCTTGGCAGTAGATACTGTCGTAAAATTTGCTGATAACCTGCATTGCCTGGCATGATAGGCTAGTCGTGAAGGGGCTTGCGCCCTCTGCTTCCATGAAGAACATTCTTTCTCTCTCTGTTTTGTCTGCACTAGCACTTGCGCTCATGGGCGCACCTGCTGGGGCTACTCCTCAATGATGCCCAGGACGTGGGGGCGGCGGTGCCGGCCCATACTCAGGACCAGGTGATACAAGTGGACCCGGAAGCGGTGGCGGTGCAACTTCAGCACCCGGCCCAGTCGGTGGTGCTCCAGGCGCGATGCCTGGCCCAGCCGTTGGCCCCGCTACAACTCCTGGTGGCAGCGGTGGCGCGGCTTTGGTCGTTACCCACGGCAAGACTGCCAAGAAACTGCTGCGTATGCAGTGGGACTACCCGGTCTTCCAACGCAAAGCACTTCCAGGGGAAGTGGACACTACTTCTGACGACGACACCGTTGCGGTTGCCACTCTTGCAGCTTTGCCACGGGAAGAGGCTTTCCTCTTTGTTGCCGGCGACGATCCACGTCCACTGTTGCTGCTGCGCGAGTGCGAATCTTGCAACGGAACGGACAACGCTTTGCTGAGCAAAACCGAGGGTAATGAAAAGACCCTGTTGATGTCGCGCTGGTTCCACTGCGTCAAGCTACCTACGCACATCCTGAAGGAGAAGCACCCCTTCACCAAGCTCTTTACTGAGTTCCCTGGCAATAACGTTCCTCACCTGTTCCTGACCAGCCGCGATGGCTTGCTGTCCATTCCACTGAAAGGCGACCAGTCACCTGGCGAGCTATGGAAGCATATGGAAAAGGTGCTTACCTACGATTACAACAAGAAGCCAAAGGGCGTACTCAAGGAAGTTACTAAGATCCTGATTCAGTACGACAACCTCGACGCTGAAGAATCAATCGTTGAAGAAAAGATGCAGTTGGAACTGGAGAAGAACGGTCCCAAGTCCAAGAAGCTGAAAAAGCTGCGTAAGGAATTGGATCGCATCGAAAGCGACCGTACTAAGCTGAAGTCGAAAGAAGCCAAGCTGATGGATTTGGACCTAAAGCGCAAGATTGTAGAGAAAGACCTTGTCCGTTCAGTGAAAGAAATTCCTTCGAACGAAAGCTAAAACCCTTTTCTTAGCAAAATGAGATCTGCCCTCCTGGGCTTGGGTCTACTACTGCTAGCAAGTCCTCCTGCCTCTGCCCAGAAGCAGGAGGATTTGCCTAAGTGGAAAGTCGATCCATATACCAATAACGAACCTGATCGCTACAAAGCAGCAGGCTACGAAAGCTATCACCGCTTTATGGTGACGGACCAGCTAGGCACGACCGAAGTCATGCAAGCGCTGGGCGATCTAGAAATGATTTGGGTAGAGACCAAACATTTCAAGATCGGGTCGACGCTGAAAGAAATAAAAATCGGCGCCGACAAAATTCAAAAGGAACGCATCGCCGAAGAAATTGAGCGTTTGCGAGTGAAGCTACCCGAGCTTCCCAAAAAGGTGAAAAAATTGGACCCTTGGCTGCGCGTGCATTTGTATGCGCAACGCTTGGAGGAAGAATACGCCGACATTCAAGAGTTGCTCAGTGTTACCGATGAAAGCTTCCCTACTTCCCCAGGCACCTTTATCAACGGTCGCTACATGGGTGAAGGACTATACATGGGGCAAAAGAATAAGTTCATTGTTCTGCTGACCACTAAGAAGTCCACATTGCACCGCTTTGCCCAACGCTGGTGTGACGCCAATTTCCAAGCCGACAGCCCTGTGGCACATAACTTTCATGCTGCCGGCTGCATGCTTTATGGCACTTCGCCCGAGCTTGCCGACGGCTATTTTTCCGACGACGCACGCTTACACATGAACCTTTGCTTCGGCGTCGCCGTCAATATGTTGCTTAGCTACAAGGGCTACATGTTTGACATTCCAATTTGGATTAAGGAAGGCATCGCGCATTGCTACGTCAATTCGATTGACGCGCGCTATCACAACTACTCGCTGATCAAGGATCAGTTTCCAAATGAGAAGAAGTTGTGGCAGTGGGAGCCGCGAGTGCGCAAGTTAGTGCAAAACGAAGCTTTCATACCGGTTTCTGAGATCATGACTTGGACCGCGCCTGATGACTTCCGCATTGGGCACCACATGAATATTTGGTCGCGCGTGGATTATTTAATCAAGTCCGACCGCGAAAGATTCGCCAGTTTCGTCGGCGCAATGAAGGATAAGTTTCAAGTCTACGGTGGCACTGTCATCACCCCCGAGATGGTTCAAGAGCGCCAGGTGAAGATCTTCCAACAGGTCTACAACATGACGCCCGATGAATTTGACCAACAGTGGTCAGCTTGGGTCTTAGAAACTTACCCTAAGAAGTAGATTTAATTTCGTGGGGTGTCGGCCGATCGTCTCCCGCAGCGACTCGGGGACCGGCGCAGCCGGCCCAGCGGAGCGTGGAGCGCGGGAGACGATCGGCCGACAGCAACTAGATTGACGTAACTTATTGACTGGGCCATACAGGCCAGACATCGACGGGTGCCGCTTTCGTAGGCTCAGAAGGCTGGTCGTCCTTTAGCCCTACTGCCATGAACGCATCCTCCCTTGCTCTTACTCTTTTTCTTGGCATTGCCGCTTCTGCGTCCACCGTCGTGGCGCAGTCTTCGCCCGAGGTACTTGCGCAGGCGGAGGCGCGTATTCGTGCGATCTATGAACGCAACGAGTTTGGCGCGCCGGCTTTCCGCGGCGAATGGCTGGCGGATGGGTCTGGCTACACGGTGTACGAGCGCGAGCCGGGTTCGGATCAGCCGGTTCGCGTCGCATACGACCCCGCCTCTGGGGACCGCAATGAACCGGCACCAGCAAGACCGGATGGCGCCGGCGGCTCTGCCTCCCGCGAAGAGAAATACAAGCTGATCAATCAAGGCGGCACGCTGTGGATCCGCGATCTTGCAAGTGGCGAGCGCAGGCAGGTCAGCCGCACGGCCGTGCCCAAAGCGATCCACAACGGACGCGCGGTGTGGAGCCCTGATGGCGCATGGCTGGCCTTCGTCGAGACCGACCAGTCCAAGGTGCGGCTGCGTGCCCGCCTAGTGCCAGGTGATTCGACCTACCCGGAGGTAAACGAGGATCGGTTTGCGCGCGTAGGCGAAGCGATCGCCACACTGCGCGTCGGCGTGGTGGCTGCGGCGGGCGGCGAAGTTCGCTGGCTGGATCTGCAAGCGCCTACGGAAGGCTTTTACCTAGGACAGGTGGACTGGGCGGTGAACTCTGATGAGCTGCTAATTGAAAAGCTGAGCCGCTTCCGCGACGAGCGCGAGTTCCTGCTTGCCGACGTCCGCAGCGGCGAGCTTGCGCGGATCTACCACGAAAGCGATCCCGCATGGGTCGTCGCCAGCTATGGCACAAACTCCGGCCTAACCTGGTTACGCGATGGCGCGGCCTTTCTGGTGCTGAGCGAGCGGCGAGGCTGGCGCCAAGCTTTCGTCCACGCGCGCGACGGTGCCTTGCTCGCGACGCTTACGCCCGAGGGCTACGACATTATCGGCCGTGCGCAGGTCGACGAAGCCGGCGGGTGGTTCTACTTCTATGCCTCACCCGAAAACGCAACGCAGAAGTACCTGTACCGCGTGCCTCTCGACGGCTCCGAGCCCCCGATCCGAGTCACCCCAGCGGGGCAAGCTGGCACCCACGACTACGACATCGCGCCCGGCGCCCTCTGGGCATTCCACACTTCCTCAAGCTTCGACGCACCGCCGATCACCGAGCTTGTTTCGCTGCCCGACCACAAACAGGTGCGTTTGCTCAGTGATCGCGCTGCCCTGCATGCACGCGCCGAAGCAATGATCGCGCACCCCACTGAGTTTTTGCAGATCGACCTTCCGGGTGACGTCAGCGTTGACGCTTGGATGATCAAGCCGCGCGACTTCGACCCGTCACGCAAGTACCCGCTGCTGGTCTACGTGTACGGCGAGCCGCACGCACAAACCGTGCTCGATGCCTGGGGACAATCACAAGCTCATTACCACCGCGTAGTCGCCGACCTCGGTTACCTAGTGGTGTCGATCGACAATCGCGGCACGCCGGCACCAAAAGGAGCCGCTTGGCGCCGCGCCTGTTTCGGCAGCCTCGGACCGCTTTCAACCGAAGAGCAGGCCGCAGCCGTACATGAACTCGCGCGCACGCGTACTTACGTCGATGCCGAACGCGTTGGCATTTGGGGCTGGAGCGGCGGTGGCTCCAACACTCTCAACGCTATGTTCCGCAAGCCGGACGTCTACCACGTCGGAATCGCGGTGGCCGCTAAGCCGCAGCCGTGGCTCTACAACGCTTGGTTCCAAGAGATTTACATGGAATCCCGCGAGACCAATCCCGACGGCTACCACAACTCGGCACCGATCCATTTCGCCGAAGGCTTGAAAGGTGACTTGCTGATCATCCACGGAACGGGTGAGCTCAACACCCATGTGCAGATCATCGAAGGCCTAGTCGATCGGCTGATCGAACTCGGCAAACCCTTCGAATACATGAGCTACCCGCACCGTCGTCACGGTATCCGCGAGGGGGCTGGCACCACGGTGCATATGCGCATGCACATGATCCGCTATTGGCTGGATCATTTAGCACCAGGGCCGCGATAAAAGCCGAATCCCCCCCGCTTTCGCACCTCAGTGAAGCGCTCTTCGAACTAGCGCGCCTTGGTGATCTTTAGCTTCTCGATCTTGGCCTGCTTTTTCACCGACTCTTCACTGCGGGTGAGCGCGGTCGCGATCGCCTTCAAACTCATGCCCTTTCTCGCCATGAAACGGAGCTTTTCGATTTCGGCGACAGTCCAAGCCTGCCGGTGTCGTTCAAATTTTTTGGCCATATGATCTCTCGGTATCGACTCTAAGGACCCGAAATCGAGTGCCATGGGGGAATTGTAACTCACTCATTTCCTATTTATCCCAGCATCTGCAACTTGGATGCAGCAACCCTCACTCGGGGATGACAATTTGCACCGGACCGAATAGGCCCGATTTCATCAGCGGTGGAATCTCGCTGTAAACGGGCCGGGTTTTTCCGTTGGGAATTCGTCCATAGGAACTATCCGAAGTCGGATCGGTTTGCATCCGATCAAGATTGCTGTGGGTGAAGCGTTTTGACTCGGGCAGTAAGGAATCGCCGTTCAGTCGATTTGCCCAAAGGTTTGCAATCCGAATCTCTAGCTTGTTGGTTCCGACCTGAATTGCTTCGGTGATTTCGATTCGGTAAGGAGGCAACCAGACGAACCCAAGTTCCTTGCCGTTGAGGCTGATCTCAGCAATTTCGGCGAGGTCGCCTAGTTGAAGAAAGAGTCGTTCTTGTTCGGCTAATGATTGCGGGACATCGAAGGTCTTTTTATAGGTGGCGATTCCCGAGAAGTAGCGAATGCCGTCATCTTTTGATTCGGTCCAGCTTTGCAGCTTGCTAAAAGTCGTTTCTTGTGGCGCACCCCATCCCTCGGGGAATTCGACTTGCCATGGGCCGTTGAGGGTTAAACTCGCGGGGGCGTCTGCTGCGGCAAATGTTTCAGTTGCTATGGAATCAAGCGACGCTTCCGAAGCACGATCCGTTTTGCGGAAGACGACAAACACCGATCCCAGAGGCGCTAGCTGCAGTGGCAGTTCGGTGTAGCCGTTTTCGACATTTTTCCAATCCGTACAAGTCGTTCGACGTCCTGACTGGGGCCACCAGAATTCGGGTGCCTGAGCGTTGGTTTCTGCATCCACTCGGAAGCGGCAAGTTAGTGTTATCGCCTCTCTCGTTTTGTTGCGGACAAAATAGTATTCATCATCCGAGGTTCTGCGATGGATGAAGTCCAAGGGCCCGAGGTCACTTTCGGCGCGTGAAACGATTTTAAAATCCTCGCCAACTCCAATTTTGCGCAGGGCTTCGCTGCGATCCGTGGTGACGATAAACCGCCCTTTGGCGAGCGGCCCCGAAGATTTCTCCCGTCCCCAAAGCTCGTCGGCCAATCGATCTACCGTCTTGGATTCTATTTCAAGATCCTGCAAGCCCGGTGCTCGCGTCGGGCGTTGATGGGCGATCACGGTTGCACCGTCGGCCACCAAATCGCGGATCCGTTCGAGCACTGCTGCGGGAATGTGATCTTGCTCCGGCAGCACCAGCGCCGAGTAACTCATGCCATCCGGCAGCACGATGCGGCCATATTCCACGCGCATCCGCTCAAGGACGACCTGCGATGAACAGACGTCATAGTCGTATCCCGGATGGAGACCATCCAGCAAGGGATGTTCAGGCACGTTGCACAGCGGCGGATAAAAATTCGGCGCCTGTTCACCGTAGTAGTAACAAACGTCTGCCACGAACCAGCCTTGTCGAAGCATGTAAGAACAGCGGGCCAAATAGTCGGTCAATGCACGCGCCATCGGCCACCAAGTAGCCGTCGGATTGATGTCTGTGCCAGCGTGATAAGCCCAACCAGGCAGCCCCGCCTCGGGTGGTGAACTAGCGAAGGTGTGGAACGAAAAACAATTCAATCCTTCGCACAGCGCGCGATCGGCGATTTCCTTGTGATTCAACGGCCCGTCGACCCAGCGACGCCAAGTGGTGAACGATTCCGCATCGACCAGCCGTTTGTCATAAACGTGCGCGGCCGACGCGATTTCCTTGATCAAAAAGATGCCGCGATGCCGGATCCAGAATTCCCCGCGCGGAATATCGACCGCCCCGAGCGCCTTAATTCCGTCCACCGGATTCGATGCCCAAATCGGCGGCCCCGGTCCACCCGACTCGGCGATCAGTTTCACTCCATAGCCTTCGAGAAACTTGCGACCAGTCACGTAATGTGAATCGATCAGGCGATCGCTCACCATCTTGCGCCAGTCGTAATCGAAGCGCTCATGCACGTCCTGATCAGCCAGTTCCCAACCAGCAAACAGGGGCAGATAGCGAATGACCGAATAGCCCACCCGGCGCTGAAAAGCAGCGGCCATCGAATCGTTCCAAGGCGTGAATCCGTCGAGTTCCATGCTGTCGAATTCCACGGTTTTGAAGCTGGTCCCTTCAAACGAGTCCTTTCCCAGTTCCTTGAGGATCGCGCTGACGATGTGATTGAGATGAAACTCAGTAGCACGTGAGTCGAAGAAGTCGATCATCGGTCCGCCCGAATTCGGACTCGGCACGATCAACTGCTGTCCATGGTTGGCGCAAACAAAACGAAGCACGTCCCAATCGCCTTCGGGTGCATCCCAATGCAGAATTCCATCGGCATCCATCATGGATGAAAGATCAAGAACCTGATCGACATTGGCGATGGTTTTGGAATCGTTCCGGGGCGCCGCCAACACCGCGACTTCGTATAGATAGATCGGCTGGCCGTCCTGGTCTCGGGGACAAAGTTTTGGCAGCTCCGGCATGGGCAGTTTGCCATTGAATTGGATCGGCCCGGTCACGCTCGTCGTTGAAACATAGAGTCCTTTGCCTGCATGTTCCGGCGGGATCCAAGAACCACCCGCATTCCAACCGCTCGAAGCCACCAACCCGATCTCCATGCCGAGCCGATCGGCCTCGTGTATCGCATGGACCATTAAGCGAGTAGATTCAGGTCCAAGAAACTCCGGTCCAGCAGGCACCCGCCCATCAGGGTCGGCGTAGGCAGCCACGTCCCAAATCTCGCCGCCGCGCATGCCGCCGCGTTTCATCGCTTCAAGATCCCGTGTGATTTGCTCCTTGCTGATCGACCCGTTCAGCCAGTCCCAAAACGAACCGGGCCGCGAATGGACCGGCGGGTTGGCAAACTCAGCGTGCGAAAGCCGGTCGTCAGTCCGGGACGACGTTGTTGCCTGCACCGAATCGCGAATGGCGATGGTCTCACTTTGTGTACAGCCAATCAGGCCAAAGGACGCGATGAGTAGAGCAATAAAAGATCGTGAAGCTTGTGAAGGATTGGCCATTGGAGGATGAAGTTCAGCTCGCGGTTGGTTTGGAATCGAATCCAGTTCAGCAAGGCTACGGATTTGCCCTAAGGCTGTCCATCACCTGCGGCAAGACACCAAACTTGAGGCTCAGGTCTCGTGCTGAATCTCCCCACGGAAGGCACCCGAACCGACGGTGCCCCTTACATAAAAAAATGGTCGGGGCGAGAAGATTTGAACTTCCGACCTCTGCAACCCCATGGCCTCTTCCGGAGTGTAGGCGCGTAGCTGTAACCCGTGTGTTGAAAGGAACTTCTATAGTCTAGCAAGTTTTTGAGAATGCTCAATAGTCGCACTGAATCGCAGCCAGTCGCACGTTGTAGCGGGGTGTCGCACAAGAACCGTGGATGCGTCCACACCCCACAGCGGGGACACTAATCTCTGTCGTTCGCCACCTTGCTAGCAGTCCGGAAATCAGGGGCAGGCCAAAGGCTTCTTACTGAAACCATCGCTCGGCAAGAAAGCTCATATCACTCGGGGTCTGGAATGATTGGTGTCGTGCGACTCGCCTGCTTGCTCCATGTAACTTCGTCGGCATCTTCCATCCTATTTGCCCAGTCCTTATCCAGAGGTTCGGGCAGGCAAAGCCAAGACTGTTCTTCCGGAAGATCCTCAAGCAACGCCCACGCAGCGGAATAGAGCTGCGAACTTGAGGATGCATCACGAAGTACTGCCTTCGACATTACGCAGATAGTCAGGAGGTGCCTCGGAACCTCCATACCCGAAGAATGGCAGGTCCCAAGCATTTTGCTACTAGATCCTCTGGTGGCCAAAAAATGCCCCATTAGCTTGTACGGACGATCCAGAGTAACCACCGCCCAGGGCAAACCCCTATCAAGTGATAGCCCTGACAGCGTCTCGCAAAATTGAAATGGCGAACAAACGCCTCCGATCCTCCAGTTCCATGCGGCTTGCGCCTCTGGCGAGATATTGACCTCAGCGGTATCACCCCATTGGAGTGCATCAAACCCTTGGCTTTCAATTATCTCATTTAGACGCTCGCCAGCGTACAACTCGAATACCAATTGCCCCGATTCGATCTCCGGTTCGATATACGGAGGAACAAGGCCGATCGATTTCTGCCAAGCTCGAAGCTCCTCCAGGCTCGGAATCGGATCGGGAGGAACCCCTCCTAAACTAATGCGAGGAACTTGTGGCTCTACCTGCTCCAACAGGTTTATAGCCTCATTACGCGTCAAGAATTCGTCGATGCGGTAGGGAAAGAAGCCCGGCATATTTCGGCGTGTGATTAAAGTCCAACGCCCCCCTTTTCCAGAAACCACCGTCGACCGGACCTCCAACACGAACATCCGGTCATCAAAATAGTAATTGCCCTCGAACGGGACGAGTTGGCTTTCAGTCATCGATGTAGAAATAAATTCGCGAACCGCACCAAAATGCGCCATGGCAAGCTCCCGGGCATCGCCTGTTTAGCTGCGGGGACTGTCATAGGTTGTGTGGGA
>JACNIZ010000307.1 GCA_014382805.1 Planctomycetota bacterium
TCGAAATTTGAATAGGACCATCGCAACGAAAAGTAAATCCGACTTCACTCTGATCCGAAAGTAAATCCACTCGCAGCGTGCCATTTTTATCCAAGTCAGCTTGACTCAGACGCCAGAATGGATAACGAGCAAAATAGAAATCGCTCATTAGATCGCCGTCGAAATCACCACGAGCACTGTCTACGACATCGGGGATTTGCTCGAAGCCGAAGGTATTGGTGATGTCGGTCCAGCTCGTCGGCGAAAGGCTGTAGATCGAGCTTGGGAAGGTCAGCCCGTTCATATGCACTTCCATCTTGCCGTCTGCGTCGAAATCGGCTAGTTGAGCGAAGTGAGTCAGCTTGCCGGAGGGGATGAAACCGGTGCTTGGCGGCTCTTCAAGAAAGGTGCCGTTCGGTTGTTGAGTAAACACTTTGTCCTCGGACTGCAAACTCGCAAAATTAGCCGTCACCAGATCTAGGCGGCCATCATTGTTCCAATCCAGCCATAATGGAGTGCGCCCGCGGCCGGCTGGGTAGTCCAAACCGTAAGCGGCTGCTACTTCATTCAGGTAGCCATTATCGTTGCGCCACAGTTGGTTTGGGCCTTCACCTTGGCCGCTATCGGCTCCGACCAACTCAATCAAGTCCATATCGCCATCAGCGTCAAAGTCAGCCCACGCACAGCCGTGGGAGTCAACCGGGCCGATAATATTTGCAATCGTGGTCGTGACGTCAGTGAAGGTCCCGTCGCCATTGTTTTGCATTAAAGTGGGGAACTTGGCGTGATTACTTTGCCAAAGGTCCGGCCAGCCGTCGCCATTGAAATCGCCCCAAGCCCCTGCGCCGAAGGTAGGCGAGCTCCAGTCGGATTTCATGTTGACCGACATGTCCTCAAATTGGTCCAGCATGGCGCTTGGACCACCACCCAACCTAGTGCCGCTCGATGGCGAATTGTTGGGCGTTTGGGTCGTCTGTTGCACCTGCTGGCCTCCAGGCACAGAAACCTGGCCATGGGCCGAGCCTGTCTGAATGCACAGACACAGGACGATGGCGACGTAGAGGGGCTTCATGAATTTTGGCGGGGAGCAGTTCAAACGGCTACAGAACCCTCCCTATCGGCTAGATAAGCCAATGGGCCTAGCGAAACTGCCAGAAAAGGAGGTTTGAGGAACGACCAGTAGTAGTTTGAGTGCTCTTTGTGGGGCGAAACCGGAGGACAGGGAGCACACAACGCTTTGGGTTCGAGGTTTGAGGCCGTTTGCCCCTATTTTGTTCCCTGAAATGGGTTATTGCCCATGTTTTTAAGAGAAGTTTCTTATGTCATGTGGCAAAAAAAGAAACACCTGCCATATATTGAAAATCTGGCTCATCGAAAGTGGGCTTTGGTTAATATGTCCACCGTTTGTTGAGCCCTTGAATACAACGATTTGCGCCCGTAGCTCAGTTGGATAGAGCACCGGATTTCTAATCCGGTGGTCGCAGGTTCGAATCCTGCCGGGCGCGCCATTTTCGACTAAAAATGCAGTGCTAATGAGTTGGAAACAATGGCGATGTCGCCCCAAAGCATGCCGGCCTGCACCCAAACGCTGGTGCCAGCCATCCAAGGCGGCAACTGACCACTCAGAATTACTTGGCCAGAGGCGTCGGCGGTGTGCTTGCCTAGGCTCAAAATGGGCTGGCTTAAATCCATCAGGCCGTAAGCGGTGTCCGTCGGCCCGGGTCCAACCTTGGAATACATCACCTCCACTAGGCTGCCTGGCTGGCATTTGTCAATGCCGATGGTACCGGGGAAACCTGGACCCTTTCCGAAGGCTTGCAAGTCAGGTTCCGAAAACACCTTGATGTTGTCTACCGCCAATCCGTCGTAAATTCCGTAGGGCCGATTATCAGCTTCGCATATTGCGACGTAAAACTCTCCCGACGTATCGGCCAGGTAACTAGTCAATTGCACACGCACCCTTTGCCAAGTGCCTAAATTTGGGAATCCGCCGGTTGCGCCATCCCAGTCGTTGAGTATTGCCGCCCATTGCAATCCGTCGAGGCTGAGAAAAACTCCGTCGTCCGGATTGCCCTCTTCGCCGTGATTCGACGCGTCGAATTCCATCCATAGCTTGCCGCTATTACTGCCGTCTAATTTCAGGATTAAGGCATTGGAATAATAGTGTTGGGTGGGGAAGCTCGGATCCACCCCCATCTCAAGGGAGTAGTTGCCGAAAGCAAATTGACTAGCTCCTAACTGGCCTATGTTGCACCATGCAGAATCGTCGGCGAAACGAGTGCCTTCATCGACCCGATTGATCGCCATGTGTGCCGGCGGGATGCCGGCAATACCTTCAAAATCTTCCACCAGACCCTCGGCCGAAATGGCAGCTGTAGGCAGGTTCGGCCAGCGCGGGGCAGAGTTGGCCGGAGTATCGTTCACCAACACATCTTCGAGGCTCCATTCGTTGCCAAAATCCCCTACGTAGCGAAAGGCAAGACGAAAATTCGCAATGCCAGCGTAGTAACTGAGGTTTGAGTTGAACGGCTCATTATCAAAATCGTTTGGCGTTTGCACGACGCGCAGGGTGGTGAAGGTCAGACCTCCATCCAAACTAGCTTCAATAATGTTGTAGCCGCGGTAAGCGGTCCAATGCGACGAATGGCGCAAGTGCAAGTATGCCTCGGTGAAACTGGTCAGGTCCAGCTCTTTGCTGACTAGGTGATTGTCATTTTGCCCGATGTAGTCGTCGTGGAAAGCAGCCCCGTCGCCTGAATCGGTCCAACCAGGGCTATTCCCATTATTGACCTCAAGCCATCCAACCGGCGGGAAGACACCCGAATCAAAGCTTTCATCCAAAGCCTCCTGTTGGGCGCACAATGAGCTGACAGGCAGTGCCAAAAGCAGAATGAAAGTTTTCATTGCACAGCCTCCGCGACGGCATTGCTGAAACGAGTTTCAAAATTCACAATTTCAACCGCTTGACCCCAAACCATCATGCCCGACGTCCACGGTGGCACCGGAGCTTGAATGCGGACCTCGCCGGCAGTGTTAGCGTCAACGTACGCCAACGTGTGATACGGATAGCCGACGTCGGCGGTTCCGTATAAGGTTTGAGTTGGCCCCGGGCCGATTAATGAAACCAAAATTGTGGTGAAAGCCAATGGATCCAAGCCGGTCACCTCCAGCCGCGCCAATTCGCCAGCAACCAATCCTGCAATCGAGAAGCGCAAAGCCACGACGTCGCCGCCGATGCACAAATCGTCGATGACCACGCCATCCTGGCTGTTATAGGGAAAGTCGTCGGCTTGGCAAACCGCCAGGTAAAACTGACCACTTAAATCCGCATTTACGGTGCCGAGATCGCAGGTGACTTTTTGCCACTTTCCGACCTTGCTGACGCCGCCAGTCATGTGCGCCCAGTTGCTGATGACCGGTATCCAGGATTCACCATCCAAGCTGACAAACAGGCCGTCGTCAGCGTTCAACTCTTCGCCCATTTGCAGCACCCGCATTTCCAAATCCCAATTGCTTGCGCCGCTGCCATCCAGGCCAATGATGATGGAATTGGCAATTTGGTGGTAGTTGGTTGTGGCTGGATTCAAGCCCATCTCCAATGCCGACAGGCCGGAGTAGGAATGAATGCACGCCGCTTGTTGGCCAAAATTACACCAGCCATCGCTATCAGCTTGGCGGGATTCTTCGTCTACTGAATTACTAGCCATGTGGGCAGGTAATCCGGCCGCCAAGCCGTCGAAACGCTCGCAATAACCGTCCATGGTGACGAAAGCGGTGGGCAGGTTTGGCCAATACGCCGGAATTTGAGCGGGTTGGTCATCCACCACTACCCAGTCCATGCTCCATTCATTGGCGTAATCGCCGACGTAACGAAAGCTGAGATGGACACTGCCGGCACCGGCATATGCCCCCAAATCAACTTCCAACGCTAAGCCCAAACCGTCGCCGGGGTCGCTAATGCTGTGGACCCATTCAAAAGTGAGGCCCCCATCCAAGCTGACCTCGATTTCATTTCGGTCGCGATAGATGGCAAAAAGTTGGCCGTGTTGGCCATGCAATGCGACCTCAGTCAGCCCACTCAAATCCATGGCTGGACCGATCAAGCGATTGTCGTTGGCCCCAAAAAAGTCGGCATGAAATGCCTCTCCAGGGTCGCGATGTTCCCAACCAACGCTGACGCCATTATTCTGCTCCGACCACATGGGTGGCGGAAACTGAGCACCATTAAAATCCTCGTCCAAAACCGTAGTTTGGGCTGGGCTAGATGGGGCAAGCAGGAAAAGGACGGCGGCGCTGGAGGTGGCGAGGGGATGTTGCCAGTTTTTTGCCATTTTGGCGAGGGTGGAGTGCGGAAAGGCTTGGGGACCCCTGATAATACTTGGCTTTGGGGCAAAGTTGCGATAGACTCTTCGCCGTTCCAGTGTGGTGGGTGTAGCTCAGTTGGTTAGAGCACCAGTTTGTGGTACTGGGGGCCGGGGGTTCGAGTCCCCTTACCCACCCCATTTTTTTCCTGCGGTTTTGCAGGTACCCCTTGCTGCGGCAGGCTTTGCGAGAGTGGCGGAATTGGCAGACGCGCTAGATTTAGGATCTAGTATCTCACGATGTGGGGGTTCAAGTCCCCCCTCTCGCACCAAACCATGACTGGCCCATCCTCGCGCTACGATCGTCAAATTCGTTTGGCAGAAATCGGCGAATCGGGTCAGCAAGCGTTGCGCAAGGCCAAAGTTGCAGTAGTCGGCCTCGGTGCTTTGGGCTCGGTAGCCGCCGACTTATTGGCTCGCGCCGGAATTGGCGAATTGGTATTGATTGACCGCGACGTCGTCGACTGGAGCAATTTACAACGCCAAATGTTGTACGTGGAAAAAGACGCCGCCAACGCGGTGAGCAAGGCCGACGCCGCGCTGCAACGCTTGCGACAAATTAATAGCGAAGTAAGATGCCACCTTCACGCGGTGGATCTTAGCCATCAGAATCTTATTTCCATCATGCAAGGCGTCGACCTAATCGTTGACGGCACCGATAACTTTGCCACCCGCTATTTGTTAAATGACTACGCGGTGAAGCATCAATTGCCCTACGTCTATGCGGGCGTGGTTTCCACCTATGGCATGGTAGCCAGCATTCAACCGCAATCTGGGCCTTGCCTGCGCTGCACCTATCCTGAACCGCCCGATGCCAGTCAAGCCCCCACCTGCAGTAGCGCTGGAGTACTTGGGCCTGCCGTTGCCGTTATCGCTGGCATGGCGAGCGCCGAGGCTATAAAAATTTTGGTCGGTGGAGAAGCGCTTCATGGCTTTCAGTATTTTGATCTTTGGCGCAATCAATTCCATGCCATGAAAGCCACCCGGGATGAAAATTGTTGCTGCTGTGGCAAGCGAGAATTTGATTGGTTGCTAGGCAAACAAGGCAGCCCAGAAACCCAAATCATGTGCGGCGGCAATACGGTGCAAATCCCGGCTCAAAAAAGTCCGCCAGATTTGGTGCAACTTGAAGAAAAATTGACCGGTACGGTCACCGCCCTAAGCCGCTCGACGCAATTCCTGCGTTTCACTCATCGCAACCTGGACGTACTGATCTTCGCCGACGGACGTGCCCTATTGCGCGGCACCGAAGATCCAGCCCTGGCACGCACCGTGCTGGCCGAAACCGTCGGTTCGTGAGTAGCTGGCGCGATCGTATGCTGAGGGCATGCCCGACGCCCTGAATTGGAATCGTGCGGCCACCTGTGATGCTCCTGCCCCTGGCGTCGCCGAAGCCATGATTGCCGGCTTGACCGCTGCGGATGGGTTGCGCGGCGCTGGCAGCGGGGCTGCTGCTATTGATTTGCACCAGGTTCGAGCCTTGGCCGCCGACACGTTTGGATTCGCCTGGCCGGACCGGGTGATTTTTTGCTCAGGCGCAACTTATGCACTAAATCAAGCCGTTCACAACATCGCCAACGGCGCAACCGTATTGGTTTCTGCGTTGGAACACAACTCTTTGCTGCGCCCGCTCCACCTAGCGCAATTAAATCGCCAGGTGCAACTCCGCCAAGTGCCGATTACGGCGCAAGCGCTGATCGACATGAATGCGCTAAAACGAGAACTCAAAAAGAGCGACGCCGATTGGATCGTACTTAGCCTTGCCAGCAATGTTTTTGGCACCATTCAACCGCTGGCAGAGGTGTGCTCTTTGGCAAGGAAATATGGCGTGCAAGTGATTTTGGATTTATGCCAAGGCGGCGGTCAACTCCACGTTGACTTAGGCGCTTTGCAACCGGCCTACGCGATCGTCCCTGGTCATAAAGGATTGCGCGGACCACGCGGCGTCGGCTTGTTGTTTGTGGATCCTTCGCAGGACCCAAAACCGTTAATCGTCGGCGGCACTGGCAGTCATGGCGAAGACCTGAATATGCCATTGGCGTTACCTGCAAGACTGGAAGCCGGAACCCCTAATATGCCAGGCATTCTTGGCCTTGGCGCAGCACTGCACTGGCGACGGCAACATCCAACAGATTTGCAAACTTTGCGCCAGCACATGCAAGGCTTGGAGGAATATTTGCGCAGCCGCAATGACGTGCGCGTTTTTCCGCACGAACCGCTGCCGTGGTCGCAACGCCTAGGCATTTTGAGTTTTGAGCCGCTGCACATTCCGCCCACGGTTTTGGTGGCCACCATGGCCCAATTTGGCCTGCATGCTCGGGCCGGCATGATGTGCGCAGCCTGGGCCCCGCAAAGCGTGAATGCGAGAGATGGATTTGTCCGCCTCAGCCCACCGGAAACAGCGGCCGCGGCAGAATTTGAATTTGCCCTGGAATGCTTACAACAAGCGCTGCAAGCCTTTGCTCCGCAGGACGCTGACAATTCGAAACAGTGAGTCAGAGCCTCCCTGTACACGCCATTTTGCTGGCCGCGGGCGCTGGCCGTCGCTTGGGCTATCCGAAGGCGGCCTTAAAACTGCACGGTCAATGGATGCTGCCTGAATTGGTGCGCAATTTACGTATCGGGGGCGCCACCAGGGTGAGCTTAGTGCTGTCCGATCTTGCCATGGACGCGATAGCCGATCTAGGCATGCCCGAAGCCGACGACGAATGGGTAAACCCTACTCCGGAACTGGGGCGTACCGGCTCAATTTTGACCGCCTTGGCAGCGGTGGCCGAAAACCACGCGGTCATGATTCACTGTTGCGATATACCTCTCCTGCGCGCCGAAGTGGTCGGCCGGATGGTGCGTGCTTGGCGCAAATTGAAATCACCACATTCCAGCCTGGTGCGTCCAGTCAGCACTGGTGGCCGCGGTGGACATCCACTTTTGATTGGCAGCCAATTCGTGAACGAATTGCGCCAATTCGGGCCAGATCAGCCATTGCGAGAGCTGCTCCACCGCCACCGAAAATCCACCTTGGACCTTCAAATAACTGATGATCCAGGGCCATTTATCGACGTCAATACGCCTGAGCAATTGACCTTGATCGAATCGCTACTCACACCATGATCAGCATCGTTACCAGCTTATTAGTCTGCGCCGCCGTCCAAGCGCCCAGTGAAGAAAACGCCATCCGCGAAATGGCATGGAACCTTCATTGCCAGCAACCTAGCGCCGCAAAACTGTTGCTGCAATGGCAACAAGCCGCACCTGATCATGCGCTGCTAATGCCAGCCATCAGTCGCAGTTTAGCCGGCACCGATTCGATGAAAATGGTGCTGGTTGAAATTCTTCAGGCCAGCGAAGCCGCTGCCCCCACTCCTGAAGTCATTCAATATTTGGCCCATTCCCCCGCAACCGCTGACGCCATCCCGCTGCTGTTGGACCTATTTGCGCGACCTGCTTGGCAGGCGATAGCGGGCGACACCTTGCTGCGCTGGGGCGTGATGCCCGCCGACGAAAAGCATGCGCTGGCCTCCCACTTGATGCAGAAACTGCTCAGCAATTGGGTTCCACCAAGCGATAGTTTGGCCAGCATCCTTGGCCTAGGCGACGCCTACCGGGCAGCAGTTTTTCCACTTCTGTTCCGTTTCGAAAACTTGACGCTGCAGCAACTACAGAATTTGAAGCAACTGGATAGCAGTAATTTTTCGCCGTTTGATTCGGCCCTGCTTGATGTATTCCTGCTTCATCAACAAAGCCAATTAGCCGCATCAATCCACGACTTGCCTGCCTCGCAAATCATGCAAAACGCATGGCTGGTATTTTTAGAGGATGATTTAGCACTCGGCCAACGTCAATTATTAGAGGTGGCGCTGCAGCAATATTCGCACCACGTTAGCGCCGACGATTTCCATGCGGCCTTGCAACAAAGTGGCGACGGCGCTGCCCTACGTGCTTTGCAACTTTTCCACCAAACGCCGATGCCATGTGGCGTTGACCTGCTACTCGATCATGCACTAAATGCCCAGGCTGTATCCGAGGCACGGAGCAAAAGCGTCGCCAGTTTATTCAAAGTAAGTCCGGATGCCTCCCTGAAGAAAATTCTTCCTCTGTTAAAGCCGGAGCAAGACAAAGCCATTTTACGTGCCATGTTGGCAGGCCTAAGAATGCGTCCATTGGACTTAATTCCGGGCACGATTGAAACCCTGCTACCCAAGCTGCGCACTAAGGACGCAAGTTTGGCAATGGAAGTTCTCATTCTAACGGCAGATCATTCCACTCGTTTGCAATGGTTGCCCAAGGTCGCCGCTCTTCCTGAAAATAGTGGCAGGCGTCTCATGGAAATGGCGTGGGGAGTAGACCCAAGCTCTGACCTTGTTGCCGAATTTCGTGCACTTTCTTCGGACAGCAATGTCAGTAAACGCGCCCTGGGAGCGGCCGGTTTAATCGCCGCCCTTTCGGAACAAGATGTGGCCGATCATTACGAAGTATTGCTCAAAGGCGCCACTGAGCCGGCTCTATTTGATGAGTATTTGGACGTGCTTCGAGATCTACGCTCCGACGCTGCGTTGGAAGTCATTTTAGATTGGCTCATAACCCCAGGCGGACGTCAAAATCCACGCTCTGGAGCATTTGCTTCGATGTTGATTGAAGAAGCGGCCGCCACACGAATGTTTATGGCATGGTGGTCGGATCGTAGCCATCTCAGCGAATCGCAGATCGATTGGGCCGCTTGCCACCTAGCTTCCACCGATGCTACAGCCATGCAACGGTTGCGCGAACGCATCGGCGACGTCCCTGCTCGAACTCAAACCATGATGCTCAGCCGGATGAAAGATTCCGCCGGTCCCGAGGAGGTGGATTTATGGAATTTCATCATGCAGGATTTCGGCTACGAAGTAGGCGTACGCCGAGTTGCGGCCCACCTGCTTTACCGCCAAGCCGCAGAACAGGAAGTGGAAGTCGCGCGCAAGACTGTGCAACCGAGTCTGGGTTACTTTTTTGCAGCGAATTCTGATCGGGTTATGGACCGTGCCTGGCTAGTGTTTATCCGCGGTCTCGCTGGCTACAAAGATATGCAATGGCGACGTGAATTGTTGGATCAAATGCGTGCCTTGCCGGTTGAGTATCGTTTGGCTTTCGTCAAGGCATGCTTTCAAGGGTACGCCGATCAGCCGTTGGAAGAGCAGCGCGAGGTCTTGCAAAGTGAATTGCTACTTGAGGCAATTCAGCCAAGCACTGCACTGTTCCGACCCACAATCCGACCGAAATTCCAAGAAGTTTCTGCCGCCCATTTTGAGTTTTTCCATCGTGTGATTGCTCTCCAAGCCTTGAAGCCCACACCACAACAGGATCAGAAGTTGGCGAGTGAATTGCATCAACTAGGTGCCAAGTTTCACCCCGATCGTTTGAGCATCCTGCCCGTTGCCTTGACCGATTGGCCGCTCACATCCGCAAAAGCCAAAGAGATCTTGATGGCTAGCGAAGACCATGCTTCTTTCCGTCGGCCGCCGCTGGAACAGGACCAGCATGTTTCCCCCATGGCCAGTTACATCGACGCCATGAAGTTTTTCGAGGAACTGCAAAAGCGTTACGATTCGGGCCGCTTGCACCAACTCCAAAACGCTTGCGACATTGCTTGTTATCGTTGGCCGCGCGATCGCCGCAGTTTTATTTGGAGTGGTTGGGTGGCAGTCAGTGAAGGCCGTTTGCAAGATGCTCAAGCGGCCTTTGAGCAGGCCTTGCTGTGCTCCGGTTGGTTGTCTTACGTACAAATGGAACCACGACTAGGCATGGCGGTGACGTCGGCATTGGCGAACCAAGATTGGGATACTTTGCAGACTTATCTACAGCAAAACGATCAAACCGACGCCTTGTTGGCCGGTCGCATATTGCATGGCTTGTTGCCTGAATTAGAAGCGGTCCTGACTAAGTTGCAAGATAGCGAATAATAAGTGCGGGCAAAAAGAAAGACCCTGCTCCGAAGAACAGGGTCTTGAAGTACCGCAGAGGTACTCAGAAAGAATTACTGAACAGTAACTTTCAGGCCGTTGGTGAAGCGTGCGCCAGCACCACTGATTTCCAAGCCTTGCGTCCAAGCGGTTACGCCTGCAGCAAGAGGAGGAATCGGCAATTGAGTTGCAATGTTACCGGAAGCATCTGGTGCGAATGCACCGATGATCTTGTAAGGAGCACCGAGGTCAGCCAAGCCGTAAGGCGTGGTGATCGGGCCTGGCAGCAACGAGTAAGCCAAGTAAACAACTGCAGCTGGGTTTGCACCACTAACAGCCAAGTCACCCATGCCACCAGCAACCAAGTTGGAAGCGGTGTAAACCGGGCAGCCTACCGTTACGTTGTCAACGCCAACGCCATCAAGGTAACCGTATGGGAAGTTGTCAGACTGAGCAATTGCAACGTAGAACTCACCAGACACGTCAACCGTGGTGGAAGCCAAGTCACAGGTTGCCAACTGGTAAACTTCGAAGCCAGCGAGAGCGGCCCAATCGGTAGCAGCAGCTTCCCAGGAGAGGCCGTCAGAAGAAACGAAGACACCGTCATCGTCGCTAAGCTCTTCGCCGAAATCGATGGCTTGGAAGCTCATCGTGAAGTCAGAAACGCCGGTGCCATCGAGGCCGATGATCAATGCGTTAGAAACAACGGGGTAGTTGGTGTTACCAGGGATGACACCCATTTCCAGGTTAGAACCACCATCGTATGGGGTCAGGCATGCAGCCAATTGACCTACGTTACACCATGCTTCAGCGTGGTCAGCACGGGTAGCAGCGTCCAACATGTTCACAGCCATGTGGCTAGGAACTACGCCACCCAAACCATCGAAGTTCTCGCGGTAACCGTTCGCCGAAACGAAGGTGGTAGGCAAGTGACCCCAGTATGGTGGTGGTGGTGGTGGTGCCGTGTCGTCGACCAACAGGTCTACCAAGTCCCACTCGTTAGCGTAGTCGCCAGTGTAGTGGAAGGACAAAGTAACGCTTGCGTTACCGGCGTAGGCGGACAGGTCGACTTCCAAGTCGGTGCCGTCAGCACTGGTTTGGGAAGTTTCGCTGTAAACTGTGGTGAAGGTCAAGCCACCATCGATGGACAGGTCTACGTCGTTGGTGTCGCGCCAGGTAGCAAAAGCTTGATCTTGTACCGCATGCATGTACATCTCGGTAACGCCCGAAGCATCAAATGCAGGGCTGACCAACGAGTTGTCGTTATAACCGGTGTAATCGTCGTGCCAAGCCTTCAGACCAGTGAAGTCCGGCTCCCAACCAGCAGAGTTGCCGTTGTTGGTTTCACTCCAACCAGTTGGAGGAACAACACCTGAATCAAAAGTTTCGGTAAGGAGAGTAGTTTGCGCACTTGCAGTGCCAGCGAAGGCCACGAGGCCAGCGCCAATGAGGAGATTTCGGAACATTTGGGATTCCAAGGGTTTAAGGAGGGCGGCCCGAGGGCCAAGGGAGTAGGAATTACCATAAAGGAATACCCGGATTTTTCCCTCAATTTCTTATAAATTTTAGGAAACCGCAATTAATAAAAAAGGCTCCTCAGAAGAATCTATGGGTCTCCCTCGGCTCCGGCAAGTCTCCCATCGCGTGATACAGGGCGATTTCAGCGGCTTTAAAGGTCCTAAAACCGTATGCCTTTCTGG
>JACNIZ010000315.1 GCA_014382805.1 Planctomycetota bacterium
ACACACTTGACCTGAGCACTGGAAGCACGAGTTTCATTGGCGTAACCGGCACTAGGAATCTGTTGGCTTTGGACTTTTTCGATGACACTCTCTACGGTTACACAACCTCGGATGGCTTAGTTCAAATTGATACGGCAAGTGGATTAGCCATGGATGCTAACGAGAACTTCATCGGCTACATCGGTGCGGCGATGGCAATGTGTTTCGACGACAGAGGTGCACTGCATTACGTTGATGACGCGCTATGGATGATCGACAAAGATTCTGGCATCCGAAACCCTGTTGATTGGATAGATATTTTCGGCTTTTGGACTGAAATGGTATTTGTCGCTGGTCCCAATCAAAAATTTTCCCTTTGGCTGGACGGCACTTCTGGCCATTACCTGGGAGCAAAGATGACCGGCATGACTCCTAATGGGCAGGCAGCAGTTTTGTGGGCAAAGGGTGAGGGCGGCCCAACACCTATCCCTCCCGGGTTCCCTTGCGCTGGCACCATGATGGACCTCAACACCAACATGCAGAAACTCGCCATCATCACCGCCGATGCAAATGGTGAAGCCACTGTTGGGCCAGGTCCAAGGCGTGTCCCCGCCGCCGCCGCAGGATTGATCTGGCTGCAAGCTATAGATCTTTCTACTTGCAAGACCAGCAACAAGATCCTGATTTACCTATAGGGAAGCTCCAGAGGAGAATGCAGAATTCGAAAATCTGCATGAATGGAAGAATCGCGCCGTTAATCGCCAGCCGATTTCGTTACTGTGGGCGCGACCCATGCTTTACAACATCCTTCTTGCCATGGCTTTGGCGCTGGCTCCGGCGCAAACCCAGCCTCTGGATCAGTTGCTCGCAGCGGAGCAAGCAGCCTTCCAAGAATGGGCCGACGATCAGCCAGCGCGCGCGACTCGCACGCTGGCTGCGGCCATTCGTCAAGCTGCCACGGCGTTGCCGCCGGCCGCTGCCGACCCTAGCAACGGCCTTAATGCTGCGGACGCCACCACACTGAGCGACGAACTGGAATTTGCGCTAGTCCTCTACCGACGTTATTCCAGTGAACTTTCGAACCAAAGCTTGCGCCGCGAGCTGCTGCAAGGCGTCGAGATTTCACCGCAGTTTGGGGCGGCGTATGCGCGGCTGGCATGGATGCGCGCCGACGCCGCCGAGCGCTTGGGCATGTTGCAGCAATGGCAGTTCGTCGGCCCGTTTGATAACGAGCGCGGCGCGGCGATGGCAACCGCACTGCCACCGGAAATGGAGCCTGATCCACAGCGCCTTTATTCGGGCAAGGTGCGCGAAGTTGAGTGGCGTCAGCTGCCGTCGATTCCCAACAACGAGGGTGTCTTGCGCTTGCAGCCGTTATTGCACCCATCCGCCCAGGCAGCGGCGATGGCGCGCACTTGGGTGCAAAGCGAAGAGCAGCAAAACGTGCTGTTGTACTTGGGTTTTTCCAGTGAAATCCGCGTTTGGTTAAATGGTGAAGCAGTGTTCGACGCCTTCGGCCAGCACGACTTCCGCCACGATTCATTTGCGGTTCCGGTTAGCTTGCTTAAGGGTTGGAACGAATTAACTCTGAAGCTAGGCGGACGCAGCCGGGGCGCTCAATGGACGGCGCGTTTTGCAGAACCTCAAAGCGGTGCTCCTTTACATTTGCTGCACGTACCTGAGCTGCCACCTGAAATGCAAGCGCACGTGCTCAGCGCGGCTCCCGCTCCAACTTACGACCTCAAGGCGGCTGCTTTCGCGCAAGTGCCGGGCTTGCGTTTTAAGTTAGCACGAGCCGGCAATCACGACGTCGCCAGGGCTTGGTTTAGACGTTCGGTTCTGCAAGAAATCGATCAACCGATGCCGCGCCATTTGCATCCGGGACGACAGGCGGCGGCGCGGGCGGCGGAATTGGCCCCGCAGCAGATTCGTTACCGTTTGCAGCATGCACGCACTTTGTCGCAGCATCAGGAACTGGCGGCCGAAAAGGACGTCAATCCGTGGCTACGGGAGTTGAATGCTGCATTGGACTTGGATCCGGGATTGCCACGCGCTTTGCGCCATAAAGCGCGTCATGCCTCGCGCAATCAACCCACTTTTTTGCGCGCGATAGAGCTGCTGGACCGCGCCGCCGAGCGCGATGGTTTGAGTGTTTTGGCCCGAATGATGCGGGCGCAGGTGCTTTCGTTCATGGACGAGGATGCGCTGGCAACCTACGAAATGCGCCAGTTAATGCAACAGCCCAACATCTACGATTATCCGCGAGTAATGCTGCTCGCTTTGGATTCGTTGAGTAATGCCGAACAATTGTTCCGCCATTATGAGCACATCGTCAAGGCGCATTATTTTCCGTCCGCGATTGAAAAATACAGCCGCTTGGCACAACTGCGTGCAGTCGACGTCGACCCGTTGCAAATTCAACTGCAGCAGCATCGGCGCTGGTCGGCATGGGGTTTGAGCTGGCGTAAAGAATTAGCGATGAGCATGCTTTCCGCCGGCCAGTTGCACGCCGCGATGGAGTTGCTGCAAGAAGCTTTGCTGTTGGCTCCCGAAGATGCAGGGGTCTACAAGGTTCTGGCGCGTGGCCATTTGCTGGCAGGCCGACCGGAGGCGGCGGTGGAGGCGTTGGAAACGGAGTTGAGTTTGGATTTCAGCGCTGAAGACGAGCGTCGCTTGTTGCAGCATTTGCAAAATCAGGGTGCGGCGCCGTTTCATGTTGCCTACCAAGAACCTTTGCCGCAAATTTTGGCACGCGCGGCGGCGTTGCAATTGGCCCAGCCCGAGTTGAGGTCGCAAGGTGAAGCGAGCAGCTTTGAGACCTTACTTAAGCGCGTGGTCGTACGCGTGCATCCCGACGGCACCGCTCATCGCTATCATCGTTTGGTGCGCCGCGTGCTCAACGAACGCGGTGTGCGGGATCTGGATAAGGTCGGTTTTTATGCTGCACCAGGCGATCAAGAAGTGCGCATTTTGAGCGCGGTTGTGCAACACGCCGACGGCAAACGCAGTGAAGCGCCGACCAGTCGCGGCGGCAGGCGTGGCGGTGCTGGAGTGGATTTACCGCCATTGGTGGCGGGCGACATTGTTGACGTGGAATACCGCTTGGACGATTTGCGCACCACCTTTTTCGGCAATTATTTTTCACTGAACGAAACCTTCGCCGACTCCATTTCCACGCCTACTTTAGAAAGCGAAATTGTG
Source organism: Planctomycetota bacterium (assembly GCA_014382805.1). GTDB lineage: Bacteria > Planctomycetota > UBA1135 > UBA1135 > UBA1135 > JACNIZ01. The sequence continues at coordinate 3,181 of JACNIZ010000315.1, forward strand.
TTGATCGTGCCGCAAGATTTTGTCCTAGCCCGGCATCAGCGCGGCTTCGATGACGCGGCCGAAATCAGTGTTCTGGCCGACGGAAGTGGTCGCTATACCTGGCGCCAAACTGGCTTGCAGGCGCTGGAAATTGAAGCTGGCATGCCACCGCCGACGGAATTTATTCCCATCGTGCAAGCATCGAGCTACGCCAATTGGCAGGATTTTGCCACCTGGTGGTGGGATTTAATTGAAGACGAAATTCGCGTTTCGGCAGACATGAAATCTAAGGTACTCGAACTCACCGCACAGGCGCAAACCGCGCAACAAAAGCTGACTGCAATTTACAACTTTGTGGTCACCGACGTCCGCTATAACGCGTGGGAATTCGGTGTGCACGGCTTCCAGCCTTATAGCGCGCCAATTGTCTTTAGTCGTGGTTTTGGCGACTGCAAAAACAAAGCAATTTTGCTGCGCGCGATGCTGAGCGAGGTGGGCATTGAAGCCTATCCGGTGTTGATCCGTTCCTCTGGGCGGCGCTTCGAAGAGGACCTTACTTTGGCTATGGTCAGCCACTTCAATCACTGCATTGCCTACGTGCCATCGCAAGCTGGCTTGGAGGAGCAATTTTTAGATGGCACCGCGCGTCTGCATACCATCGACACCTTGCCGGAGTCTGACCAAGGCGCGCAAGTCCTTATCGTCAAACCCGACAGCTCGGAACGGCGCCTGATTCCTTTTGCTAGCGCCGAACAGAATCACCTTGAACACAACTTTGAGGTGCAGTTGAATCACCAAGACGGCCCGGTAGTTCGCTACACGCGTGCGGCGCGAGGGCGCTTTGATGCACAAACTCGGCACGGCTTCACCGGTAGTTTAGAAGAGCAAATGGAAAACGCCGAAGCGGTGATTACCTCCTTATTTGGGCCGCTACAGGGCGATTTGGAGTTAATCAGTTGGCCTGATTTCGAAGATTTAAATACTCCCCTATCCATGACCTTTCTGGCCAAGCCGACGACCATCGGCCGCATTGGTGATACTGGTTTGGAATTGCCATCCACTTTTGACAAACTGAACTTACTGCAAAGCGTCGGCAGTGAAACGGATCGAAAAATGGACTTGTTAATGGGATCGGCTTGGAGTCAAAGCAGTCAAATTCAGTTTGTATTGCCGCCAAATTCACAAGCTGAATTGCTGGCGGCGGTAGATTTAACATCTGAGTTTTTGGATTATCAACGCAGTTGTGAAAGTAGCGATGGCGTCGTCACCATTCGCGAAACCTTTGCGCAGAAAAAACACCGCATAGCGGCTGGCGAATACAACGCATTTCGCGACCTCTGCCGTCAGATTGACAACGCCCAAAACCAGGACCTCCACATTCACTTGCAGCCATGATTTTTGCCTCCATCCTGCTTTCGGTTTCGACGTGCTTGGCTGCGTCAACGCCACAATCCACCGCGTTGACGCCTGAGTTGATTTTGAATCACCCAGGATTTGCCAGCGCCGATTACAACCAAATCCAAGCCGACTTGCTTAGCGCAATGGAGCAGGACCCGAGATCGGTTTATGCAGCGTCGGCGATGGATGTATTGCTGGAGATCAGCCATCTTTGCGACGAAGAAATTGAACTCGATCGCTGGGCCGCTTTAGCTCCCAAACTAAGTGATCCCGATGCATCGCTCAAGGCACGCAATCGCTTGCTGCGAGAACTTGAGCGCCGCCTTTACCGCGATCAAAACATCACCGCCCCAGATGATTTGTTCGGTGACTTCATCACCAACTGGGCGGTGGTTGGCCCTTTCGGATCCCTGGTAGACCCAGGTTCTTTTCAGGCTCAACAACCGCTGAGCTACGCCCCCGCTGGCAACGCTCCCATTCGCCAGCTGCAAAGCGACTACGTCTCACCGTGGGGTAGCCCGTTGCAGTGGCGCCCGTTAAGCCGTCGCGCCAACACTACCAAGTTACAACCGGCCAAGCTGATCCCTGGTAAACAGGGATGCGGCTACATGTTGGCATATTTGAAGGCTACTCCTCAACCGGCGGAGATCGAATTTTATTGCGACGAGGATTGCGACGTTTTTTGGAATGGCGAACTGCTGTTGCAAAAGCGCTCCTACCTACCTGCCAATGAGCAAACCCGTTTTCGTTTGGCAGTGCAAGTCGCGCAGCAAAACATCCTGCAAATCCGTTTCGACGCGGCCACTTCCCCGGTCATTGCCGCCCGCTTGTTGAATGGAGCAAGCAACGCAACCACCTGGGAGGCCGGCTGGGATAGCTTGCAAAAAATTCTGCAAAGTGCGCCGACGGATCTGCAAACCCAGCCACTGGATTATCCAGTCAGCAGCATCTCGTCCATCATTCAGCAAAATCAATGGCAGCCAAATCCGACCCAGAACAGCGCCGAAACTTTGCTGCAAATGCACTATGACTATCGCCATGGTCGGACCGACCGGGCTATCGCAGTTCCCAAACCGGAAGATGAAAAATGGACCACGACATGGCTGCGGTTACGGCACAATGCGTTGCAAGAAGCCGATTATTTACCGGCAGAATGGGTTCGTCGCGAGCAATTAGCATTGGAAGAGGAATTGCTTCTAAACGGCGTTGTGGATGCGCGGATTGAGATTCGCAAAGTCACCCGAATGGCCCAAGAGGATCAGCCCGAACAAGCTTTAGCAATTGCTCAACAGTTGGTGCAAAACTTTCCTGGCGTGGCATATTTGGATTTTCTTGCCATTCAGGCTTTGACTGAGTTTGACAAAAGTGGACTCATCGCACGCACCTTAACGCAGGAACATTTGCAACGCTTTCCGCTATCCATCCCAGCTTTGCGCGGTATGTATGGCTATGCCAACCGCGGCCATCAACCGTTACTAGCGATCGATTATCTGCACCGCGCTTTGCAAGCCGATGGCGCGCAAAATCACACCTTTAATAGTTTGCTGGAGGAATTGGTTTCTAGCACAACGGAGCACCGCACCCTAGCTCGCGCTTTGTTGAAAAAAAGGGATCAATTATTCCCTCAATCATCGACAACTCAAAACTGGCGACGTCGGCTGTTACGGGAGCGCAATTTATCTGCGGAAATTCGCCAGGAATTTGAGCAAGCTGTGACGACTCGGCCTTACTCCAATGCCCGTCAATCAAACTTGGTTGAGTTCTATTTGGAACATGGATACCACGATTTGGCGCGCCAACAAATTGAAAAAGCGCTGTGGCAGCATCCTGGCAATGCGCAATGGTCTTCAACGCTGCAGTTATTGGGAGCCACTCCTGCTGAAGAACAATTTTTCCAAGAATTTGCGCCGGATCGCAGCGCCGCACTTGCCGATGCCGTCCTGGCCACCGACGCATCCACCGCGCTGGTTTTGGATTCGGGCATGTATTACTTCTACCCCGACGGCTCGCATCGACGTTTGACCCACACCATTTCCAAAGCGCTGGACCGCAAAGGCACGGAAATCTTGCACGAACAAGCAGCCGCTCGAGGAACCCGGATTGCGCGCGTGATTCAAGCCGATGGCCAAGTATTTGAACCGGTCTTAGTCGAAGGTGCATGGGTGATGCCGTCGCTCAATCCTGGAGACTTGGTGGAAATACAATACGCCTCGTTTGAAGAGGGTACTCCCGGTAGCATTCCGGAAGTTAGCTGGTGGCGTTTTGCGTCTTTCACCGAGCCTTTTGTTTTAAGTCGTTATGTGGTCTACTTGCCGGCGGAAATGAGCGGAGAATGGCGTCAGTTCCAATTTGAAGGCAACCACGAAATCGTGCCTTGGAAGGCTGGTAGCGTGCATATTTTCACCCAGCATTTGTCACCGCGTTTCGAAGAGGAGCCGATGCGCCCTAGTGACGAAGAGGTGTTGCCATGGGTGCAATTTGGAGCCGATTACCCGTTGCCGGAAATGGCCGCCTACCACCTGCGGATGGGCGCGTGGCTGGAATCAGTGACCGCCGACATGCACGCACCGCTGCGCCAAGTATTGCAACAACTGCCGAGCGCTTCCCAACCGCGTGATCGTGCCGAAGCTATTTACAATTGGGTCACTAAGCATGTGCAAGATTTTGACGGCTTTGAAAACCTTGCTTCGATATATCACAACAGGCGCGGATTCCCGATCGGCTTGATCGCCGCGTTACTGCGCATGGATGGCATCACCGTGGAATGGGCGGTTTTGCATCCGCCGACCGCGCCGCAGCTGGACACTCGCCCCGCCAACGCCTTCCGCAAACGCCAGGACTTCGGCGAAATGATCCTGCGCTTGCAATTTGACGATACTGGCGCTGGAACAGGCAACGCCGACGCCGTCGGCTGGCTGGCGCTGCCCTACGGTGGCCGTGGCTTCCCTTTCCTCAAGGTCCCGACCGAACTGGCTGGCGCTACCGCTCTGGTCTTTAGTGAGCACGGGTTGCGCGAGGAAACGCTGCCTATCGCGCCATTGTTGGACAATTGGGATACCGACCTCAGCGTCAGCTACACCCTGCAGCAAGACCGTAGCGCCCTGACAACTGGAATGGTCCGGATTTCGTCGGCGCAAGGGGCGCTGTTGCGCGAGCAAGTATTAGGCGCGGAACCAGCCCAGCGCTCTCAGGCGGCGCGCCAAATCGTCGGCAGCTTGGTTCCGGGCATCAATTTGAAAAAATGGGATTTTGTGCAACTGAATGAACGTGGCGCCGACTTTGAGTTGACCTTCGAGGGCACTATCCCCAAATTTGTCTTGGGTAATGACAATAATTTAGGCTGTAGGTTGCGCCTGCAACCTATGGAATTAGCCTCGAATTTTGGCGCGGTGGAACGCAAATGGCCGCTGGCGATGCGCATCATCAATCGTTTGCGCTGGCAGGTCGAATTGCGCGGCAATGACATTTACGATTTGGATTATGGCCCTTCCTCAAACTTGTTACAGCGGCCTGGCTTCACCTACAACTTTGAAGTCGAAAAGAATTCCGACCTCGTCAAGGTCACTCGCCTCGTTGAAATTGGCGGTTTGTGGTTGGAGCCGGAAGAACTGGCCTCGTTTTTGAAACAAGCAAGTTCCCAAGAGCAACAAGAAAAGCGCGCGGTCCGGCTCAGTTTCCGGCAGCAGTAGCGTCGATTTCGGAGCAGCGCGCAAACTCAGCCAATTTTTGCATCGAGCCGTTCCATTCGCCAGCGAACAAATCGGCGGCGAACTCGCCTTCGGACCTGCCGTCCTCCAACAAGTCCATCAGCGGCGCCAAGTACTTCGCATCCGATGGCATCAGGACACACAAGTCAACCAGCTCCCGCGCCAGATCTAACAGCCTGCGACGTTGCGAGTTTTGGTGGGCCTCGGGTATAACCGCGGCGAGGCCATGTCGGTGCGCGTCCAACCAGGTCTGCTGCAATTCATCAAAACTCCAATCGGCGCAAAGTTCCCACGCTTGCTGCAGCGCGTCTTGTTGATAAAACACGCCTTTGATCAAGGCAGCCAACGCCAAAGTCATCGGCGGGCATAACGAATCGGTACAGCGCAATTCCAATTGCGGACGGAAGCGAACCTCCGGGAACGGCGTCGACAAATGCAACTCCCAATCCGCTTCAGTGGCATCGCCGCGCTGCAAATGCTGACGGAAAGTAGTGCCACGCATATCGACGCATTTGCCATCGCGGTAGAGGAACAGCATCGACATATCCAGAGCCCAATCAATGTAATCCTGAAAGCTACTCTCTGCGCTCATCAAACTTGGTACTAGGCCGCATCGCGCAGGATCGGTACGACTCCAAACATGACCGCGCCACGAAGCAAAACCACTGTTTTGACCCGCGCATATGCTCGAATTAGCAAACATCGCGCTCAATAAAGGCGACAAGCGAAACATGGTGCGCATTTTATGCATCGCGTCGGCTTCATCGCTGTGATCAAAATTAATTTGCACCCCGCAAGTGGCTTTCATCATCCATACCCCTAAATCGCCAGTGCTTTGCAAATAAGGTTCAAGGATGTCGTAACGAGTTTTGGGGATGCGCTGGATTTGTTCCGGCCCCACCCGCGGCTGCGCACCGACGGCGAGGAATTGAATGTCGCGCTGCTGTTTAATCTCATCCAAAAGCGCGACATAGCCAGAAATTTCTGCCGCAACTTGCTCCAAACTGGAACAAGGCGTCGATCCGAATTCAATCTGCGCGCCCGGTTCAATCGTAATGGCACGACCGTCAGCGGCTCGCAAGCCAAAGATGTACTCGCCCTCCAAAATAGGCTTCCAACCAGTGCGCTTCACCAGGTCGTGCAGGATCCCCTGCACGCCGTCCGCCCCTAAATAAGGAATGGGATAGCCATCAGGGTCAGTAACGAACTGCTCGTACTCTACCCCTAGCTTCCAATCGGTTCGTGGCCGATGCCCGCGCTCCAGAAAGTTACGAAGGTTTGCCTGCTTCATTGGTGGCATGAGGAAATGGCGGAGGTGCATGGGAATCGAACCCACCGGGCCTGGCCGAACCAGTCCCCAGCGGCTTTGAAGGCCGTGCAGGACGCCAGCCCTGATCCACCTCCGACCGCCCACATATTAGCGAATCGGCCACGGCGATGCCTGTGTGCCCCAAAACTCTAAATCACCATCGACTGCTGCACTTATTAACCAGTCACCTGCACGGCTAAATTTCAGCAGATGGAGGGCTTCAGCATGACCTTGAAAAGAGGTGCAAACGCCACCGGTTTTGGCATTCCAAATTCGAATTTTCCCATCTTGGAAACCGGCCGCCAAACTGCTTTCGAAAGGGTGCCAGGCCAACGCAGTCAAGCCGGCGGTCGATACCGGCAAGGTTACGACGTCTTTTTTTTCCGGAGGCACCAAGCCTAGCATTTGAAAAATAGCCACACCGCGCGTCGTCACCACTGCGACGTCCTTGACGGAGCCGATTGGGTGGTCATTGACTTCGCTACCGGCAGGCGCTGGTCGCAGTGCAAGAATTTTAGGTCTACCCGGGAGCGCTGCAGAATTTCCGGCATAGCGTTGCAGCAGGTGCCAGGAGTTACTTGTGAATTTCAGTACGTCGAGTTCTTCCTCGCGCAACACCCAAAGGACGTCGGCACTGGTCCAGGCGAAATCAAGTACCGAGCCTTGATTAAGGAGGACTTTGTGCTGTTCCTGGGTCAATAAACTTAGCGTTTGGGTTGCCATATTAACCATGAAGAGGCGGCGTTGATCAATGACCAAACAAAGCCACTTTCCGTCCGGCGAAAAAAGCATTTGCAGCTTAGATTTTGGAATGATGGATGCCTGCTTTTCTTCACTCAAAGTGAGAGTACGAGTAGCACCAGTTGCGACTTCAGTCAGACGCAATTGTCCAGAATCGTCCATGCTGGCCACGTTTTCCGCATTTGGCGACAAAGCAATCATTTTGGGCTTAGACGCCAGCTGCGGCAGGCTGGTGACCGATTTCCCATTCTGCTCATCCCAAAATTGCACCTCATATTTTTGATTGCAAGTCACAAATTCACCATTCCAGGCCACCGCGGCTAACTTCGCCGGTGCGGCTGCTTGCTTGCCAAATAAGCGCATGCGTTCGGGCTGCAAATTCCAAAGGTGCACAGCGCCGTCGTCGCCGCCAGTGGCAATAAATGAGCCCGCCGTGCTGACCCGGACGGCGTTGGCAAATGCAAAATGAGCGGGCCATTGATTTTGCACAGTAAGTTGGCCGTCGGCGTTTAGTTTGACAACACTAGCCATGCCATCTTTGTCGCCAACGATATAGCTTTGTCCCTGCGGCATAACGGCCATGGAATTTAACGCGGATTGGGCTGCATTACCGCCGCCGATGCATGCTCCACCTAAAGTTAGATTCCAAAAATATAGATTTTCATCGGCGCTGGCAGTGGCCAAAATCTGATCGTCCTGCAAAAATCTCAAGTCGTAAACAAGCTCGGTATGTTTTTTCAAAACGGGCATCAACTCACTACCAGTTTCAGTTGAGTACACATGCACGTTGCGCTCGCCATCGGCGACCGCCACCTGCTTGCCGTCGCTGGATAGAGCCATAATTACCGCGCGCGGAGGCACTTCAATTTTGCGAACTATCTGCTGCGTGCTGCGCTGCCAAAAATGAATTTCACCCGCGTCGTCGCAACTCGCAAGCCACGAGGAATCCGGCGCAAAAACAATGCCACCCACACCCGCCCAATGGCCCTGGTAACTTGCCACCTGCAGCCAACTTTCGGTGTCGTAAACGCGTACTTCTGCAGTATCTCCTCCGGCAGCGAGGAAATGTCCGTCCGAGCTGAAAGTAGAGGCATAAACCCCAAGTGAAAATGGCCGCAATTCACGTGCGACCTGACCAGTTTCCGCATGCCACACCGTCACGGAACCGTCGCCGAAACCGCCCACTACAAACTTACCTTCGGGGTGCACATCCAGGGTCAACAGGCGCGGCCCACCGGGCGGCCGCAAGGTGCGCAAATGTTGGCTCAATCGCCGATTGGCGTGTCTCCATGACCAATCACGTAGCGGCGATTCACACAATTCCAGCAAGGTGCGGGCGTCGCCAAAGCGGAAACCCTGAATCGCTTCGTCGGCAGCTCGCATCAAGATGTCATAGCGATTAAATCGGGCGTCGGACCAACCAGTTTCGGCACGTTGTTTGGCCAAGTCACGCCCTTGCAACAGTAACCCGCCGCGCACCAA
>JACNIZ010000256.1 GCA_014382805.1 Planctomycetota bacterium
GCGGGCCATCACGACTTCAATGTTTTCCAGGACTTCGCCGAATCCGTTGCCACCCATGGCGCGCTGCACCGCAAACATGCCGTCGGCAGTGGCGGAGAGTACGAAGGGTCCGCCGGGCATGCCGCCGACTCCAAAATTACCATTCGCATCGGCAGTGCCAGTCACAGTGGGTTCTTTGCCACCTAAACTTTCAATTTCCCAACGCTTTTCTACCCAAACTTGAATCGTTGCGCCTGGCACCGAATTGCCTTCTTCATCAACAACTCGACCCTTAAAAACTGCCGGTCGTTGAACGTGCACTTCGATGGGGTCGTGATCGCCGACTTGGAATACTTTGGATAAGGGAATATGCAGAGGTGCATTGGAAGCGGTTCCCATGACCTTAATCCCTTGGACAAACAAGCGCGCCTCCACCGGGAATCTAGCCATACCGGCCTCGTCAGTCTCCGAGGTGATGCGGCCCAAAGATTGGCCTTGCCGAGTCCAATTCAAACTAACTGGGCAGCCGACCACAGGGCTGTTGTCCTCCGCACGAAGAACCCGTAGCCAAATGCGTGCGTGGGTCTCGGGATTGAAATTTTCAGCCAATGCCGTTCCGCTGGTTTGATCACTTTCTTCCGACTGTTGATCAGCGGGTTGGGCATCCCCTATTTCATTGGGATCCACCGGCGTTTCCGGCAACTGCACTTCGTTGGCGGCGGTGTTTCCGGTGGACTCGTCCGCATTCGAGACGTTTGGTTCCACTGGATCAGCGCTCGATCCACAGGATGCAAACGCTAAAAACAGGCAGGCCAGTACCGACGATTTCCCCGTGAACATGTCGGAAGCATACCCTGTCTTGGGGAGCTATTCAGCTACTTCGTCTGCAACCGCAGCCGTTCCGTTAGGAAGGCTTGCAGGGGAGGTCGGTGCAAAGATTAGGGCTAAGCCCAAAAACAGGATGACGGAAGCAATTGCAAGCAGCGCCGTGAGGGGACGAACGTTTTGTTGACGCACAGTGGGGACCTAGTGCTAAGGGGAGAGGATGTAGGGGGTTAATGGGTGTTGGAGGAGGTGGGCAATTGGGGAGACCCATCAGGATATTAGCACAAAAAATCTAGGCTAATCCTGAGTTCCAGGTCCCCGGTAGATCACAGTGTGGCTGCGATCTTCCTTGAGTTGCAGCTCTAATAACGACAAACCCGTTGGCATCGCGCCACAAATTCGTGGCCAAAAACTAAGGCATAAATTCTCTGAGGTTGGCACCAGCCCCTCCAAAAACGGTACGTCGAGATTCAAATTGCGGTGGTTCACCGGTGTGACCACCTGCTCGTTGAGCAGCCGATCAAGCACCGAATAGTCGGCAACCATGCCTGTTTGACCATCAATTTCACCCTCAAAAACAGCCGTCAATAAATAGTTATGGCCGTGAAAATTTTTACTGAAGCAAGGCCCAAAGGCGGCCAAATTTTGTTCATCAGTGAATTTTGGCTGCTCCAACCGAAAAGCGGCGCAGAACTCGACCTGTACGGAAATTTGAGCAAATGCCATGGCAATGAGAGGATTTTTCTGCAGCGGCCAGTTTTATGGGCCATTCTTCGCTTGAGGCTAACGCCTCGGCCCTTCGGGGCACAGAGAAGTGGTTGTGATTCTCGGCGGGCGCCCTATCGTAGATAGGACGCCCGTTTTTTTTATTTACCTATCCTTGATCTCCCAAATCACTTACGGCCAGATGCCATATTCAGTATTGGGCCGCAGTGAGGTAAGCGTCGGTAGATCTTGGAAATGGGTGCGGACTAGAACTGGAACATCAAGGCCTCCTTGTTCGGCATAGGGCTTTTGTACAAAGCTGAGTCCACCACCACTTTGAATCGGGTCGAGTTGGATATCGCGCCCGCATGAAATGGCGATGCGATTCGTAGTCAGATGGCCGTAGAAATAATCGGTGCGGATCGGATCCTGGTCGGCAAGGGCGAGGTCCATGGGAAACCAGCCAGTGCCTTGTTGGTAAATGTGGTTCCAAGAATGAACGTCGGTAATGTCGCCGCGGCCACGTTCTAGTGGCAGCAAATAACCGACTTGGAAGCGCGCGGCAATCATGTTAGAACGACTGGCCGATATGTAGAAGGCTTGGTAATCAGTGCTGTCGCCATAGCCTTCGCTAACTGCCCAGTCAGTCGATCCGTGACCAGGGCCAGAACCACTAGTATCAAAGCGCATGTCTGCGAGCACGCGGTCGTAGAGAGCACGTGAAAAATCAATAGGCTCCACTGACGCGGCCACCTCTCGGGCAATTTCAGCCGCGGCTCCGCGCACCGGCACGCCCAGGTCAGAATCCAAATAATTTTGCATGACGATCTCTTCGGCGGCAAAACGGTCGCCATAATCCGGACTTCCTAAGTCTTGCATACGATGAACACGCCAAGTCCAAGTCATGGTCGCTGGCATACCCAGCTCCCATTGCAAGTAGCCGAAACGATTGCCATGCACGTCTGGGGTGGACCAAGACACACCTTCTGGGGCATTTAGCAGTTCCACGATTTGGGCGTGATCCGAAATGGGCACTGGCACCCAAAGCCGGATTGGCTCAGGGTTTTCGGACACTTCAGCAGGCACCGTCACTTCAAACGAAAATTCAAAGGTGCGCGCCGATGACATCGCCACGTGCTCGTCGCTACCAAGGATTAACCCGCAACTCGGCAGACCTAGCCAAAACAGCAATAGTCCGCAGAGAACCAGCAGCTTGCGCGGAGAGAAAGATTCCATTGCCGAAGCATACCCTAGCCAGCCTAAGGTCTAAAGCGCGGATAGAATCGAATCATGGTGTCAGCTAAACGTCCGCCCCACTCCGGCCAGGCTTTTTTATCCGGATTGTTTTTGGGCATCTCCCTTGCGATCTTTGGCGTGGTCGTCATTCAGCTGGTATTCAACCCGGTCTTGTCGCGTTCACTTGCCACCAAAGAGGAGCAAGTGCTAACTACGGTGCATGGGCGCTTGGTCAAGGATTACGTCAATCCGCCGGATGAAAAAGAGCTGATGCGGGCTGGTGTGCGCGGCATGATTGAGTCCTTTGATGATCGCTACTGCTCGTTTTTGGGGCCGGAAGAACGAGTTGCTTATCAAGAGGATTCGTCGGGCAAGCTAATCGGCATTGGCGTGCAAATCGCCCGTGGCGGAACCATCCATTACCCGCGTCCAGGTGGCCCTGCTGAAAATGCCGGCCTGCTGCCAGGGGATCGAATTTGCGCCGTCGACGGGCAGGAAATTGCTCCTGATCTCGCCCTTGATCAATTAACCCCGTTGATCAAAGGCCCCAAAAATTCCCTAGTTCACCTGCAGATTCAGCGCGGCATTGACGAGCCGGAGTTTTTCGAAGTTGACGTCCTGCGTACACCCTTAGCTACTGGCACCGTCGCCAAAGTTCGGCTGGTTAATGAGGAACTTGGAATTGGGCAAATTCATATCCGCTCCTTCGCCCGCACCACCCCTGCAGAATTAGACGCGGCCCTAGATACCCTACTAGCCCAGGGCATGAAGGCATTGATCCTTGATTTACGCTTCAATCGCGGCGGCTTACTGGATTCCGCTGTGGAGTGCACCGGGCGGTTTTTAAAGGGTGGCGTGATCTGCACGCTGGAAGGTCGTAATCAATTACGCTCGGTGCGCAAAGCCGATCCGAAGGATTGCAAGGTTCCCGACTTGCCGGTGGTAGTTTTGATGAACGGACTCAGCGCGAGCGGCAGCGAGGTCGTCGCCGGGGCTTTGCGTGACCGAGGCAAAGCCATTTTGGTCGGGCAACAGTCCTATGGCAAAGGCGTTTACCAACAGGTGCAGCAATACGACGATGGCGACTTTGTCATCAAATTCACCGCGGGCTATTACCTCACTCCAGGCGGGCGGGTGATTGAAAGCACGATACACCCCGACTTTCCTGGGCATCTCGAACCGGATTTAATGACCCCGCTACCCAGTTCCGAGAACCTCGGCCAGCTGCTCAGCTTTTTGCAATACGACGATCCACCCGACGTCTATCGCGAACGTGTATTTGAGATTTTCGAAGGCCTGCGCACTCTTAGTACGCCGCCGCCAGACGCCACCCTAGATATCGCGGTCGATGCTCTGCAACTTGCCATGGCAGACGCTGGTTAATTCGACCCATGTCCAATTCCCCCGCCCGCACCATCCTCGGGATTGAATCTTCGTGCGACGAAACCGCCGTCGCCGTGGTCCGCGATGGCCGTGAAGTTTTGTCCAGCGTGGTGCACTCACAAATCCAAGAACATGCCGCTTGGGGTGGAGTCGTGCCGGAAATCGCTGGTCGCAGCCACCTGCGTGCCATACGCCCAGCTTTGCAGACTGCGCTAGAAGAAGCGCACCTGACCGCCGCAGACATCGATGCGATTGCCGCTACCTGCCGTCCTGGACTGCTAGGCTCGCTATTAATCGGTGTCACCGCCGCCAAGAGCCTGGCCTGGGCTTGGCAAAAACCGCTGGTCGGCGTGCACCACATTGAAGCTCACGTTTACGCGGCGCTGATGTCGCTGCCAGAGTGGCAATTTCCCTACATTACCCTGGTGGTTTCCGGCGGCCACACCTCGCTTTACCGCTGCGATTCGCCGCTAAAGCTAGAGCAACTCGGTTGCACCCGCGACGACGCCGCCGGCGAAGCCCTAGATAAAGCCGCCGCCATGCTCAATCTGGCTTACCCCGGCGGCCCATCTATCCAAAAAGCCGGCGCCGACGGCAACCCACGCGGCTACACCTTCAAACGCCCGCTGTTGGGACCGGACTCTCTGGAATTTTCGTTCTCCGGCATGAAAACCGCCCTGCTATACAAGCTCAAAGGCCCAGGCGGACGTCGCGAGGATCCGACCTTGCCAGAATCCCAAAACCTGCCCGATATGGCTGCCAGTTTTGAAGAAGCGGTAGCCGAAACCTTGGTCAAAAAGAGCCTGCGGGCGTGCCAGATGACCGGAATCCCACGCCTGCTCGTCGGAGGCGGAGTGGCCTGCAATCAGCGCCTGCGCAAAATGATGGCCGCTAGAGCACCATTGCAGGGCGTCGCCGCGCACTTTGCGGCGCCCGAATTCTGCACCGATAACGCGGTCATGATCGCCGGATTGGGCTACGCCCGTTTGCAAGCTGGTTTGGTCGATGACTTGACCTTAGACGTCGCTGCCTGGTAACTGCGTCGGTCTGGTTTAAAACGGCCGTCAAGCTGGGTTTCAGCCAATATTGTTACTGATTCAGCGGCACCGGCTATGCTCAGGAATGCTGATTTCGCTCCTCCCTATCCTCACCTTGGCAGCTCTCCCAAGCACCGAATGGGAGCTTGCTCAGGGCAAGTTGGCGCGCTTGGAAGACGGCACTCGTATCCGTTGTGAAAAAGCTGAACCGGGAGCGGAGGCTTTTGAGACCGAATGGGGTCGCTTTTTGTGCCCCGGCAACCCGGTCGTCGACGTCATCGAAGCCGATGCCGATTACATGGCGCTGGAGGCTTTGCGCAAGTACGACTACAACGCTTATCTGCGGCAGGCTTCCAAGCGTGGTTTTTTGGAGCCGCTGTTGGAAGCCGCCAATTGGAAGGGGAAAAAGGCGTCCGCCATAGACCAACCCGCCGTACTCACCGCGCTGGAAGCCTGGGGACCTTTTTTTGATCCCGTTCCCAGCCGTATTGAAAAGTTGGATAGGGTCGAATTTATCTGGGAGAAGTTAGAGAAATCGGACAGTGGCGAAGCTGCATTGCTGACCGGTCGCATGCTGGCGGAAATGGATCGCCACATGTCGCCTAGCCAAAACGCAAAAATCACTTTGGCTGATTTGCGCCGCGCCTTGCGCAGCAAAAACCCAGGATTGCGCCGGGCAGCGGCGTTGGTGGGCCAGCGCCAATCGGATTTCCAATTTTGGCAGCCTATGCTCAATTCCAGTATTGAAGATGACCATGCCGGCGTCCGGGCCGCTTGCGCTGCTTCGGTGATGACTATGGATTCGGAGAAGGCACTTAGCGGCTTTTCGGCTGCTTTGTGGCGCTCCGGACGCGACAGCGAGCGCATCGCAGCAGCCGAGCACTTGGGCCAACACGGCGACGCATTGAGCATCGACGTACTCATGATTCCACTGCAAGCCACCACTGTCACTGGCGGCCCAGCCAGCGCCTTCGCGCACTTTGGCCGTCAGGTTTCGGTAGTCGCCGATTTTGACGTGGAAATCGCACAGGCCGCCGCGATCGCTGACCCGCGGGTAGTGGTGTTACAAGAAGGGACTGCGCTACAAGTTAGGGTTGTTTCCACGCGCGTAGTGCGCACCGTCATGGTCTCTTTGAAGAAATTAACCAAGGCAAATCCAGGTCCACGGCCAGAAGACTGGCTTCGCTGGTACGAAGAGCGATAATGCCCGTGCATGGGCAATGAACACTCCCCCGCGATCCTGGTGCTTGAAGACGGCACTGCTTACTACGGTCAATCCGTCGGCGCCTCCGGGGAGCGTGCTTTCGAATTGGTTTTTAATACTTCTATGACGGGTTATCAGGAAATCCTGACCGATCCGTCGTACGCCGGCCAGGGTGTGGTCATGACCTATCCGCAAATTGGCAACTACGGCGTATGCTTGGAAGACGACGAATCCGATCGCTGCTGGGCCGACGCAATGATCATGCGCGAGATGTCACCATTGGCATCCAACTATCGCGCCGAAATGACCCTGGGTGCTTATCTGCAACAGCGCGACGTGTTGGGTATTGAGGGCATCGATACGCGCGACCTGACTTTAAAACTGCGCGATCAGGGTGCACTGCGGGCGGTGCTGAGTACTGAGTTTTTCGACGTCGCCGCCCTGACCGAAATGGCCAAAGGTCACCCCAGTTTAGAAGGACGCGATTTGGCCGCCAATGTGACCTGCAAGAGCTCCTACCAATGGGATGAAAGCTTGCCTGGGTTCGGCAAACCCGGAGCCGATTCCCCGCATTTGGTGTGTTTTGACTTTGGCGTCAAACGCAATATTTTGCGCTGTTTGGTGGCCTGCGGCTTCCGCGTCACCGTAGTACCAGCCAGCACCTCCGCCGCTGACGTACTCGCACTGCAACCCGATGCATTATTTTTGTCCAACGGCCCCGGCGACCCAGCGGCAGTGACTTACGCTCACGAAAGCGTGCGCACTTTGGTGGAGGGCGGATTGGCGACTTTTGGTATTTGTTTGGGTCATCAAATTTTGGCGCACGCGTTTGGGGCCAAAACTTACAAGATGAAGTTCGGCCACCATGGCGCCAACCATCCGGTGGTCGAGAGTAACGTCGGCAAAATCGATATCACGACTCAAAACCATAGCTTTGCAGTGGACATCGATTCGCTGAAAAAGAGCGGCTTGGTTACCACCCATGTCAATGGCAACGATGGCACCTTGGCGGGTATGGAGCATAGTTCGTTGCCGGTTTTTTCAGTGCAGTACCACCCGGAAGCTGCTCCCGGTCCCCACGATTCGCAACATTTGTTTCAGCGCTTTTTCCACTTGGTGCAAGCCAACAAAAAGCCTGTGGCGTAATTTCGCGCTCAAAACGACCACATTGCAGGTATTTTGGCTAGGCATCGCCGGAATTGAGTTCACGAAGTGGTGAAATTTAGCCGATCCATGTATACCAAGTGAAGCTCTGATTCAGTGATGCGGCGTTGGCTTGGCAGGGAAATCGTCCGGCTGGGCGCGAAACATCGTCGGCGCGAGTGGGTTCATAAGATCCGACCTTTCCATCCCGCCGTAAATCGGGCAAACTAGAAGGCAAGAGAAATACCATGTTGATGCTCTCCATACTGCTGACCACCCCGTTAATCGTTCCTGCTCCGGATCTGGGTGAACTTTGTACTTCGTTGGCGCCGACATATGGAGAGATGTGGGACCAAGACCCCATCGAAGAGGAAGAAGAAATCATTGAAGAAGAGGTCCCCGAGGAAGAGGTGATTGAGGAAGTGGTCGAAGAGCAGGAGGTCGTTGCGGACAAAATCGAGCTGACTCCAGATGAAGCCACTGCATTACTGGAAACGGCTCTAAAGTCGCGTGAGTTAGATTTGATTTTGGTCGCGATCGAAGATGCTGGCCGCATTGCGGATAAAAACGTAGTGAAGCAACTTGGTAAGGCGGTTAAACATAAGGAGTCGGTGGTACGAATGGACGCCCTTACCGCGCTGCGCTTCAACCAGTCGCCTGAAGCTCTGAAGGAGCTATTGAAGCTAAAAAAATATAAGCCAATCATCGAAGACCCGGCCAGCGCCGAAGCTTATTACATGGCCCTCGGGCAAAAGGCGGACATCAAAGCTCTGCCGATATTAACCGATAAATTGCACATTACCGAACGCGGCGACAAAGCGACTCGCGCCCGGATCGTCGCCATCGGTCGTATACGCGATGCCAAATCAGTCGAGGCATTGATGGACATGCTGGTTTCCGGATCAGCGCGACGTCGCCATCCGAATATTAAAGAGATTCATCTTTGCCTCACGGTGTTGACCGGTGCTGACGTCAAGGCCAGCGGCGATGCTTGGCAAGAGTGGTGGAATGAAAATAAAAAAGGACTGGAGGTCAGTAAGGAGGAGCAAGAAGCCACCACCAAACGCGCACGTGCTACCTGGATTACTTTGTGGGCGGACCCAGAAGATGCCGAGTTGATGAAGGAGGCTTTGAAGCGCGGCAAAACTGACTTCGCCGACGCCGATGAAGAAGAGTTGAAACGCCTGCGTGAGTTGGCCGAGAAGCGCAAAAAGAAAGAACAAGGTGGCGATGAAAAGGACGACGGCGCAGATTTTTAGTCGTCGTCCTTAGCCCGGCAGTTATCCAGCCGTGGTTCCGTCTTCAAACAACTTTGCGAGCATAGGTTCGTCGCCTTGGATGGCAGTGCGCTGCATGTATAGCGACATACCGCGAATTCCACCCAGTTCTTCACCTGCTCCGGCGCGTCCGGGGCCGCCGTGCACCAGTTGCGGCAGCACCATGCCAGGACCGTAAGCGTGCTCGGCAACCTTTTTGCTACCGAAGGTCAGGCGACCGTGAGCCGGCGCCATTTCGACCATGCAATCCGAGGCGAAATCGCGATTGTCGGTGTAGACCGAAGCGACCAATCCGCCGCCGCCTAAGCAAACTAGGCGCGCAGCCTCGCTCGCTTCACCGTTGTAAGGCATCAACGTAGCTACTGGTCCAAAAACTTCGTGCTCGTGAACCACACCTGCCTTTTCTGGCTCGTTGGCTTGCAACAATACCGGCTGCTGGAAATATCCTTTGCCAGAAGGCAGATCGTAAAGTTCGCCTGGGCCGACTTCGCCGCTCACGATTTCAGCAACTTCAGCTAGCTTTTGTATGCCAGCTTGCACGTCATCCAGTTGTGCTTTGGAGGCCAGCGGGCCGACTCGTACTAGACGAATGGCGGGGTTGCCGACACGTGTGCTTTGCAGCGTTTGGCTAAGTTCTTCACGCACCGCATCTATTTTGTCAGCAGGCACAAAAACACGTCGAATGGCAGTGCACTTTTGACCGACCTTTTGGGTCATGTCCGTATGCACGTCGCGCATGAACAAGTCCCAAGTCGGGCTTTCCACCTTGACGTCGGGGCCGAGCACGGCGGCGTTGAGGCTGTCCGCTTCGACATTGACGCGCACCGAATTCTTGATCACCGCTGCTCCGCCACGAATGATGGCGCCGGTTGCGGCCGAACCGGTGAAGGCGATCACGTCTTGACCGGTAACGTGGTCCAGCATGTCCCCCGCCGAGCCGGCAACGAAAGAAAATGCGCCGGCCGGCATGACGTCGGAGTTGACGAGGATCTCAACGATGCGTTCCGCCAAAACTGCTGTGGCAGTTGCTGGCTTAGTGATCACCGGCATGCCCGCCAACAAGGCGACGGCAGCTTTTTCGGCGAAACCCCACGCTGGGAAGTTAAACGCATTAATGTGAATGGCCACACCTTTGCGCGGCAGCATCACGTGCCGACCGACGTAGCGCGGACTGCGCGAAATTCGAATGTTTTCACCGTCGAGCAAAAACTTGGCATCGCCCAAACCTTTCGCCATCTTGGCGTAAGCAGCCAAAGTACCAGTCGCACCGTCGACGTCGAACTTGGCGTCGCCGCGGGTATTGCCGCAAGATTCGGTGGCTAGGTCGAGCAGCTCGTCGCGGTGTTCATGAATCGCCGACGCCATCGCCGCCAACATTTCACCGCGTTGCGCAAAGGTCATTTTGCGCAGCGCCGCACCACCGACGTTGCGCGCGTAATCCAACGCCGCGGCGTAATCCAAACCGCCGGTGGTGGCTTCACCGATCACCTCTTCAGTGGTCGGGTTGAACAGCTGGTTGCGGCGGCCGGTACCTTCGTACCAGTCGCCGCAAACGTAACTTTTTAGCAAACGAGTCATAGTGGCACTCTGGGTCACAGCTTCAGTAATCAGTGATTTAGTTGTTATGGTCGAACTTGACATAGGGGAAGTCCAGCGGGTTGCCCTGAATGCCCTTGGCTGGCGGCGCAATCCAACCAGCAAATTTACCTGGCTCGCGCACCTGCACCATTAACGAAATGACGTAGGCGCGATCTTCTTCGGTCGGCAGCCAATTGCTGACTTTGCTCTGGTAATCCTCTGCGCTGAGCATCTCTCCGCTTGGACTGAACGGTTGGTTCATATAAACCCCGATCTCGCGGTTAAAGCGTTGCGACGGAAGCGTCAGTTCGAAATCGACGCCCATTTTGGCAACCACCTTGTTCCAACGCCTGACTGCTTTTTCGCAATCCTCTTTGTAGGAATCACGCAAAACCAAGTTCATTGCCCGACGCATGGGGATTTGGTGGTTCGACATGTGGCCGTTATCCATCCACTCCAATTCGTAGTAGCCATCTAACGCCAAGTGATCGCTAATTTTCTTGTCCTTTTGCTCACCAAAGCGACCTTTGAGGCCTGCGCCGAAGTAATTGGCTGCGTTGGAGCTGTCTTCACCACCGAACAAGTCCATCGATGCCGAGTACCAGAAGTTGATGTACTTCTGCACTACCTGGAGCGGAATGCCGCCGCGCTGGGTGACGTCTCCGTCGGGAATTTCGTTCATCAGTTGGCAGGTGCGTTGCAACACGCGCTGGATGCCGGTATCGCCAACGAACAAGTGGTGTGCTTCTTCGGTCAGCATGAAACGCGTGGCGCGCGCCAGCGGATCGAAACCGGATTCGGCCAACGCACCTAGCTGGAACTTGCCGTCGCGGTCGGTGAACATGGTGAAGCAGAAGAACGACAACCAGTCATCGATGGGCTTGTTAAACGCGGCCAAGATGCGTGGCGTATCAGGGTTGCCGGAGCGCCGCACCAGCATCTCTTCGGCTTCATCGCGACCATCCTTACCGAAGTATTCGTGCAGCAGGTGCACCATCGCCCAAAGGTGCCGACCTTCTTCCACGTTAACTTGCAGCAAGTTGCGCAAGTCGTAAAGGCTTGGGCAAGAATGGCCCAACAAACGCTGCTGCTCAACCGAAGCAGGCTCGGTGTCGGCCTGGGTCACGATGATACGGCGCAAATCACTCCGAAATTCTCCCGGCACCTTATCCCACGCGGCCATATTGGCGTTGTCACCAAAACCAATGGTGCGATCCTTCTCCGGCGGAGTCAGGAAAATGCCCCAGCGGTAATCCGGCATTTTGACGTAGTCGTAGTGCGCCCAACCGGAGCTGTCGACACTAACCGCAGTGCGCAAGTAAACATCGTTTTCCTGCAAACCATCCGGGCCCATTTCCTTCCACCATTCCAGGTGTTGAACTTAGTGCAGTTTCGTTTTGAGCAGCATTACCTGCAGATACAG
>JACNIZ010000321.1 GCA_014382805.1 Planctomycetota bacterium
TTTTGGGGTCGCATGGGCGGCCTGATGGCCGAGATTACCCTTTTTCCACGGACTGTTAGGCCTACGAACTCCCCCCTCAAAGGCCATCCCCATAGATCTCAGTTAATGAAATCACCCCTAGCAATTGTTGGGTTGGCACTTTCGTGTGCCCTCATTTCTCCCTCATTCGCGCAAGCTCAGCAAAACACTGCGCCTGCTTTTAAGGAAATCAGCGGCGAACGCGAATTTTCTGGTTGGATGGTCGCTCGACCAGTGCAGCCAGCTGACCTGCAAGAGCAAGGCGTCAGTAAAGAGCAAAGCGAGACGCTGCACGCACTCGGACACGGCATGATGGGCGCTTATGGCATTCGTGAATTCGTCGCCGCGACTGACGAGTACATTTTTGCGCTGCCTGACGGCATGACCGAAAACACGTTGGCGCAACAGCTGATGGCAACCGGCGTATTCCAATACGTGGAGCCAGACTGGGTTCTTTATCCGATTGGAAACTCCAATGACCCTTACTTGGGTAGTCAGTGGCAGCACAACGCCAACCGCATGCAATCCGCCGACGGCTGGGATTTGCATACTGGAAATGCCTCGACGGTAGTTGCTTACTGCGACACCGGCGTGATGACTGCGCACGAAGACCTACAGGCCAATCGCGCCGAAGGCTACAACGCTGTAGACCAACAGTGGGAAAGCGCTGGCGGCAACATTGAGCCCGTTCACAGTCACGGCACCAACGTGACTGGATGTGGTTCTGCCAACGGCAACAACGGCAAAGGCGTCGCTGGGGTGGGTTGGAACTTGGGCCACCGTATGATGCGGGTTTCGAATTCGTCGTCGGGTAGTGCTTACAACAGCACGCTAACACATGCTGCGCGTACCGCCATTGAGGCCGGTGACAAAGTGGCTAGCGTTAGTTACTCCGGACCGGATTCCAGCTCGAACCTGACCGCCGCGACTTACATTAAATCTCTTGGGGGTCTTTTGGTTTGGGCTGCAGGCAACGACAGCCGCAACTTGACCTACGGCAACCGCGATAACGACGACATCATCATTGCTGGTGCAACCGATGACACTGACAGCTTGGCTTACTTCTCGGCTTACGGTCAATACGTCGACGTTACCGCTCCTGGTCAGAGTGTACTAACCACTCACAATGCCAGCACTACTTCTTATGCTTACGTCAGTGGCACTAGCTTTGCCTGTCCGATTACTGCCGGCTTGTGTGGCTTAATTTGGTCGTTCGACCCTTCGCTGACTCCTAACGAAGTCGAAGCCATTTTGAAGAATGGTTGTGATGACCTAGGTTCAAGCGGAACCGACAACACTTACGGGTACGGTCGCGTCAACTTGTTTGGCTCGCTGAGCTTGGTAAACGGCGGCGGTGGCAACCCACCAGTTGCTGATTTTTCAGGCAATCCACTTTCCGGTACTGCTCCGTTGTTGGTTAGCTTCAGCGATCTAAGCACCAACTCGCCAACTAGCTGGGCATGGAACTTTGGCGACGGCAATACGTCGACGCAGCAGGATCCGAGTCATACTTACACCGCGGCTGGCAATTACACCGTGACTTTAAACGCCAGCAATGGCGACGGCAGCGATTCCGAAGTAAAGACCAACTACATTTCGGTTTCTGCTGGTGGCAACCCACCGACTGCCGCGTTCTCTGGCACGCCGACCTCCGGCACCGCACCGTTGGACGTCAGCTTTACTGATGCTTCAACTGGTAGCCCGACTTCATGGGCATGGGATTTTGGCGACGGCACCACCTCTACCCAGCAGAATCCGAGCCATACCTACACCGCTGTTGGTACACACACCGTCTCGCTGACCGTAACGAATGCTTACGGCAACGACATGGATGAAAAAGTGGACTACGTGACGGTTACGGATAGTGGCGGATACACCGGCCAAGGTTTCATCCTGTCGCGCAATTCTGACTTCTCCACCGACGACCGCACCTTCACTCGCGGCGAAGTGATTTATGTATTGGTGTGGAGTGACCAAGTCAATAACAGCAACATGCGCAATCAATGGCATCAGTTTAAGAAAGGCAAGACTAAGCTCCGCAGCAACCTAACCAACAATGGCGACGGTAGCTTTACAACAACATTCGACTCGTCTGCCATCTCGAAAACTGGCTCGTGGACTTGGAAAGCAAATTTGCAGGACAGAGCCCGGGTTCGCTACCAACCCTCGGTAAGCGTAACCTTCAACTAAAGCTTTCCGCTATACCTCTCCCAGCTCGGATCACTCCGGGCTGGGATTTTTTATTGCCCATGTTCGCGTATGGTTAACCACGGAGTGTTTTGATGCTCTTCCACCACCATCGGTTCCTGGAATTCCGGACTAGCAAGGATGGCTAGGAAGACACACGGTTCGTCGAATATGTTGTAGCTGCCATGGACCTCATTGACCGGCACGTGCGCAACTTCTCCCGCCGACATAATGCGGCTTTTTTGCCCCACCCACTGCTCGACGCGGCCTTCTAGATAGTAGATCGCCTCTTCAAAATGCGGATGGCGATGAAAGCGATGCGCTTCGCCTGAAGGCATGGTCACGCGCACCAGCATCAGGTGCTTGCTGTCGGTTAGCGGCGGTTTGACCAACCATTCGTGCGGCCCCCACGGCAGGACTTCCACGATGACGTTGGCAGTGGAAACGAAACGCAGGCATTCGGAGCCGCACATTTATTTTGGCAAACGTAAAGCCTTGAACGTCTCGATTTGCTTGCGGATGGCGATTTCGGTCGGGAAACGTTCGGTCGAACTTGCACCGTAGAAACCATCGATACCCTCGACGCGCTGCAAAATGTAATCGGCGTCCGGCGGCTGCGCCAGTGGTCCACCGTGGCAGAGGCAAATCACATCTTCGCGGATGGATTTACACACCTCGACAATTTTCTGGATCTCAATCACGCACTGATCCAGCGGGCTCACCGTTTCGGCCCCAATCGTGCCGCCCGACGTACAACCCATGTGCGCGACCACGATGTCGGCGCCGGCTTCGACCATGCGCTTGGCTTCATCGGTGTTGAACACATAGGGCGTGGTCAGCATATCCATATCGTGCGCCATCTCGACGATGTCCACCTCCAGTTGATAGCTCATGCCAGTCTCCTCCAGCGTGTCGCGAATCCGACCCTCGAACAGCCCGACGGTCGGAAAGTTCTGGATACCGGCGAAACCGAGTTCTTGTAGCTCCTTCAGGAACAAATGCGGAATCATGAACGGATCGGTGCCGCAAACTCCGGCCAGCACCGGGGTGTGTTTGACCACCGGCAGCACCTCATACGCCATTTCCTTCACAATCTCGTTGGCGTTGCCGTACGGCATCAGACCCGCCGTCGAACCGCGCCCGGCCATGCGATAGCGGCCGGAGTTGGACATAATGATCAGGTCGATGCCGCCAGCTTCTTCGCTTTTTGCGGAAATCCCGGTGCCGGCGCCGCCGCCGATAATCGGCAAGCCATTGGCAATTTGCTCACGGAATCGCGCCATGATGTCGGCGCGGGAAGGAGGTATCGGAATCTTCATGATGCGGGGGATTGGAGGACCAATTCGTTGAGGTGGATCATGGGACGGCTTCGGCGCTTGGTCAAGCCACTTCGTGCACGCCGCGCCGCGCCCCGGCGATTTTTGCCGACCTCCCGTCCGCGTGCTACAAATATGGCATGCTCGCGCCCCTGACCCTTGCCTTCGCCCTCAGTTTCGGTCTTCCTCAGGCCACACCTGTCCAAGAAATTAAGGCCACTAGCCATGTAGTTTCCCGGGCTGAGGCTAAACGCATGAACGTGATGTTCATCGGCGACCGCGGCCACCACGTACCGGCGGTGCGGCTGCAAGATGTTTATGGACCGCTGCTGCGCGCTGGATTTGCGATTGACTGGGAGGAGGATCTGAACGTTATCACGCGCGAGCGCTTGGATGACTACGACTGCGTGATGATGTACGCCAACCAATCGCAGCATGCGGTGGTGCCACCGACGTTTTTTGCCGCGTTAAAGGGATTTGTGCATGACGGCGGTGGTTTTGTGGCGCTGCACTGCACGTCGGGTTGTTTTATGCAATCGCAGGAATGGCTGGAGTTCGTCGGCGCGCGTTTTGTGTCGCACGGCAGCGGCGTTTTTTGCCAGACGGTGGTGGATCACGAGCATGAGTTGATGGACGGTTGGGCGAATTTTGAATCTTGGGACGAAACTTATGTGCAGCAGCACTTCCCGGCGGATCGAGTGGTGTTGAGCATGCGCGACGAGGAGCCGTGGAGTTGGGTGCGCAAGGCTGGCAAGGGTCGGATTTACTACAACGCTTCGGGGCATGATCAGCGCGCGTGGTTGCAGCCCGGATTTTTGGATTTACTGAAGCGGGCGATGGACTGGACTGCCGGTGATGCAGCGGCGGCAGCGCGTCGGGCGGTGGCGATGCCGAAATTTGAATATGTGAAAGCGGAGTGGGCGCCGAACTATGAAGGTCGCGATCCGAATCCGCCGATGCAGGTGGCGTCGACGCCGCAGCAGGCAGAAGCTGCGATGATTGTTCCAGCAGGTTTCCGGGCGCAGGTTTTTGCCGCCGAGCCGATGGTGGTGAATCCGATAGCCATCGCCTGGGATGAACGCGGGCGTTGCTGGGTGGCGGAATCGCCGGACTATCCAAACACGGTCAATGCTGATGGCGTCGGCTTGGACCGAGTCAGCATTTTGGAAGACACCGATGGCGACGGCCGCGCCGACAAAAAGACGATTTTCTGCGACGGGTTGAATTTACCGACGTCGATTTTGAAAGTGAAAGGCGGAATTTTGGTCACGCAGGCGCCGGATTTATTGTTCCTGCGCGACACCGATGGCGACGACAAATGCGATGCCAAAGAAGTGCAGTTCAGCGGTTTCGGACGTTGGGATACGCACGCCGGTCCGTCCAATTTACGTTGGGGACCGGACAATTATATTTGGGGATCCGTCGGCTATGCCGCCTTCAAACGCGCCGACGGCAGTCAATTTGGCAGTGGATTATGGCGCTGGCGGCCAGGAATGGCCGAACCCGAATTCATGGCTCAATTCACCAATAACACCTGGGGATTGGGTTTCCGCGATGACGGCGAAGTGTTTGGATCGACCGCAAACGGCGCGCCGTCCTTTTTCATGGGCGCACCTAAAACCGTGCTGGCCGCGACCGCGCCGAATTCCCCTGGCGCAGCTCCGGTACATAACACAGCCGTCTTCCACCCCGCTCTTGCGCAAATACGCCAAGGTGATTTCCTGGGGGCCTACACCGCCGCCGCCGGACACGTTTTCCTCACCGGATCGCAAATTCCAACCTCGTGGCACAACTCCGCATTGGTCTGCGGCCCGACCGGCCACCTGGTCGGACGCTTCGATTCCTACGCCGACGGCTCCGGCTACCGCACTCGCGATGCCTTCAATTTTTGCGTATCCGTCGACGATTGGTTTTGCCCAGTGCAAGCCGAAGTCGGTCCCGACGGCGCAGTTTGGGTCGCTGATTTTTCGCAATACATCATCCTGCACAACCTACCCGGCAACCCCGAACGCGGTCTGCCCAAAGTCGAATACGGCGACGGCAACGCGCACCTAAATCCGCTACGCGATACCAGCCACGGTCGGATTTTCCGCATTTTCCGTGAGGACGCAAAACCTGAGACTAAGGACCTCAGTGGGCAAAATATTTCCGCTTTGGCAAAGGAGTTATCCCATCCAAACCGATTTTGGCGAAACACCTCACGCAGACTCATTGCCGATGACATCTCTGGCAGCAAAATCAACTCACTGACTCAATCAAGGAGCCTTGGAAATCTGCAAGCGATACTCGGTTCATTGCAAACCATTGAGGGCCGTGGCGACACCTTGACCGAGGACGAACGAAAATTCATCGACAGCATTTTCGACGACGCTCTTAACCATTCTCCTGTCGAAGCACAAAAGTTAGCCCTAGATTCGCTGAATCTCAGCAAAAATGCGGCGGGACTGTTGCTATCTTCCGGGTTGCTCGATTCCGAATCAGCCGATATTCGGCGACACGCATATCTTGCTGCCGCGCGCTTTCCTGAATCTCAAGCGATCGGCGTCGCCCTAGCTGGCCGCGCGATGTTGGAGCAAACTGACGACGCTTGGTTGCCGCAAGTTTTATCCGCTGCCATCGCCGCGCATGCAAAACCATTCCTGGCCGCGGCAACTCCACTCCTACCTAAAGAAGGAGGCGGTGAACTCAAAAACCTATTTCCGAATCCTGGATTCGAGCTGGCGGACCCCAACAACGCCGAACAGCCTCTGGCCTGGCGCGTGCGCGTTTACAACGGCGAAGCCAAACACACCTGGGAAGACGGCATCGGTCGCGGCGGCAGCAAAGCGCTGGCCATTCATTCGCAAACCGGAGCCGACACTTCTTGGTGCACCGACATCGCGGTGGAGCCAAATACGCGCTACCGTTTGTCGGCGTGGATTCACGCTCACGGCGTCACCCACCCTGGCGGCACTCACGGCGCGTTGTTGAACATACACCCGCGCCACGTGGTCACGGAATATGTGCAAGACGAGAGTGAATGGACTCAGGTGTCGCTTGAATTCCAAACCGGAGCCAATGAGCGTTCGGTGAGTATCAACTGCCTCTACGGCGGCTGGGGAAAATCCACCGGTGAAGCTCTTTACGACGACATGGAATTGGTGTCGCTCGGCCCAGCCAGCGACCTCAAATCGTTGATCGCCCTGGCGCAAAAATTCGCCGGCGACGACGCTGGACCGAAGGTCGCTGAAGACCACGCTTCCCTACTCAAAGACGGCGACGTCGCCAAAGGGCGAGAGATTTTCTTCAACAACCAAGTCGTCGCATGCAACCGCTGCCACGCTTTTGAAGGTCAAAACGGAGGCGTTGGTCCGGACCTTAGCGACGTCGGCGCGCGCTTGAAGCGTGAGGAAATCCTGCAATCCATCCTCGATCCGAATGCGGCCATTGCAGAAAGTTGGCCAGCGCCGATGTCTGCGATGCCAGCCCTGCGGCCGTTCTTGAATGATCAAGAAATGCGCGATCTGATTAGTTTTCTTAGCCAATCAGGTCGGGAATAACTTCACCGGCGACGTCGGTCAGGCGGAAGCGTCGGCCTTGGTGTTTGTAAGTCAAACGCGTGTGATCGATGCCGAGTAAATGCAACGCCGTGGCTTGAAAGTCGTGCACGTGCACCGGGTTTTCGGCGATGTTGTAGCCGAAGTCGTCGGTGGTGCCGTAAACCTGACCGCCGCGAGCGCCGCCGCCTGCCATCCACATGCTGAAACAGCGCGGGTGGTGATCGCGACCGTAATTGGTTGGCGTGAGGTGGCCCTGGCAGTAGTTGGTGCGTCCAAATTCACCGCCCCAAATCACCAGAGTGTCGTCGAGCAATCCACGTTGCTCCAGGTCGGTCAGCAAACCTGCCGTGGCTTGATCGGTTTCTTTGCACTGGGTGCGAATCGCGCCCGGCAGGCCGCCGTGTTGATCCCAACCTTGGTGGAAGAGCTGCACAAAACGCACATCGCGCTCAGCCAATCGCCGCGCCAGCAAACAGTTGGCGGCGTAAGTTCCAGGAGTGCGCGCGTCTTCACCGTACAACTCAAAGGTGGAGTCCGGCTCCTTCGAAATATCGGTAGCTTCGGGCACGCTCATTTGCATGCGATACGCCATTTCGGCCTGCGCCATGCGCGAATTCACCTCGGGATCGCCGCTGCGCTCGGCTGCAACTTGCGCCAATTGATCCACCGCATCCAAAACCCGACGTCGGTCCTCGCGCTGGATGCCGGGCAGATCTTTTAGGAAGAGCACCGGGTTGGCTTCGGCGCGGAATTGCACGCCTTGGTGCAGCGACGGCAAAAATCCCGAACCCCAAAGTCGCGCGTATAGAGGTTGGCCGCCTTTGTTTTTGGTCACCAATACGACGAAGTCAGGCAGATCTTTGTTGTCGCTACCGAGTCCGTACGACAGCCACGATCCCATCGACGGGCGGCCAGCAATTTGCGAACCGGTAAGGAAAAACGTGATCGCCGGATCGTGGTTAATCGCTTCAGTGTGCATGGAACGAACCAAACACAGCTTGTCCATTTTCTGCGCGGTGTAGGGCAGTAACTCGCTGACCCAAGTTTGTTTGGGACCGTGCTTTTCGAATTTGAATTGTGCCCCGGCTAACGGAAGTGAGGTTTGATGGCCGGACATGCCGGTCAAGCGCTGGCCTTTGCGAACCGAGTCCGGCAGTTGCTCGCCGTTGCGTTCTTGCAGCAGAGGCTTGTGATCAAAAGTCTCCAATTGCGACGGTCCGCCGGATTGGAATAGGTAGATCACGCGCTTGGCCTTTGCTGCGTGATGCATGCCGATGCCGTGCGGCGTGCCTTCGGATAACCCTCTAGGCAAACGCCCATCCGCCGATGCGCCGAACAAACGCGACATCGCCAACATGCCTAGCCCCATAGTTCCGCGTTGCAAAAAACGTCGGCGGCTGATTCGGTTGAGTAGATCGTGATCGTTCATCGAATCATGGTTACGGGGTCGGAGGAAAGCAGCGCAGAGCAAACCAAAGTCCATGCCGCGTGTTCGGCGGGGTCACTGCTGGTCGGCAGCGCGAACTCGCCGACGGATCTCACTAATTCGGCGCGGTCGGGGTTGTTTCGGAAGACTTCCAATTCTTGATCGTAAAGTTGGCGTAGGGCTTGCACTTCTAATTGCAACGGCCGACGTCCGGCAAGTCGTTTGAAGGCCAGTTCAATCGGGAATTGGCTGGTGCACATTTCCACCGCTAATACTCGGGCTGCTTCGGCGAACTGAGGATCGTTCCACAACACCAAAGCTTGCAGCGGGGTGTTGGTGCTTTGCCGTCGCGCAGCGCAGACGTCGCGCTTTGCGGAATCGAAAATCATCATCGTCGGCGGTGGTGAAGTTCGTTTCCAGTAGGTGTACAAACTGCGCCGATACAAATCTGAACCTTTGGATGGCGTGTAGCTATTTCCTGACTTCTCTTTCCACAATCCGGCCGGTTGATAGGGAAATACGCTGGGTCCGCCAATTTTTGAATTCATCAAACCGCTTCCGGCCAACGCGTTATCCCGCAACATTTCCGCCGGCAGAGGGTACGACGGCCCGCGCGACCAAAATTGGTTTTCTGGATCTGCGGTGGCAATCTTAGCGGTCAATTTAGATGATTGCCGGAAAGTGGCAGATAAAGCCAAACGTCGCAACATCTTTTTGCGATCCCATCCAGAGCGCTGGAATTCTTCACTCAGAAAATCCAACAAACCTGGCATTGCCGGAAGCGATCCTTGGCTGCCAAAGTTTTCGGGCGTAGTGACCAAACCGACGCCAAACAAAGTGCGCCACAAGCGATCCACTTCCACGCGTGCGGTTAATGGATGGTCATTCTCCAACAACCACTCCACCAAACCTAGACGGTTACCACGCGCCGCCATGGAAGCAGCTTGTGCCGCCGGACTTGAAGCGGTCGCCGGTTTGGTGATTGCGGCCAGAGTTTGCGGCATCACTGGATAGTCGCGAAGCTGATAACTGCCGCGCGTGAGCAAATAAGCCTGCCGCGGTTGCTCCATCTCCTCCATGACCATGAGTTGCGGAATGGCATCGCGCGCTTGATCGCGCTGACGTCGGGCGTCGCGGAGTTTTTGCAAACTTGGATCCAGCGATGCTAAATCGAAAAACTGGATGGATTCAACCGCCCCGCCAGCGAAACCACGGTCTCGAAAACGTTCGCCTAGGGTCGGATCGCCAGGATCGCCGCCAGTGATCTGGTGCTTTAACTTGTCTCGCAGAACTTCGGATTCCATTTCCACGCCATTCAATAATATTTGCAATCCGGCCGCGCGCGAAGAACCGTCGTATAAAACGGCTAGCTCCAACCATTGATTGATCGGCAGCTCCTGCGTGCTCCGAATCGCGATGGCGTCGCCGGGCCAAAAGTGAATCAGTCCGAAAAACACGCGGCCGTCTTCGATTACGATTTGCCAACCTTGACTGCCAGCGTCGGTCCAAGCGCGCGAGCGATGCAAAACAATGGCGCGCTCATGTTTGCGATCAGATCGCAATTGCAACTTTATCGCAAATGGGTCCCAGCGATTCCACGCACCGGCCTCTTTCAATCGTTCACCGCGGTCGCCATCCAACAACAACGCGCGGCCGTTTGGGCTTTCTACAGTTACCGCTTCATCGCGATCGTGAAATTCAAATTTGGCACTCGCTTCAAAATTCGCCAAGTACGACGCCAGCGGCACCCTTTGCACTTGCGCATCCAACGCTGCTTGCTCCAACTCCAGTTCCTTTTGCTCCGACTCCAATTCAGCCACCGCCGCCGTCTTAGAAATCAAATCCAGCTTCTGCGCATCCGTCGGCAGATCCATTGCGGGCGTTGGCGTGGCACTTGTGAAGTGCGAGTACAAACCAAATTCATCGATATCATCAAAGTAGGCGGCCAACTCATAATATTCTTTTTGCGAAATCGGATCGTAGCGATGATCGTGACAGCGCGCGCATTCCATCGTCAAACCTAAAAACGCGGTGCCAAAAGTTTGCACCCGGTCAGCCACGTACTCAACGCGAAATTCCTCCGGCGTCGATCCGCCCTCATTGGTCTGTCGATGCAAACGATTAAACGCCGTAGCCACTTTTTGTTCGGTAGTAGCATCCGGTAACATGTCCCCCGCCACCTGCCAGCGCACAAAATCGTCGTAGGGCAAATTTTGGTTATACGCCTCAATCACCCAATCTCGATACGGCCAAACCCGACGCCCAACGTCCGATTGATAGCCATAAGTATCCGCGTACCGCGCCAGGTCCAACCACGATTGCGCCATGCGTTCTCCAAAGTGCGGCGAGGCCAACAAGCGGTCCACCACCTTCTCATGCGCTTGCGGACTTTGATCTTGCATAAAAGCGGCCAACTCAGCGAGTGTCGGCGGCAAACCGATTAATCCAAAACTGACCCGCCGCAGCCAAGTTTCGCGGTCCGCCTCGGGATTGGCAGTCAAGCCATTTGCATCCTGTGCCGCCCGCACCCATGCATCCACTGAATCAAACGAGCCGTGCACACTCGAATTTGGCGTCACGAAAGACCAATGCGTGGTGTATTCCCCGCCTTCGGCAATCCACCGCTCCAGCAATTTAATTTCAGGCGCGGTCAGCGACAAGCCCGACCTTTCCGGCGGCATGCGCTCTTTGCGATCTTTGCTGTTGATCATAAAAACCAACTCGGAAGCCTCGACGTCGCCAGGCACGATGGCTGCGTATCCACCTAAATCCTTGTAGGCTTCCGCGGCCGAATCCAGACGTAAATCCGAATCCCGACCAGTTTCATCGGGGCCGTGGCAAGAGAAACAACGGTCGGATAAAAGCGGGCGGATGTCACGCTGGAAATCCACCGGCGAAACCGGTCCAGCGCTGCCCGCAGCTTGTGTGTGCTCGACGCCATCATGTTGCGGCGTCGGCGTTACCAGGAGGAGGAGCTCAAGGGCCCAAGTAAGCATTCCAGATAGTAGCCGTATTTGAGTTGTGGGGTAAGGTAGAGGTATGGCGCTCCTCCCCTCACTGCTGTTATTCCTGGCACAAAGCCCCGCCGTCGAGCTGACCGACTT
Organism: Planctomycetota bacterium; assembly: GCA_014382805.1. Classification (GTDB taxonomy): domain Bacteria; phylum Planctomycetota; class UBA1135; order UBA1135; family UBA1135; genus JACNIZ01. The sequence continues at coordinate 11,591 of JACNIZ010000321.1, forward strand.
CCCCGACAACATGCAGCTCTACCCGCGCAACGCGCAGAATTTGGCGGCCGTTCATGCCTCAGGAGCGGTCACCGAAGCCGGTTGGGATCTAGCCATTTTGTACGTCAAACGCGATGTGCGCGTCAAAGACCCGCATACAAGATACTAGCGATTTCCTGAGACTGCGCT
>JACNIZ010000209.1:0-4462 GCA_014382805.1 Planctomycetota bacterium
CTCGTCGCGCAAGATGGCGTTATCGGCAGCACCGGCACTGGCGGGTGAGTTTGCGCCGGTCAAGCCTACGCGTTCATCCAGGAATGGATGGCGGTAAACGATTCGAGGCGCCGGCCCCGCCGACGTCGGTCTGGACCAGCGACCGGAGTGAGTAAGCTGCAAGCCAACCAGTGATTGCACCGGGTCCAAGCCAGCCTCGGTCTGGCCACGTCGCAGTTCGGCCAACAATTCGCGCAAGCTTTGTTGCGGATCGTCGTGACTACCTTGATGCAACTGGTTCGGATTCGCCCGACCTTCCGGGCAAACCGCATAGGCTTCACCGCCCCAAACCATTGCTGCGCCGCTTAATCCAAAGCGATACCAACGGCGCAAAGTATCTGCACTGGGCTGGCCATCTTCGGTGGCGTCCCAACCTTCCATCGGATGCACCGCCCAGCGATTGGCAAGCGTGCGCCCGCCGATTTGAACGGATTGCGCCATCGGATTGACGTCGGAATAAGCGCTTGCATGCTCAGGGTTATTCGCCGCAGTCCAACCAGATACGCCGTCACTGCAATCCAGCTGCGGATCAATTTCCTGTAGCCGCGCACGGAATTCGTCGGCGTTGGCGAAGGAGGCGGGTAGTTTGAAGGAGCTCATGGTGGGGGAGCTAGATGCAGTTTATGGATTCAACCGACAGCCGTAGCCAACGCAATCGAGGGAAGCGACCGACAATAGACCGTCGTGAATGGCAAGCGCCGACGTGTCGTTGCTGCGGCGGTACAAATCCGGATGGGCGCGGTGCACAGTAACTGCTTCCGTCACCGATAGGTGATCCAAGCCGCGAAAATAATGATGGCCGTTGCGCTCGACGTGGGTGATCCCCAGGCTAGCCATTAAACACAAATCCTGCTGCAACGCGCGTACTGGCAGGTTGGTCAGGTCTTCGCCGGATTGAAACAAATCGCCGCCGCGGTTGGCGCAAATGCCGCGATTGAGCAATGCGCGGAATACACCTTTACAGGCTTTGATTGAAATTCCTTGGTAGCCTAGTTCGACGGCGTCAGGAAAAGCCCAGGTTCCAAAATCGGCTTCGTCGATGATTACCGGTGCAAAATTTTTCACATCGGCGATGCTGCTGTTGCGCTGGGCATCGAAGGTGTGGTCGCGGCTGAGTGGTTGCTCAATGAAGGCCAGCCCGCGCAAAAAATCAGCGCCGACGGCTGATTGCTGAACCTCTTCCAGCAAGCTAGCCAGCTGCGCCATATCGGTAAATTGCTCGTTTCCGTCCAAGGTGAATCGCGGTTGATTTACACCGCAATTTTTCAGCACCTCGGCAATGCCAATGATCCGGTCGACGTCCGCTTGCCCGCGCCCGGCGACTTTAATTTTGAACCACTGTAATCCGTAGGCCCGCACATCCTCCTCCAGCGTGTTGGGGAATCCGTCGGCGGGATCTAGTAGCGGGTACTCCGCATCGGGCGCGCAGGCGGCTGCAAAGTCGGCAGCGGTCAATTCGTCGAGCAAGCCGACGGTGTGACGCAGCTGAATTTCTCGCAAGGGTTCGGGGGCTAAGCTTTGGGATAAATCCCACGATTGCAATTCTTCGTGAATTACGCCAGGAGTGAAGCCGAACAAATTGCCGCGCAACGCCTGATGAAAGGTGGAGTCAAATAATCGGCAAGTCGCGTCCATCAACGCTCGCTCGAGCAAGGCTACTCCAAATCCACGCACCAGCAAATCTGCCTGGGCTCGTGACTGGCTAGCGACACGATCCTGATAAAGTTGATGCCACAGCTCAAAAACCTTCGCCGAGCCTAAGCCCAGTCCTATCGCAAACGCGGCTTCCGCACTGGCCACCAAATTGGCTGAGTCCTGCTCCGGACTTAAATTCGGATTCTTCTCGAACCACTTCGGCACTAACAAGTCCGATGCCGCCCCCCGCGCCCGACGCCCGTCGGCGGCTTCGATTTCAATCGTCGCGGTGGCGTAAGGTGCGGCAGTCAGCGTATGAATGCCAAATCGAAACGGCAGCCGCGTCTGGCAATCCAGTGTGCTTAGCTCTGCGTCGACGATGCGAATGGAGGGCGCATTTTCCACTGGCCCATGCTGGCAGCGAGGCACGATTCAGTCCAGTAGTTCTCGCCGGCGTTGCTTGATTTCGTTTAGCGCCCCCATGCCAGCGATCTGCTGCGTTTTGCACTCACGAACGAGCTCTTCCACCTTTTTCATAGTGCTGCCGCACTTCTTTTGGGCCTCCTTGATCCGCGATTGAACCATCCAATCCACAAAGATGTTGTCGAAGAACACGTCGACGAATTTGGCGGTGGGTCCGATGTCCATCGAACTTTCCAAGCGAGCGCCGACGTCGGCCAATTCGGTTTTAAAAATTGCCAGCTTGTGTTGCGCCTGGTGTGCTTTGGCTCGTGCCCCATCAATGTTGGAGTGTTTCATCATTGAACTAATCAAGCCTCCGCCGACCATATCCCAAACACCCCACTTGCCAGCTTTTGAGAGTTGACTGGACATATCCGTGAGCGCTTGCAGGGCGCGATTACCTGCGGCGATGGCTTCTTTCAATTCCACTTGGTCGGCTTCGCGTTCCGCCATTTCTTCATTCCAAGCCATCAATTGAGCGGCCAGTGGGTCGGAGGTGGACAACAAAAACTCTTCCTTTTGCTTTAACCATCGCGTCCGTTCGTTTTGCCAATCGCCCAGCCTTGAAAGTTCCGTCTCCATTCGCTCGACTTCGTTCTCCGCCTGCTCTAGAGCTTCGTAGCTTTCGTCATGGCGCCACTTTGCATCCAAATATTCCTGCCATTCTTCTTGCTGCCACTTTTCCTTCTGCCGCGAAACCGTCGCAATCAAATTTTTGAAAGTCATGCCTCGCAGTTTTTCGACGTCATCAATTTCGGACTCCAATTGCTGGCGCAATTTCCTTTCCGTCGGCCGTAATCGGTTGACTTCATTTTGCAACGAAGCGAGTTTGGCTTGCAGACGTTCCGCTGCCCGTGCCACTTCGGTTGCTTTGGCCAGTTTGACGTTGATGTCTTCTAGGCTCAGATTCATGGTTTCCAATTATTGTGCTTCAAATTGCGGATTTCAGCTTGGGCGTCATTGAAGTTGTTTACATACGATTTTTGGCCTGTAATGAATTGAGATATTCCCATTGGCCAACCTAGTAGGCGATTGACATCTTGCAGTTCACTTTTGAAGCGGTTAATCCGTCGTCGAGCTTGTCTGATCAGTCGTTGCAATCGCAAATCCCTACTCCGAAAGGTGGCTGAATCCACATTGCCTTTGGCCACGAGATCGACAATGAAACGCCACCAAGCGACTTTTTTTGATTCCAGTAAGGTGGATTTCACTTTGTGAATTGCGCTGATGGATTTCTCGCCAGATTGCACAACATGTTGCAAGGCCGAAATCGCAGCTGGACCCGCCAGGGCATTTTTATTTTGATTCTTGCCGTCGTCAACACTCGCCATCCGCTGTCGAATTTCGTGCATCGCCGCAATGACGTCGGCCAAGTCAGCGTAGCATTTGTCATAGCGACTGCGCAGGTGCGTATATTTGTCCCATTCCGCTTTTTCGGCTTTAGATTTAGAAGCGCTCAACTTCAAAGCCAATCCCTGGAAACTGAAGCCGCGGATTTCTTCTAGCTTGTCAATTTCAGCTTCGACGAATTTACGCAGCTTGCGTTCTTTGGCATTGAGCCGGTCATGCTCTTGCTGCAATTCAGCAAGAGCCGTTTGCAGGTTCTCTACCTGCTGCTCATTTTTTGGGTCGGCTGGAAGACTATGCGTCAATGTTTTGCAAATCAACCAGGGCGGTCAAGGCAAGCCCGGTGCCGATGTTGACCCCAATCAAAGGGTTGTCCAAATAAGATCCGTCGTGCAAGCGACATGAGCGGATTTGGCCAAGTATGGCGTTGTAAGCTGCATTGCGCAGTTTCGGTTTGAGATCATCTTTGCCGGCGGCGCGTAGGGCTTCGGCGGCAGTGCTGTAATCATAAAGCAAATAGTGCGATCCTTGGGCGTTGGCCCCGGCGTGCATCAATGCCTTATGGCGTTGCGCTCCAAAGAGGGGTAAGTGGTCGATGTACATCTGCAACCGTGGCGCCAAGTCGGAAAAAGTTTCGCGGCCGCCGCGGATAAGCGAAAGTGCGCATGCTGGACCTCGTGCAGCCGAACCTTTAATGTCAAAGCTCGCGGGCTTACTAGTGGCGAAATCGGCGCCATTAAGGAAGTAAGCGAAGGTGCCGTTTTCACAACGCAGCGCTGCCATGCAATCCAATCCGCGCTTGAGCATTTCCTCGTCAACCGCCACGCCAGCTTCAACTGCACGTTCCAGCGCCATGACCACCGTCGCTGATGTGAAACTGATCGACTGCGGGGTGGCCGCACCGCCTACCTTTGTGGTTAGGTAGTAACTCCAACCGCCATTCTGTTGCTGGCGCTCAGCCAGATCCTGAATGCAATTC
>JACNIZ010000209.1:4472-11739 GCA_014382805.1 Planctomycetota bacterium
CCTCTCGTTCGACAGGCCATGGTATCGCAGTTGTTAGGGAGTCCCGACCGCCATTATGTTGCTGTCGCGCAGCAAGAGTGCGAATGCGATCATAAATCACAGCACGGAGCGCGTAGGCGTTGCCGCTTTTATGTTGCAAACCATCGGCGAGGAAGTCGATGCAGTAAGAGCGACTCCACACGGTGTAATCCATAAAGACGACCGGCGGCTTTTCTTCGTTTTGCAGAAGCTTGCGTTGCTTGATCATCCAATTCAACGCGCGTCCCGCCGCTTCTTTAGCCAAGCCGTTGTCCTCCAATCGCAATAAGGCGCTGCCATTGATTGCGGTGGCGGCTAATTCAAAATCGTCGGCCAACTCCTTGCGATCACCATAACTGGTCATGCATTTCCAATTACCCTCTCTCTCTTGGTTGACTAATAAGTATTCATTCGCTGAGGAAATCAACTCTTCCATTGATATGTCACTCGACATGTTCGGTGCGGCTTTAGGGATGAATGCCAGTTTGCGGTCTGCCTGGTCGGGCCAGCGCAGGTCCGGATAGATCTCAATGCCCCATCCGGGGCCCGTCATTGCAGCGGCTACTAGCCAAGCCCATCGAGAATCTGGGAATTTGTCGACCAGTTCCATCCAATCCTCCTCCGTGCCAGCTCGATCCTCGGCCTGTAACCGCAAAGACCCCAATAGCAGCAATGCAAGTGCGTGTACTTCGTCGGTTGCGTTCGAACTATTCCGAATAGCAGTTGCCATAGTTTCAGCATTTTTGGCCTTTCCAGTAACTGCAGCCATAAATGCGGAATCCATCATGATTCGGTCATCTCCAATACGGGAGGGGAGATCCACATACCTACTTGCTTCACCGGCTTGCTTTAGAGCGGAATTCGCCATTTGCGGGTCGCGCAAAAGGCGGTGGTATTCAAACTTCAGCCAACATTCAAAGGTCCGATCTTCGGTATTGTCAGGGATTTTGGTATCACTCAACATGGTTTTTGCTAAATCAAGTTGACCCGTTTCCAAATAAAACTGAATTGATTGCTGGCGGTCGGCGTCGGCCGGAGGAGTTGGCTTATCAATCTTTGGATGTCCCTTTAGAGCGTCGATCAAAACGTCGTAAGCCGCAGTGGTTTTCAACAGGAAAAGCTGGCGGACCACGTCACCCTTTGGGGTGACCACGAGAATCCCGTTTCCAAAAGTGTTGGGGCCCATGCCGAAGACGTCGGCGTGTTCGAAAGGAGCGCCCATGCCGCGCCGCCATTGCAAAACGATGAAACGACTTTGCAGCAAACGCAGGATGTCTAGATCCATAAATACACCGCGCTTGACCTGATCACCAATTTCAAAACCAGGTATTGCTTGCACCGAGACCAAGATCAGTTTCTTTTGCTCCTTGGCTGCGGCTGCCGCCTCATCCCATTCGGTGTACCAATCAATCTCACTTCCGCAACGGTCCGCCAATTCGCGCAATTTGGCCTGCTTGACCGCTTCACCTTCCAATTTCACGAATTCAAAACTCGCCAGTGCCTTTTTGAAATGCGGCTCTTGCTCCTTGTACATGTCCTTCGGCGCATGCATTTGGAACTTGTAATGCAGCCCCTGCGAAATCAAATTGGCTTGGCGCACAAAATACGTATTGCCTTGCGCGTCCTGCTCCACTTGCAGTCCTGGCGCTTTCATGCCGGAAATTTCCATTTCGATTGCCTTCGCTTCGCGGATGCCTTCGACGCCTGCCACCTGACTCATCACGCCATCGCGCTGGGTGCGCAAACCTTCCAAATCAGAGACGGTGGCGGCAGAAATTTGCACCGAAAATTGCACCACCCCTGCGTGTTCCGGCGGGCCCATCGCCAACGCCGAAATACCGTGCTGCCCAGGTACCGTGTTCAGCGCCCACTCCGCCACCGGCACTTGGATTTTGAACCCTGCTTCAGCGCTGGAAAAACTTTCGCCAGCTTGGGGCGGAGCGGCCAGAATGGTAAGCAGCAGAGAGATCAACATGGTCAGTAATCCTACCACCAAACGCTTCTTCCAACGCTTTGCAATATTGTTGTTGGTGGCTGTCGTTCTTGTGCTTGGTTTTACGGTGGGAGGCTCCGACGCCCCGCCAGCCCCGCCGTCATCGGAAATGGAAATACACCTGCCGGACGGCACGGTTCGGACCTTGGGCGAGATTTTGAATGAGGCTGAGCAAGCCGGACGGCAAGAGCAAGTGTCGACCCTAACCGAGGTTCTGACTGAGGCGTTGTCCGAGGTCGTCAAAAAGCCCAAAGCGTCTGGCCAATCCGAACGCCGACGGCGGCGCTACACCGAGGGCCCGAACCGTAGGAGGACTTGGCTGCACTCCCCAGATGACCGCGATCCCTACCGCTTAGGCCGTGAACTGGCAGCTTATGGGGACATCAATGAGGCCATCGCGCTGCTACGTTCGGTGCCGAAAACTCACGAAAGATATGCCCGTAGCCAGCGCTACGTCGGCTGGGATTTATACACGCAAAAACTCAACCAACCGCGGATTGGGTTGAGCTTTATCCAGGAGTCGATCCACAACGACCCCTTCTCCGGCAACGCTTGGGAGGACGGTTACCGCACCTTATTGCACGTTTGGCTGCCCGCAGACTTAGCCAAAAAAATTGATTAAAACCAAAGGCTCAAGCCAAGCCTGCCACTTCCATTCCGCGTTCAAATTTCGATAATTTCGACGTCTTCCAGTCCAGCGACTCTAGTAAGCGCGCGAGCAACTGCCGCAGCTGCTCCTCGGTGCCTTTTTTGACCTCCAGCTCGGCGACAAAGTCCTCTACGTTTTTTTCGGCGCCAGTCCAGCGGATTTGATCGCAGCAAACCTCGAGTTGCAAGCCGGATGAAAAAACCGCGTTGCGCACGCTGCGACTTTGATGCAGCGAAAACAGCAATTGCAAGTCAGCGCCTTCAACCATTTCTTTGACGCGCCCGCCCAAAATGTTGATCGGAAGACCGTCTTCCAGCGTGCCGCCGATTTCTTCTTCAATTTCTTCCCGCACCGCGACGCCATCGACCGGGGCGCGCAAAGCCTTCAACGTAATCAACGAGCGGGTGGGATAACTGCGCCAACGCAACGCCCAGCCAGCGCGCATCACGTGTAGGTCGGCGGTGTCCAAATAATGGTCCGCAAACTGCAATTCGGTGGAATCCGACACATAAGCGCCCATAGCCTCCAGCGCCGCCGGAAGTTGCGTCAACTGAGTCCAGTCCGGCGCAACCAGCTTGGCCTCGATCTCGAACCCGTCGGCGGAATTCATGGCCGCAATTTACTTCTGCGGCGCGAAAAACCCCAATGGAAGGCGGTGGTTTGCTGAAATGCTAAAAAACAATAATTGGGGCTAGTGAAAATGCCGATGGTATTTGTAATTTCGGTCCTCGACCCTCTGTCCGACCCTCTGCTCGAAACATGCTCGGGAAACTTGGCCGATGAAGGCCGGGCTTGCTCTATTAGTGAAGCCCGAGTTAATTAAAAATTCAGTTACCGCGCTTGCCCACGAGCCCGGTTCCCGAAATGGTGGAACGGCCTGGATTCACTCGCGATGACCGAAATGCTAGGGTTCGCTCGCTGCGTGCGCCTTTAAAAGCTACCATCCATCCTGGCGTCCCGTCGTTTACTCATTCATTCTTGACCTATGCGGAAATGATGATGCGCCAGGATGCATCATGATGAACGGCCATGGAAGGCAATGCTCTATGTGCGCGGCGGTTGCACCTGGGCCAGAATCTGAAGCACATAGGCCTTCAAGTCTACTATCCTTAAAATATGAAAACCTTCGTCGCCTGGGGGCTGAATCTACTTATTAGCACCAGTGCGCTTGGATTCCTGTGCGTAGGCAGCGGAGCCGCGCAGGGTGGGCCAAAGGCTCAAGAGGCGTTTGCTCTTGCCGATCGTAGGGCGCCGGTAGCGCAAGAATGTTTGCAGCGCGCGAATGCGGTTTTGGAAGGTTGGTTGGCAATTCGCGATCCGGAAACCGGCATGATGCCGCGCACCACTAATCAATACGTCTGGTCCCCGGGTGATAACGCGGCCGACATGTATCCATTCTTGGTGTTGTCTGCCCGCTTTACTGCACCGCAGCGCATCGATGAATTACTGGGGCTGCTGCGCACGGAAATATCGCTTACCACCCGGATCGATGGCATGCCGGATTGGTACTCCATTCGCGAAAGGCGTTTCCAACACGCCAAGCCCGACATCCATCGCATCATTTTTGCGGCAACAGAATACGCGAAGGACGGATTGAATCCGCTTATTGAATTGGATGGGCCGACGCCTTGGGTATCGCGCATGCGCCAGCTTGTAGACGGGATTATCAAACATTCGCCGGTGGATTCCGATTTTGGGAAATTGCCTTCAAACAGCACCGAAGTCAATGGCGAGCTGCTGCAAGTTCTAACGCGCTTCTATTTCTTAACCGGCGAAGAACGCTATCTGGAATTTGCCGAACGCATTGCTGACGCTTATTGCATGGAAGTTTTGCCGAGTGGTGGGTGGTTGCCCGCGCATCGCTGGGACTTTACCCAGCACAATGCCATCGACGATGTTTTAAGCCTAAATGATCATGGAAATGAAATCGTTGGCGGACTGGCTGAAGTGTTTTCGGCGGTTCATCGATTGAGGCGTGAATCCACTGCAAGATATGAAATCCCGCTACGGCGCATGTTTGATACTTTGTTGGAGAAAGCGCGCAATCAGGATGGTTTATGGTACTCGCGCCTGCGGGCGTCCACCGCTGAACCGCTTAGTCAAGCAGTACCGGATACTTGGGGCTATGCGCTGGCAGGCGTGTTGAATTTTGGATTGGTTACGAATGAAAAGCGCTATTCGGAAGCCGCGCGCCAGGCGTTGAAGAATATTAATCAGGAGCGATACATGGAATGGGGCGGCGCGGATTCGTTCGCCGATTCCATTGAAGGTGCATTGTTGTTGCTACAGCACACCCCCGAACCGTCAGGCTTTGCTTGGTTGGAACAAATCCTGCCTCGCTTCTTCGCCAAGCAAATCCTGACAAATGAAAAAGACAGCGGGATCGTGGAAGGATGGTATGGCGACGGCAACTATGCGCGAACCGCTTTAATGGTGGCACTTTGTTATTCGGGCGGCACCTTTATGCAACCTTGGAATTCTGGTTTGCAATTGGGGGGAGCCACAGAAGTCATTGCACCGCTTGGAAATATGTCCCCAAATAAAGGAATCAATGGCCGCTTGCATTTGAGCTTGTCTAGCGCAGAGGATTGGAGAGGGAGATTGCATTTTGATCATCCCCGCCACGTGGAGCACTTCCGTTTGCCGCACGACTTGCCTCGTTTGAATTCATTTCCGGAGTGGTATACGGTGAATGCCGCTGAGCTTTATCGCGTAGTTTTTCTTGAAGACGGGGATTCCAACAAGTCCACATCCATCTTGCGGCTGGGTGCGGAACTCATTGCCGGACTGCCAATAGAATTGAAGAAAGGGGAAAAATTGAAAGTGATGGTTATTCCCGTCGGTCCGGCGCCGCACGGGCAAGAGCCGGAACCAACCGATCCTTATGAAATGCTGGATGCAGCAGGTGGTGATCAAGCTCTCATTGATTCGGTGGACTTAAACGGCGGAGAGAGTTACGTCGGAGAAACCTATCGTTGGAGCAAACGTGCTCCGATTGAATGGATTGCAAAAGGTCGTGGGGCCGGAGACGCAACGCTGTGGATACGCTGGGGTGCAAAAAATGATCAACGGCGAGCAAAGGTGAACATCGGCGGGCACGAAAAAATTGTTGAATACGCGGGATTCAACGGTTTTCATTGGCTGGCGATCGATGTGCCGAAGGAATGGTGGCAGAATGATGAGCTGCCCATTCGGATCGAAGCCTTAGACAGTGGTGCAGCTTTCATTTCGAACATGCGTTTGCGGAAGTTGAGCTTCAAGCCTGGTGCAAGTTCAACGACCCGAATCATTGAGGCCGAGGACTTCGACGGGCCGTGGCGCCAGCAGGACAATCTTGAAGGTTTTTCTGGTACAGGTTTCCGAGTATCTAATGCCGAAGGAGTCGCCAGCACGAATCTAACCACCACATTTGATCTTCCTCCGGGGAACTACCAAATATGGACGCGAGGTTACGAGGGCAACGACCAGGATCGTCGGTTTTCGATTAGTTTGGGAGATCGGCGCTTTGCAGCCACCCATAAGCGGTTGATTTCGGATTGGAATGCATCCACGCCACGTCCAAGCACCACCGGTTTTAGTTGGGAACTTGCTGCACATGTGAAGTGGCAGGGAGGAACCGCAAAGCTAAGCATTCATGATGCTGGGACAGGTTTTGAGGTCGCAGATTGTGTATTGCTTACCACGGATCAAAACTTCGATCCCGCTGCCAAGGAACGTTTGCAAGCCATTTTGCAGACTGCGCCTTCCACTACAGACGCGGTCTCGGAGTTGATTGAGCAATGCGCGGCCACTGCGGAACGTGCACATGAACTCATCGCCAGTCGCCAGGACACAGCGGAAAATTGGCGTCGGGAAAAAAAACGTTTGCAAGGAAAGTTGTCAGAAGCGCTTGGACTTTCACCGCTGCCTCAGCGCACTCCGCTCAACATCAGGCCCATGGGGACCCTGCTGCGGGACGGTTATTCAATAGAAAAAATCGTATTTGACAGCCGGCCCGGCTTCCCAGTTACTGCAAATGTTTATGTGCCTGATGGGCCCGGCCCCTTCCCCATTGTGCTCAACCCGGTAGGTCATTGGGGTAAATCAAAAGCCGAACCGGTGGTCCAGGCGCGTTGCATCGGCCTAGCCAAACAAGGCTATTTAGCACTCACCTATGATGCGTTTGGGCAAGGCGAGCGCGCGGTTCCTGGAAACAGTCACTATGAATATTTCCGTTCCATCTTAGTTGGACAGAACAATATGAGCTTTATGGTTTGGGATACTATGCGAGCTTTGGATTATTTGCTGCAACGCGACGATGCCGATGGTTCGCGCATAGCTTGCACGGGGGCTTCCGGCGGTGGATTGAATACGCTTTACGCTGCGGCGATGGATGAACGAATTGGCGTAGCAATTCCGGTGGTTTATTTGACACGTTTTCGTGAATTTCTGGAAACGAAGATTACTCATTGTCCATGCAGTCATGTAAATGGATTGGCCAGCTTTATGGATATGGGCGACGTTGCCGGACTGATTGCGCCGCGTCCATTATTGGCCATAACTGCAAGCAAGGATCCGTCTTTCACTCCCAAAGGGGACGAAGCCGCAATCCAGCAAGCGCTGGGTGC
>JACNIZ010000310.1 GCA_014382805.1 Planctomycetota bacterium
AAACGATGACAAGAAAGAAGGAAGAAGGGACAAAGCTGCCGCCTTCCTGCTGCTGGGGAAGGATGTACACGGAATTTTGTTTCCTGACTTCGCCCATGGGTGGTCCTGTGCGATAATGGGCGGTCATTCTAACGTCTGTACGCAGGCGTGCCACCGCCTAGCCACTCCAATAAATGAACCCCAAGCGCGTCTTGGTCGCCCTTAGCGGCGGCGTAGATTCCAGCGTCGCCGCTCTACTGCTACAGCAGCAAGGCTACGACGTCGTCGGGGTATTTTTACGCAATGGAGTCGAGGCGGCAAAAAATGTAGCCACGGCGTCGGCTTGTTCGATGAAATCCAAAACGGCGGCACATAAACAAGGTTGTTGCTCGGCCGCGGACGCACGGGATGCCGCTTTGGTGGCCGACAAATTGGGAATTCCCTTTCACGCCCTGGACATGGAGGCGGAATTTGACCGCATTCAGCAGTATTTCCGCAGCGAATACGAATTAGGTCGCACGCCGAACCCGTGCGCGATGTGCAATCGCGACATTAAGTTTGGTGCTCTAGTGCAATTCGCCGACGCCATGGGGGCTCAATATTTAGCCACCGGCCATTACGCCCGGCTCAAGCAAACCGAATCCGGCCCGCAACTACTGCGCGGTTTAGACGTCCACAAAGATCAGTCCTATGTGCTCTTCCCGGTTGCCGAATCCACCCTAGCGCGCACTCTGCTGCCCATAGGCGAGCTGCAAAAATCCGAAACCCGCGCCCTGGCTGAAAAAGCAGGTTTCGCCGTTTTTGGCAAACCTGACAGTCAAGAAATTTGCTTTGTTCCAGGGAACGACTATCGCGAGGTTCTGCGTAAAAGCGGAGGCTTGGGCAAAGCTGGTCGCATGGTCGACCTCAATGGCCAAGTCCTGGCCGAACACGATGGCCATATGGGTTTCACCCGAGGTCAACGCCGCGGACTCGGGTTCGCCAGTACTCAACCTATGTACGTAATCGACATCCGGGCCGATACCGGTGACGTCGTCGTCGGGCCGCGTGAGGCCACCGGCAGTTCCTTAGCCGAGGTGGAGGGTTTCCAGGCCGTCGGCTGTGAATTGAGCCCTACTGGGGTGCTAGAGGGCCTGGAAGTCCAATACCGGAGTGCTCCTGGCGGGGTCAGCGCTACCGCCACTATGCTGGCGCCAGATCGACTCCGCATCGAGTTCGCTGAGCCTGCTGAAAGTGTGACCCCCGGCCAGGGTTTGGCCCTTTATCAGGGCGACCGATTGCTCGGTGGCGGTTGGATTTGTTGGGCCCAAAGTGCCGCCGTGGAGCACGTCTAAGCGCAACTTCGATGGTGCTCTGGCTGGGTTTGGCGGTCTAGCGGTGTAACTGCCGCCCTGAGACAGCTATCCTCTGGGTATGGCTGAGCTTCATTTCTGCAACGTTTGCGACGCATCTGTCCCCCTTGCTGACATTGAATCGGGCGCCGCCCAGCGCGCTGGAGATCGCTGCATTTGCCCTGGGTGCCTTGAATTACTTGAAAGTCCAACCGGTAATAGCGGTCCTATGGGCTGGATCGGCACTGTAATCGCATTGATGGCGGTGGTGGCAGCAGTTTGGGTTTGGTGGAACCATAGTGAAAAACAGGAGGCCTTCCGCCTGGAAATGCAGGCAGCCTTTAGTGACCAAAGAGACAGCTTCAAGGACAGATTGGACAGTAAACTGGATGAAATCCGCCAAGAACTGGACCAGGAATCCAGGTTAACTTCCACCCAACTTGGGCAAATTAGCGATCGTTTGGCTTTGCTGGGTCAAGATGCTGAAAAACAATTCGAGGAATTGCGCACCCAAACCGATCAATTTGCTCAATTTGCGCTGGAAATTGAAAGTTTGGGCAAGCGCATCGGTCAAGCGGAAGCCAGTTTGCAGGTGCTTGGAGAACGTCAGCGCGAACAACGCGGCAGTCAAGAGACGCTGCGCGACCAGCTGGATCTACTCAGCGTGCAAATGCGCGAAATGGCCGAACGCGGCCCGGCCGATGGTGGGGCGGGCGAAGAAGCTTTCCAGCCCAAAATCACTGCTTTGCTGCGTCAATTGCAGTCGGATGACCAAGACGACCGCTTAGACGCATTAGAAAAGCTCTCAGGCCAAAACGATGATCGCCTGGTCCCGCACCTGATCCCTCTGCTGACGGATCCTTATGAATTCAACCGCTTTTATGCCGCCAAAACCATGGGGGATTGGCGCGCCAAGGCGTCGGTCCCGCACTTGATCGAGAGCTTGCTGGACGAAATTTCATTCGTACGCCAAGCAGCGGCTCAGTCTTTGCGCCAAATCACCGCGCAAAAGTTCGGCTACGACTACCAAGCCGAAGAAGCTGATCGCCAAAAAGCCTATGAATCGTGGAAAACTTGGTGGACCACCAACGGCAAGACTTTCTTAGGAAGTTAGCCAGGGCCGTGGCCGCAGGGGTAAAATCCCGCGCCGGAACTCCCGGTATTCCCCGAATCATTAATCATCATGACCCGTGTCACTGTAGTAGGTGCTGGATTTGTAGGCATGACCTGCGCGCAACGTCTTGCCGAGCAGGAAATAGCTGAGGAAATCGTCCTAATTGACGTCATTGAAGGCCGCCCTCAGGGCATTGCGCTGGATTTGAATCAAGCTGCGGCAGTACTGGGTTACCAGGCTAAGGTCGTTGGCACCAATGATCCGGCGGACACCAGTGGTTCGGATCTGTTCATCATGACCGCTGGATTGCCGCGCAAGCCTGGCATGGACCGCAGCGATCTGGTCGAGGTGAACGGCAAGATCATCAATGCGGTTGCGGATTACATCAAAGCAGGCTCACCTGAATCCAAGGTCATCGTGGTTTCCAATCCGTTGGACACCATGGTTTACTTGATGGCCGAGCGCTTGGGCTTCGACAAGAAGCGCGTCGTCGGCATGGCTGGCGTTTTGGATTCTGCGCGCATGGCATTTTTCATCTCCGATGCTCTCGGTGGTGGTGTAGCGGATGCACGCTGCATGGTGCTGGGCGGCCACGGCGATTCGATGGTGCCGATGCCACAGTTCTCGACTATGGACGGCGTTTCGGTAACCGCCTTGCTCCCGGACGCTCAGGTCGACGCGATTAATGCACGCACGCAGCATGGTGGGGCTGAAATCGTCAATTTGCTTAAAACCGGTTCCGCCTATTACGCGCCGGCGGCCGCTGCCGTGGCGATGGCCAAGTCCATTTTGCGCAATGAACGGCGTCTGTTGCCATCGGCCGCATCGTTGGACGGCCAATATGGCCTCAGCGGCATTTACATGGGCGTGCCCTGCGTTTTGGGCAGCAACGGGGTGGAGCGCATTGTGGAGCTGGAACTCGATGACGCCGGTATGGCAAAACTGAACGCATCCGCCGACGCCATTCGCAAGGACATCGAAACCTTGCGCGAAAAAGGTCTGCTGTAAGTCAAACTTTATTTTCACCGAAACTTCAACCGAGGCTGGGATACTAGCCTCGGTTTTTTTGTCACCCCAAGCCGTCCTCCAATGCTTGAGAAGAAGTTAGCCAGAACTAAAATCATCGCCACGCTCGGGCCGTCCAGTGCACGCCCGGAGCTTATTCGACGCATGGTTAAAGCGGGCGTTGATGCGTTTCGCTTAAACATGAGCCACGGCAACAATGTCGCCCGCGAAACGTGGATCGGTTGGATCCGTGAGATTCGAGCCGAACTGGAGCGGCCAATTTCTATTTTGGTGGACCTGCGTGGACCGCGCATTCGCCTCGGGGAATTGAAACAGCACCGCACCTTGCGCTTAGGCGAAAAAATCTGGGTGCGCGGCGGTAGCAAAGAGGGCAAAAATGGCGATCTTCCTATCGATTACCGTGGTCTCAGCAAGGATGTTTCCGTCGGCGACCGCATCCGCATCCGGGATGGCCGGGCGGAATTGAAGATTGTTGAGATAAAGGGCAGCCGTTTACTTTGCAAAGTACGCCGCGGAACCCAGTTGGCGTCCTTTCAAGGAGTCAACTTGCCCGATTCGGAGGTATCTGCACCAGCTCTGTCGGCAAAGGATCGTAAGGATCTGGCATGGGCGGTGAAACAGGAGGTGGATTGGATTGCTCTTAGTTTTGTGCGCAGTGCCAAAGATGTCGCCAGCCTGCAGCGGGCATTGCATAAACTGAAATCGGATATCCCGATCATCGCCAAAATTGAGCATCCGAACGCGATCGAAAATCTCAAGGAGATCATTGCCGAGACCGACGCGATTATGGTCGCTCGAGGTGATTTGGCGGTGGAAGTCGGTCATGCCAAGGTGCCTTTGCTGCAACGCAGGATTATTCGCCAGTGCTTGGGGGCAGCCACGCCGGTCATTGTGGCTACCCAAATGCTGGAATCAATGATCGAAGCTGAGCAGCCAACTCGTGCTGAAGTTTCGGATGTTGCTAATGCGGTTTCGCAATCGGCGGACGCGGTGATGCTGTCCGGTGAGACCGCGATGGGCAATTATCCGGTCCAGGCCTGCCGGGTCATGCACGATATTCTGATTGCCACCGAAGAAGAAATGTTCACCTCAGATTGGCGTCAATATCCCGGCATTGAGCGGATTGGCGACCGTCCGGGCTCGGTAGGCATGGCTGTGGCCCATGCCGCGATCATGGCGGCCCACCTTTCTTTGGCCAAATTGGTTCTAGTCTTTACTGAGAGCGGCCGAACCAGTAGACTTGTCGCCTCATTTCGCGCCGACCTGCCGTTTATCGGTATTACGTCGCGAGAGAAAGCATTCCACCGCATGTCCTTGATTTGGGGCGTACTTCCGGGCCTGATCCCTCTAGCGGATTCAGTAGCGGATTTACATCGCCTAGCGGCGACAGTCCTAGTCAAGAGCAAGTGGATCCGGGATCAGGATTTACTTGTGGCGTTGGCTGGCACCTTCTCGGTCGCTGGCGGTACCAACACCATCAGTTTGATTCAGCTCCAGGACCTGCGCCAGACGTCCGCGCCTGGTGCCTAACCCAATAATGTCGTGAAGGGCCGCAAAGTCAAAATTCGCAAGTCGAACCGGAAGCGTAGGGCTTACGGTTTCCGCAGTCGTTCGAAAACCCACGGTGGACGCGCTGTCATCAAGCGCAAGCGCCGCAAGCGTGGCAAATTTGTAGCCCCATAGGCTGCATTTTTTCTCGCTCGCGCCATCCAACCTTAGCTGCCACGCCACCGCATGTGCGGCTCCACGGCCCGACGGCCTACAGGACCCGGCTCCCTGCAAGGGGGGACGGGCCGTCTTTTTCCCAGCCAGTTGCCTGACTGGGCTTGAGGGTCAACGCCCTCGCTTCATCCAAGCTCTCTCTGCCAGAGACATGAAAATCCACGAGTACCAAGCCAAGGAAATCCTTGAGCGTTACGGGGTCCGCATTCAGCGCGGAATCGTCCTTGAGGATGGCCCTGATTTTGCCGAACAGGTAGCCCAAGCATTTGACCATTGGGGCGGCAAACAAGCCGTCGTCAAAGCGCAAATTCACGCCGGTGGTCGAGGCAAAGGTGGCGGAGTCAAATTCTGCACCTCGAAAAAAGCCACGCTAGAAGCTGCGAGCAACATGATGGGCATGATGCTGGTTACCCACCAAACCGGACCGGAAGGCCAGAAAGTGCGCAAGGTCATGATTTGTGAAGCTCTGGATTTAGCCAAAGAGCATTACATCGGCATTGCTTTGGACCGTGAACGCTGCTGCCCAGTCTTGATGGTCTGCGCAGAAGGTGGCGTCGAAATCGAAACCATTGCGGTGGAGCGGCCGGAAGCATTGTTGAAGCTGCCGATTGATCCGATCATGGGCCTGCAGCCACACCAAGCGCGGCGGGCAGCATTTTTCCTTGGATTGGAAGGCGCCCAGCTCAAGCAGGCAGTGCCATTCCTGATGGGATTGTCCAAGGCATATCTAGAACTGGATTGCGAAATCGCTGAAATCAACCCATTGGTGATCACCGATGAGGGCGACGTGGTGGCTTTGGACGCCAAGATCAATCTCGATTCCAACGCGTTATTTCGCCACAAGGCCGAAGCTGCGATGCGCGATGAAAATGAAGAAGATCCAAAGGAAGTGGAAGCCAGCAAGTTTGAGCTGAATTACATCGCTTTGAACGGCTCGATCGGATGCATGGTCAACGGCGCCGGTTTGGCGATGGCGACCATGGACACGATTAAGTCCCATGGCGCTGACCCCGCCAACTTCCTTGACGTCGGCGGCAGTGCATCCGAGCAAGCCATTACCGAAGCCTTCCGCATCATTGTTTCTGATGAGCAGGTGCGCGGCATTTTGGTCAATATTTTCGGCGGCATCATGAAGTGCGACGTCATCGCACGCGGCGTGATCAATGCGGCTAAGAATTTGGAACTCTCCGTTCCATTGGTGGTGCGTCTCGAGGGCACCAACGTTGATGAAGGCCGTCGCCTGTTGCAGGAAAGCGGCCTAGACATTACTCCTGCATCTTCGTTGGACGAAGGCGCGCGTTTGATCTGCGAAGCCGTTGCGGCTCTTGCTTAATCCATAATTTTGAAGCAAGGATAAATCGATGGCCATTTTCATTGACCAAGACACCAAGGTGATCTGCCAAGGCTTTACCGGCAAAACCGGCACCTTTCACTGCGAACAAGCTATGGCTTACGGCACCCAAATGGTGGGTGGGGTAACTCCTGGTAAGGGCGGGCAAGAGCACCTCGGTTTGCCGGTGTTCAACACCGTCGCCGACGCCGTTGCCCAAACCGGCGCGCAGGCTTCGGTGATTTACGTACCTGCTGCTTTTGCTTCGGACTCAATACTTGAGGCCGTAGAAGCCGGCATCGAGCTGGTGGTTTGCATTACCGAAGGCATCCCGACTTTGGACATGGCTCGCGTCAAGCAGGCCATTGCCGGTTCAAATTCGCGCTTGATTGGCCCAAACTGCCCCGGCGTCATCACCCCGGGCGACGGCAAGGGGTGCAAGATCGGCATCATGCCGGCTTACATTCACCGTCCAGGATCCGTCGGCATCATTAGCCGTTCGGGTACCCTGACCTACGAAGCAGTTTGGCAGGTTACCAACGAAGGTTTGGGACAATCTACGTGCGTAGGCATCGGCGGCGATCCGATTCCTGGCACGAACTTCATTGATGTGCTGAAGGCTTTCCAAGATGACGATGAAACCGATTCCATCATCATGATTGGCGAGATCGGTGGCACCGCTGAGGAAGAAGCCGCCGAGTTCATCCAGTCTTACGTCACTAAGCCAGTAGTTTCCTTCATCGCTGGCCGTACGGCCCCTCCGGGAAAACGCATGGGCCATGCAGGGGCAATAATCTCGGGCGGCAGTGGTACTGCTGATTCCAAGATCGAAGCTCTGGAAAATGCCGGTGCACGCATCGCGCCGACGCCATCAGATTTGGGCACGACCCTGACCGCCTTCCGCAACGACCTGGGCATGTAAGCCTGGATTGCTGCTTTGAGCCAGGGCGGTGACAAACTACCGCATGGAACTAAGCTTTCAACATCCTCGCAGTGGAGAGTGGGCACACGATTGCCGCGATCCACTGCGCGAAGCGCGTTTTACCTACGTCGCGCCCATCATGGAGCGATGGGCCATGGCCGATGCTAGCCAGGTGCGGATGCTGGAAGTTGGCTTTGGGCGTGGTCTTAATACCGCTATGGCCTGCCGCATGCTGGCCGAGACCGGATTTGACGGCGAAATCACCTCCTATGGATGCGAGCCTAATCCGCAGTTTGTGCAGCCGTGGCCAGCGCCACCGGCGGAGATCGAAGCCCACGCGCCATGGTGGGGCTACACCGTCGAGGACCTGCCGATCCATGCCGACCTGCACCTCTACCCGCTCAGCGCAGCCCATATGTTCCCCTTGTTGGCCGCGAACAGCATCGATTGGATTTTCCTGGATCTTTTTTCGCCCGCCAAACACGCCGACGATTGGCAGCCCGAATTATGGCCTGGCCTGGCGAATGTTGCCGCTCCCGGCGCAATTTTGACCTCATATACCTGCGCCCGTCGGGTTAGGGATGGCCTCGAACAAAGTGGCTGGCGATGCGAGGTTTTGCGTCGACCTAACTACCGCGATACTCTGCGCGCCCGATTCCTAGCCGGCGACGCCCCGAAGCCGTAGAATGCACCCTGAATTCATGCCCAACGCCTGCATCATGATTGCCCGCGGCTCCCGCTACTTACTACTCGCCTTGCTCATCAGCTTGCCCGGTTGCGGTATGCCTGGTGGATCCGAATGGATGTGGATTGCCGGTATCGCCGTATTGCTATTCGGCGGCGCCAAATTGCCCGGCATGATGCGCGGTTTAGGGTCCGGCATTCATGAGTTCAAAAAGGGCCTGAAAGAAGGCGAAGAAGACGACGGCGAGGATAAGCCCAAAGAGCTGAAAAACGACGATTCGTCGGACAAAAGCTAAGGCATGAGGCGCCCCGGTTCTCCGCAGTGGGTAGGCGCCCTGCTGGCAGGAGGACTATCCCGGCGCATGGGCAAGGACAAGCTGCGCATGGAATTGGCCGATGGCTCGCGCTTGATCGATCGCGCCGCCAACGCATTGCGTCCACATTGCCAGCATTTGATCTGCCTCGGGCCTGACCTGCGTCTGCTTCCGCAACTCGAGGCTTTTGTCGCACTCCAGGACGCCATTTCTGAACAAGCACCCGCTGGTTCTGGACCTATGGCCGGCTTAACCGCCGCTTTGGAATACAGCCAGCACCGGGTTGGTGCCAAGTGGGTATTAGTTTTAGCTGGAGATCTGCCCAAAATTCAGTCTGGGCAGCTTGCTGCGATGGTGGAACAGGCGCAAAATTCACCCGAAACGGCAGTCGTGCCCGTCAGCGAAAACGGCCCAGAACCCCTCATTGCAGCCTATCCGGCCAGCTTTCACCGCGCTGCCAGGGAATACCTAGAAAGCGGTGGCCGTTCGGTGCGCAGGTTTTTACAACAGCAGCGGTGGATCGCCCTTTCCGGCACAGGCTTAGGTACAATTCCAGACTGCACCAACCTGAATCGGCCTGAAGACTGGGAAAGCCTCTCAGACGCCGTCGACCAGGATTCCTAGTTGTGACCCCAAGCCCGCAGGCGCTCGATCTTCCTCAGCTACTGGCCTCCATCGCCGAGCCGATGGAAGCAGTGAATCAATGGTTGGCTCAACAGTACCAACCCGAATCTCCGCGCTTGCGGCCTTTGGTGGAGCATGTGCGCCAATTCAAAGGCAAACAGGTGCGCGCCGCCCAAGTTTTGCTGATTGCGCAAGGCTGCGGCAAGTTGAGCCCAGAGCACATTCCACTTGCTGGGGTGGTCGAAATGATTCATGCGGCAACCTTGGTGCACGACGATTTGTTAGACGGAGCCAAAGAACGTCGCGGCTTGGATTGCACCCACGTCAAATGGGGCGCTCATGCCAGCGTGCTGTTGGGCGACTGGATTTACGCCAAAGCTTTCCAACGTTCTACTGAATTCTCGGATCAGACCTGTGCCAATGAATTGGCGCGAGCGACTGCAGCAGTATGTTTGGGTGAAATCAGCCAAAACCTGAGTTGCAAGGATTTTGAGTTGGACGAAGCCGAATACGTCGATCAAATCGATGGCAAAACTGCAGCATTGTTTGAGGCCGGATCCCGTTTGGCGGCTTTTTATGGAGGGGGAGATAAGCAGGTCCAAGATGCCTGTGCCCGTCACGGTTTACTTGCCGGGCGCGCTTTTCAAATGATGGACGATTTATTGGACCTAGTTGGAGACCAGGCCAGCGCCAAAAAATCGCTTGGAACCGACTGGGCAAACGGCAAGATGACCTTGCCGTTGATACGTTTGCGTGAAATGTTGCCTGTCGCCGCGCGGCAACGCCTAGCCGCCGGCTTCGGCAGCGGCGAACCGCGTGCTGCCCTGTTGCAAGGCGAGTTCGCCGAACCGTTGGAAGTTGCCTTGACAAGTTGCCGCCTAGAGATCAGTAATGCTCTCGAAGAAGCCTGTCAGGTACTCAGTGTCTTGCCCGTTGCAGAAGCCCGTGATTGTTTGATTGACCTGACTCGCTTCCTTGGAAGCCGTAATCGATAAACCTTGGCTGACTCCGCCACCTCTACTCCCGTCAGCCCACCTCGCCCCAAAAAATTCAAGTGGGGCTTTCGTAATGGTGGGTTGGTGCTCATTTTGCTCTACTTGTACGCCGCCATTCCGTGGAAGTTGGCGATGTCCTTGTGGGACGCAGAACCCGGCGGCAAATTGCTGCCAGCAGTGGGATTGTTTTTTTCCCTGCTGCCGTTTTCCATTCTTTTGGTGTGGAAACCGGGCCATTCTTTCGAATTCTTAAGGTCGATCAAGGTCGGCATTACCAACTTGCTGTTTATCGGGATCGGCGCCATCATCGGGGTGCTATTCCAGCAAGAAAATAAGGATTTCCCAATTCCTGACGGTGCGGTTGCTTCGTTGGAACAATTGGTGTCCTCCGGCGAAACTCGTGCTTGGACGCAAAACGAAAAACTCGCCTACGACAAGTACTCAGGTATTTCCGGGAGTGGTACTAGCTTTCGCAACGCCCAGGCGTTTTTCATTTATAGGTTTGCCGAAAACCTGCACTTAGATGGGTTGTTCGGTTTGGATTCGGCGCTGGACATCGATTACGACGGCATCCAGGCCATGCTCGACCGGGTCGACAAAAAACTGCCGGCAGTCGAGGCGCGATTTGGCAGGGATTATTCCATCGCCATCCAGAAGCAAAGCCGTACTGGATTAATTACGCGGGCGCGCAATAAGCGCATCCTGGCTGTCGAAGAAAAATTCGACGATTTGTGGTGGTCGCTTTTTGTTTGGTCTGACCGGCTGGACTTGATTCGGGTATACCACGCACCCTGGTACGCGGTGTGTTGGGCGATGCTGTTCTGCGGTGTGCTGTTGAATACCTTCCGCGGCGGTTGGCGGCGGTTGTTGAAGCCGGCACGTTGGGGTTTTGTAGCCACTCATGCTGGGGTGCTGGCGGTGTGCGTCGGCGGCTTGATGAGCCGTTTAGATGAACAACGCGGCATTTTGCACATTAACGTCGGCAAAGAGAGTGCACAGTGGCAACACTGGGATCAAAGTACGCACGGCTTCCATGGCGAAAATACTCGACAAGGGGAACCACCGTTTAAGGTGCGCCTAGATTCGTTCCGGGCCGATCCGCACGACGTATTGAGCATTAATTTTGTGACGACCAATCCTACTACTGGTAGCCGTCACTACGAATTCCCGCTGGATTCTCAACCCGAAGAACGGGTTTGGGATAACCGCACCCTGAAATACGATTACCAGCGCGATTCCGACGGCGATCTGACCGATCCACAATTTCAAGTGCTGGTGAAGAAAGTCATTCGTCAATCAGATTTCGACTTGGAGTTGCAACCGGCGGATGAAGGTGAAATGTCGATGCCTAAGGCCCGTTTGGCTTTGGTGAATAACGTTGGAAAGCACCTACGCGAATTGCCGGCCTTGGTACCGGGAGCATTCGGAGTTTTGACTCACGCTTTGTCCGGATCACGCGTGAAGCTGGTTGAGGTTGCCGATATGCAAGCAGCGCAAGCCGCCTTACAGGAGGTGCCGACGCTACGCACCGGCTCATTGATTCGGGCCACGGCGAATTCCGATACGCGCGAACATGACATCCTTGAAGGCCTCATTTTTGAGGATCAAACTGCTCAGGGCAGTTACACAGTGGAGGTGTTGAATGCGGTGCCGGCGCTGA
>JACNIZ010000326.1 GCA_014382805.1 Planctomycetota bacterium
TGAAATAGGAAATAATTCATATTCCCACTTTCTATCCCTGCTCTCGTCAAGGCTCTCTTTGCTGACAGGCCAGTCTGTCCCATGTGGGGCACTTATGAAGGCTGCAGCAAAAATCGCAAGTGCCCGATGATGCATGGCGAGCCGGACACCCATCCACGCACTTCCCCAAACCCCACCCACTCATGCGTGAAATATTTGTTGGAAAATGGCTTTTAATTATTTGAGTTGCCTCAATGGAAATGAAAAATATCAAATAGCAATTTCATATTGTCCTGAAGACATTGATCCCATAGTCAAGATTTTCAAGAAATTATAGGAGGGATTCATTTTAAGGATGTTCACTTCGTGTGTGTGTGTGTCTTAGATTCTAACAATCTGAATTTGAGGATGTCGGAGATCGTGCGATTCCTAATACACTTTTCATGTTGGATATCCTTTTTCAAAATATGATCATTGAGAATTTGGGCGGTGCGTTGGTATTCTTGTTTGCCTCCACTGATTTTGCAGTGCCTGATTATTTTGCCTCTATCGGCGAGCCGTTTAAGGTATATCCCGCGCACGTATTCAATCAATGGCGCGACAACGATTATTGGGCCGGAGCCAAAGCTGCATCGCCTTTGGTTTTGCTGGACGCAGTGGTTTTATTTGTGGCTTTAAGCATTCGCGATCGCTGGGCCGTGCCGGTGCAAGGACAAGGACGTAAACCAGCGCGGTTGCATTTAGGAAACTGGCAATGGCTAGCAACCATGACGACTTGGGGCACGCTGGTATTGCTGCTAATCTTGCCGCTCGGTCGCATCATTTTCGAGACCGGCCTAGCTGGCAGTGAAGCCGCTGGTACCTGGGGCAGTCGCAGCATTGAGTCTTTGCAAGGCGCACTGCAACGCGGACGAGAGGACATCGGCCGCTCGCTTAGCTTTGCCAGTCAAGCGGCATTAATCGTCATGCTGGTGGCGCCGTTTCTAGCGCATTGGCTGATTCGACATCGCGGCTTGACCGCACGCATTGGCACGGTTGCCTTGGCCTTGCCATTATTGGTTCCTGCCGTGGGTTATGGATTGGGCGCAATCGTGGCTGCCAACCGCCCACAATTTGGCGATTTTTATCACGGCACTACTTTGGTGGCCTTGGTTATGGCCGGGCGCTTTTTACCGATTGCGGTATTTTTACTGGCTGAGCGCTTTCAACGCATTCCGGCGAACCAGCTGCAAGCCGCGCAGCTTGCGGGAATTGCATATCCGTTGCGCCTGTATCGCTTGCTGCTGCTTCCAAACCGTTCCGCATGGTTATTGACCTTCGGGTTGGTCATGGTGTTTGCCGTACGCGAACTCGACTTGGCCATCTTATTGCCTGGTTCAAACAACAGCGCCGCAGTGCGCTATTTCAATGCGTTGCACTTTGCTCGCGACGGTTTTGTAGCCGCTTTTGGCCTGCTCATAGCCGGCATATTATTTTTGCCGGCTACCTTGTTTGCGGCTTGGACCGCCTGGAGATCCGATGACTGAAAACGCCGCCCCCGCCCTGCAAATCCGAGGATTAAATAAGTCCTTCGGCAACCTTAGGTTGCTACACAACATTTCCTTGCAACTGCAACCTGGTCAACGCCTCAGCATACGCGGCAAATCTGGCTGCGGCAAAACCACCCTTTTGCGCATCATTGCAGGCATTGAAAGCGCTCAGAGCGGCGATATCAAAATTAATGGAGCCGTGGCGATGAATAGCGGCAAACAAGTACTTCAACCGTGGCAGCGGAATACTCAACTAGTTTTCCAAGATCTGGGCCTATGGCCGACGCGCAGCGTTTTGCAAAACGTCTGCGATCCACTACGTGCCGCCGGTAAAGGCAAAAAGGAAGCCGAGGCACTAGCCATGCAAATGTTGACCGATTTAGGCTTGGAGCTACAACATAAAAAACGTCCAGCCACGCTTTCCGGTGGCGAAGGCCGACGTCTGGCTTTGGCGCGCGCATTGGTTCTTAAACCGGCTTTACTGTTGCTGGACGAACCATTCACAAGCTTGGATCCCGAAACGCGTGAGCATAGCTACCAGCTGCTGTTACAAGTTTTGGATCAAACGGAAACCTGCATTATTTTAGTCACCCACGATCCAGCCGAAGCCGCGCAACTAGGCGGTGATTGCCAAAGTTTCGAAGCAGGAGTGCTGCAATCATGAGTCCTCAGTCTGGAGCCGCACGCATCGCAGCAATGGTTTTTGGTTTGCTTGCTACTGCCGGCGTATTGGCGCTTGCCCTGCTAATGAAAAAGCCGCCCGAAATCATCGCCCTAGGCCCGATGACATCAGCGGATTGTCGTCAGTGCCATGCCGACGCCTTTGCGGAATGGGAAGGCTCGCATCACGCGATAGCATTCGTGAATCCGGAAGTACGCAAACTAAGTCAGGACTTTCGCAACGAAGAGTGCCTAGCCTGCCACGCGCCGCGCCCGGTACTGGGCTTCGAACCGGGCGAACGTGTGCTAGCGCGCAGCAGCGACCGTAAATCAGGCGTCGATTGCCTAGCCTGTCATCAGCATCCCGACGGCGAAGGTATCGCTACGGCCAATCGCTCGCCGCAGAAAAATGCCCCATGTAAACCCTACTATGAACCCCGCCTAGCCGACGTAGAGCTTTGCGCTTCCTGTCACAACCAGCACAAAACTGTAGAGCAATGGCGTGGCGCTCCGGCCGAACTCAAAGGCGAAAACTGCTTGGCTTGTCACATGGTGGATGCCTTTAGAGAAGGTGGACGTCGCGGTAGGCATCACGGTTTTCCGGCCGCCCACGACAAGGTCGCGCTACTTAGCGCGATCCAATTGCTTGGCGGCGTGGATGAATCCAGTGGCACTCCTTGGGTCAGTTTGAGCAACGTTGGCGCTGGCCACAACTTCCCCACCGACGAGCGCTCACGGGCCGCAGATATTCAGGTGCGTTGGCAGGACGAAATCGGTGGCTGGAGTGAATGGCAGCACGTGTATCGTTTCCGCGACCCTTATCGAGACGAAACCGATTTGACCAATACGCAGCTGCCGTCGGGTGAAACTTGGCGTCAGGATTTGCCGGCACCAAGCTCTGGGGCTAGCGGTGAAGCTCGCTTGCTTTACCGCAGCAATCCTTATTTACCGGATGATGAATCGATCGAACTCGGCCGGGTAACATTAGGGTCCTGATGAATCCCCCGCGCAGGCACCGTGCTCTACTCCATGTTTACGCCATGGGCTTGCTTTTTTGCTTCGCCTGCACGGACGCATCCAAAAACTCTGCACCAATCCCAGCCGACGCCGTCGGCAATCAAGCGGAGTTTATTCCAGGTGAGGCCTTACAGCATTATTTGCAGCTCCACCAAGGCAACGGCTTGCCCGAGGTCAGCGAGGATTTCATCGTTGAGGTTCAAGACCTACTCGATGCCACTACCCTAGGCGGCAACCTTGCCAATCGTGCGACACGCAGCTTAATTGAAATGGCTGAAGAGCATCGCACTGCAGCCCTATTGGGTTTGCTTGAACAACGCCTTACTCCAGTCCCCATTCAACAGCTGGCATACAGTTGGTTGCGCGATGCCGGCTTGGAATCCATGCTGCCGCGACTCACCTTGCGCCTAAAGTATGAAAAGGACCATTGGGCGGTGGTTGCAATCGCCCACACCTTGTTGAAATATGGCAATGGCTCTGGCCTGCAAGCTCTCATCAACATATTGGACGACAATTCCGGGCGACCTGAAATTGAAGCTGCCAGAAGCTACGCCGCCACCATTTTGGGCGAGCTGCCTCATAGCCAAAACGAGGCAGGCGGCGAAAATTTTGCCGCCAATTGGCAACATCTTTTAGAGATCAATCAACTCTGGCAAAAGCAGCGCAGGTTAAGTTCAGACGACGAAGATCCGACGCAATGCTCAGCCGAATTATTGGCCGAATATTGGCGCATGATAGCGCGTTTTGCATCGCAACCCTTGCGCCCAGTCGACGATGCTCGTTTTGTGCTGAGCCGGCAACGTGGGTTTGTCATTCCGCTATTGCTGCAAGCCGCACGCGACCCCAACCGCTATATCCGCGAACATGCGTTGCAAACTTTGGCATGGATCGCCATCCCCATTGGCCATTGGTGCTGGCGCCACGAAGTCGATTTTGTTGCCGAGCTGGTGCCCATTTTGGCTAGCGGCAAAAGCCGCACCCGCGCGCTTGAGGCTTTGGGAGCCGCTGGCATAAGCAGCGCCAGCGAGGTGCTTTGGTCGTGGGTACAAAACGGCAATCGTGAAGAGCGGTCTGCCGCCTGTGACGCGATGTTGCGCTGTTGCCTAGACCCAGCTTGGGCGGTCAGGTTGCAAAACTTCCTGCTAGCCACGCCGCCGCCGCGTCTGAGTTCGGAAGGCGAAGCCAGTCTTTATGCACTGTGGTTTGAACTCGAACCAGACCTAGAAGCCGAATACCCACCGCGTTTGAGCGACAATCTGCCGCAGAGCGAATGGGACCGGCGCCTACGTTGGACTGAAATGCGAAACTTGTCGGTCGGTCGCCAAGATTAAGGCAGCGACGCGGGTAGCTATTAGATGGTCGGATTGAGCTCCGGCAACATCGGACTCAAGAGACTGATGAGGTACAGCATGACCGCCAAAAAGGCCAGCCAACGCCACAGCTCTACGGGCTGGTGAGTCACGACTACGCGCTTTTGCTCATCCCATGGCGTGATGCCATTGGATGTCAAACGCAGCAACGAATGGACTTGGGTGAACACGTGCAAAATCGGGATACCTAGCCCCATACCGCGCACCGCAACATCAACACTACGACGCAAGCTTTGTTGCAAATTCATACGCTGCCCCCATTCGTCGGTAACTTCGATGCGCATCATCCACTTGCCTGGGGTGTAGCCCCAGAAATGCAAAAACAAGCCTTCGATAATTGCCCACGGCGGAATGATCCAAAGCAGGTGGGTACTGATTGCCACCATGCTGTCTTCCTTTATCGCGCCGTTGATCAGGAAAAAAACGTAGGTAGCGATCAGCATGTCGAGCTGGCGCGCCAAATAGCGACGTAACGGTTCCGGTCGTGATGGCCACAGAGTAGCGCGTGGCGGTGCAGATGCCCGCCCCATGCTGGGGCCGTCGCCATCTTGCCAAGCACCTTGCGGATCGTCGTCTACCTCCTCGGCCTCAATTTCGGGAATAGCGGAGGCAAAAGCATCCACAACGTCGGCGGGAAGCCACTGGTCCATTCCCTGGCACCAAACCAAGGTTGACATCGGCAAATTGCCAGCTAGGAAACGCTGGCACAAATCCGACTCGCGCTCGGGGCCGAGGGATTGATCTCCTGTGGCGTAATACCACAGCCTTTCTGCCGAGCTTAACTCAGGTGGCATAAACGCATTCTATCCTCTGCGGGGACGTAATTTGAAGGCAACACTGGCGACTGCCGCCAAGACCGCAAGCAGCGCAACCGTTACCGGTCCGTAGGGCAGGTCCAGGTGGAAGGAAATCGGCCAGGCTAAGCCGGTAGCTAGCAGTGAATTGATCACGATCAGGGCAAAAAATTGGCGCATGCTGTTCGCTAAGGGGCGGCTCATCCATGGGCCTAAAAACAACAGCCCGAAGACCAAAACCGGCCCCAGAGTCATCACCCCAATGCCGATGGCGGAACCGGCCATGATGTGGAATAGCAGGTCGTATGTGGCCGAGCTAAATCCTTGGACATGAGCTGCGTCGCGATCAAAGGAGACCAGTAATAAGCCACGCCAGTAACGCCATTGCAGCAAGGCTACGAGCCCAAAAATGGCCAAAACGATGCTGAGGGCGTGATGATCTGCCACCACCACCGAGCCGCGCTGCAAAGTGTCGACTAAAGTGCCGCCACTAGGGCTCCACTCTAAAAAGATCAAACTTGCCGCTCCAGCCAAGGCAAAACCGGCTGCCATATGGCCTTCTACAGACGCATGGCGTGAGCGTTTTTCGATCCAAGCAAAGATTAACAGCGCGAGCCCGGCTGCTCCGCCAGCGAACAAAAACAAATAGCTCAAGGGCGGGTGGCCGTGATCCAAAAAGTTTTGTTGCAAACTTGGAAAATTGGGCAACAGGGCTAGTCCGGCAGCAATGCCCGCGGCAGAAAACTGGGGAACTGCCACTCCTAAAAAAGCTTGACGTCGCAAATAAAGAAGACCGCCGATAAGCGGCAAAAAAATTGCCGAAGCGAAGGAAATCAAAATCCCTTCTGCCATCATGGACCACAACAGGCTCAGCGTTTCCATTCGTTCGCGACCTCGCTGAGATTCAACACCTTGGTTTGCAATTGCGAAACTGTTTGCGGATGGTGAGTAACAAGCACCACACCAGTGCCGTGGCGGTGCAGTTCCGCAACAGTATTCAAAATGGTTTTTTCCGCATCGGGGTCAATCCCCGCAGTAGGCTCGTCGAGCAGTAATAAATCGACTGGTTGCATGATCGAACGAGCCAACAAGACACGTTGTTTTTGGCCGCCCGATAATCGCGAAAATTGCTTGGATGCGTGAGCTTGCATGTCGACCGTTCGCAGCCCTTCTTCGACACGTTGCCAATCCATTTCTTTCAATCGTTGCGGCGGTTTGGGTCCACGCGCTTGGCCCATGGCGACGACTTCGGCAACCGAAAAAGGGAATAGTGAGTCCAGTTGAAGTTGTTGCGGCACATAACCTAAGCGCAATCCTGTGGCACGGGTCATCCTGCCGCGCAACGGCGGCAAGATGCCGAGCAAACTGCGCAGCAAGGTGGATTTGCCACAGCCGTTTTCTCCGACGAGAGTAAGGAAATCGGCGCCATTCAAGGTCAAACTCAATTGCCTCAATACGGTTTCCCCAGGGTACCCCAGATCAGCATTCACCAGTTCAAGCAGAGTGCGACTCATTGCTCCTCCTTTGCATCGCGCTTGAACTCCTGGATAGTTGGCAAGCCGTGGGCCACTCCTACCATTTCGATGAGTGCCTGCATGCTAGTCAAGTAGCTTCGATTCTGCTTGCTTGCACCCAGCAATGGCGCAATGATCGCTTTGCAGCCGCTGCGTTTGACTAGGCCGCTCGCTTCGGATCGGGCCACCCACGATTCCATCAGCAAAACTTTGACGTCTGCTTGTTGCATGGTTTTTTCCAATTCAGCCAAATGACGCGGTGAAGGTCGTAGGCCTGGTTTAGGCTCGACAAAGCCAGCTATTTTGAATTGAAATGCGGCGGCGAAGTAGGGCCAGCTGTTGTGATAAGCAATCAGGTTGCGGCCAGCAATTGGCTTCAGATACGCTTTCCAAATGGCAATTTCCTGTTTGGCCGCCTGGTCCCACTCGGTCCAACGTAATTGATATTGCGCGGAACGACCCGGATCAACTTTTTGCAGCATTTCGCGTACCGCCATAGCCATGATCCGCACATTTTCCGGATCCAGATCATAGTGTGGGTTGCCGCGCGGATGGAGGTCGGCGCCCTGGCTACGATCCAATGATTTTGGTACCTCTAAGGCAGCAATGCGCTTGCCGACGTTTTCATATCCGTTGCCGCCATCCTGCAAGTTTTTGTTACGACTTTTTTCCAGCAGCGCGGGCAGAAATGCATGCTCGTAATCCAATCCCATCATGATGAGGGCGTCAGCATTTTTTAGACGCAAAAGCATGCTTGCTTTAGGCAATACTCGGTGGGGATCGTGGCCGGCCTTCACCAAAACGTCGACGTCAACCGCGTCGCCGCCAATGGTTTGCACAAGCTGGCCAAGCAGAACGGTAGTGGCCACGACTTTGACTTCTTCAAGCGGCGCTGGTTTTTGTTGGGCACCCAGCTTAGTGTTAAGTGGAGGCGCAAACAGTAGGGCAAAAATGAGAACTATGCGCATTTCACCAATCCAGGGAATGAGAATGAGAACCGATGGTGGCAGACCATTGCACTGCCAGGATAGAGTCGGCTGCGGCCGCTGGATCGGGTTGATTCATGGCCAGAATCAAGCGCAATCGTTGCACCTCGGTGGGCTTCCAAGCCGCAAAAATTGCCACTTGGCGGCCGGCTTCGGCTCCGCTTAGCCAGTGGCCGCCGTCGTCTTTGTCAGCATGCTCCCACCACGCCCCCTCCACGCCGGCGCCGATATGGGCGTTAAATTCGTGCAGATAAAACCCCCACAGGCCGACTGCTTGGAGACGTTCCACTCGATCAAAGGTTTCATCGACAGCATCCCGTTGATTCCAAAAAAATTCAGTGCCTATGGTATCGGAAGAGGAATCCGTCGCCGCCAGTCGATGCCAAGTAAGGTCGATGGCTAGCGTGTTTTGACCGAGTTCAAACAGCTCCGTGGTGGCACCAGCATCGTGCTCCTGCGACAAGCCGGCCGCGGTCAAAAACGCCGACGCCCCCCACTGGAAATAACCGTTATCGCCGACGTCATGCTGGGCGCTGACGCGACCAGTCCAAGCAAAGCCGGGCAATCCAAAATCACCAGCGCTTGTAGTAGCGAAGTTGGCACCGTGAGCATGGCCTAAGCTTAGGTCTTCATCACTTTCGGCAGCCAACAAGGAATGGCCATGGCCCGCAAAATTGGCGCCGACGCCCACCGACCAGCGCACCGGTAGATCACCGATGCCAAGCCAATGGTGCAGTTCAACTCCATCCATCGCCAAGCTGCCGCCAATAAATTCCTGCCGTACTCCCTGCGCAAACGGGTGCGGGCGGTCATGCATATGCACTGTATTCCATTTCCCGAAGTCCGCCAGATAACGCCCAGTCCGCAACGAAAATGAATGCGGCAATTGATCGGCCCAGATTGCCGCTTCGGCCAACTCCACCTCATATGCGCCTTCGTGGCGGCCAAATTCAATCGAGGTATAGGCCCATGCCAATGGATCAATGCGGCTACTCAGCGAAAGTTCCATGCTGCGTAAAGTAATGGAATCATTTGCCTCATTGTTGCCATCGCCGCCGCCAACCATCATGCCGAATGCATCTAACGCCACTCCAATGGCAGGATTCCAAGCCGGGTCAAAGCGACGTTCAGCACCCTGCGACATTCCATCTTGTTGCGCAAGCAAAGCCGGCGCCATCATGACACTGCAGCCGCAAGCCAAGGCTGCACAAATTTTTGTTTTGGTTTTATTCATTAATCTTTCCAGTGATTTGTTTTGCTAGTCCATGCCATTTGGCCGCTCCAAATGCATGTCTTTGCCGGTGGAGGTCGGCAAAGTAATGGCAGGCGATAAGGCCTATTGCCATTCTAAAAGGGAAGCTCAGCCTCCCACTCAAATTCAAAGCAAAATCACTGGCGGGCCACGACCACTGGCGAACAGAAACTCCCGGCTGCAAAGCAAATCGAACTCATTGCCGCCTATATCCTCGACCAAGTTGGGTGGGCTCAAGCGCACGGTTTGCCCGCAAAGGCCCGGCGCCAGGCTCAACTGACATGCGCCGCAATCGATGCCGTCGTGACTGTCGTCGGCATGATGATCCATTACTCCCGCCACTTGGCCGTGGGCTTCACCAGCATGCAAGCAATGCAATCCGGCGTGGAAATTCCACAGCAGGAACAGCGCGAGCGCGACGATGCGGGAGGTCCTTGAGGACATGCTGATTCAGTTTAGGCAGGATTGATAGACTCCGCTATGGAAATCATTTTGCTGGCCAGCGGATCCACCGGTAATTGTGCGCTCATCCGCGCCGGACAGGGTACCGACCAGGTTGTGGTCGCGCTGGACTGTGGAATTGCCCAGCGCACCGGACGCCAGCGGGCGATGGACGTCGGCTTGTCGCTGACGTCGGTGGACGCGGTATTGCTGAGCCATGCGCATTCCGATCACAGCCAAAATGTAGTGGCGGTGGCTGCGCGCGCCGAGGCTCCGCTTTATGCCCACAAATTGGTGCCGGATCAGCGCCGACATAGTGGCGAAGCCGAGCGCAAGCGTCGAAGAGTAGAGTTCCGGCCCTTTCTGGCCGATCAAAGTTTCGATATCGGCCCACTCAAAGTCACCCCTATTGAACTTCCGCATGACGCGGTGCCCACCCATGGTTTTATATTCGAAGCCGACGGCCAAAAGGCCGGTTTTTTTACGGATCTAGGCACCACCGCGCCGCTTGCCGACGGCGTTTTGGATGGTATGGACAGTTTGGTGTTGGAGTTCAATTACTGCCCCGAGATGTTGCGCAACGGCCCCTATCCGCGGATCCTGCAGCACCGAATTTCTGCTGGCTTGGGTCATATATCTAATCATCAAGCCGCAGATTTACTGCGTGAATGCTGCCCAAAATCTTTGCGACGGCTGACTCTAGCGCACCTCAGCAAAAAAAATAATCGGCCAGCCTTGGCCTTACAAGTCGCCACCGACGCGCTGCGTGAAATCGGTCGACCCGACATAAAAATTGAGGCCGCCCCGCCGCATCACACGCGACGAGCCGGCCCGGATCCGGTCGAATTGAATTACGAAAACAAGTTGTAGCGCAAGATGTGGAAGATCGCCGCCACGCCGTCCTTCCAACCGATCTTTTTACCGTCGGCGTAATCGCGGCCGTAGTAGCTGATCGGAACTTCGTAAATGCGGCAGCGCTTGCCGTGGAGACGTTTGCGAGCGATTTTTGCGGTGATTTCGGGTTCAAAGCCGAAACGGTTTGATTTAAGGTCCATACCTTCTAAAACTTCGCGCTTGAATACCTTGTAGCAGGTTTCCATATCGCTGAGGTTCAGGTTGGTCAGCATGTTGGATAACCAGGTCAAGAAACCATTGGCCATTTGGTGCCAGTACAAGTGCACCCGTGTCATTTGGCCACCTTTGAATCGACTGCCATAGACAACGTCGGCAAGGCCTTTTTCGATCGGCTCCAACAAGATTGGGTATTCACCAGGATCGTATTCAAGGTCGGCGTCCTGAATAAGAACGACGTCGCCGGTGGCGTGTTGGAAGCCGGTGCGCAGTGCGGCACCCTTGCCTTGGTTGATCTCGTGGTAGAGGATGCGCAAATCGGCATCACCCTCAAGGGTTTTCAGGATTTGGCGAGTTCCATCCTGCGAACAGTCGTCGATCAGGATAATTTCCTTCTCGTACGGGGTATCGCGGACGCGCTGCAGGATGTCCAACAGCGTCTCTTCCTCGTTGTAGACGGGGATGACGACGGAAAGTTTCACGCCGGAAGGTTACCCTACTCGCCACCTTCCCGTCGGGAATGGTGCTACTTTTCTTATCCCATGGCCAGCAACCATTTAGGCGAGCCATTAGATCCAGACTTTTGGACTGGCGGGATACACGCGGCGGGCGTCCTGCTAGGATCTACGCACCATGGCCGACGGTTTCCGCCCCCACGTATCCCCGCAGGAGAACTACCCCGAGCTCTCGGTTCGCGCCGTAGTGATCGGCGCTCTCCTCGGCACATTATTCGCCGCTGCTAACGCCTATGTAGGCCTAAAGGTAGGCCTGACGGTTTCAGCCTCGATTCCAGTGGCGGTGGTTTTCCTGGCGGGCCTGCGCCAGCTAAAAAGCGGAAACAAAAATCTTGGAAAAAAAAATTTTCCAACGGGAGGGGCGGGTGGGGGGAGGTTGGGGGGCGGGATTTTTTTCCCCCTCCCCGCGTGGTGCTTTTTGGGGTATGGAACCAACTTTTTCCAACCCTTTTTTTCCCCGCCTCTCCGCGGG
>JACNIZ010000329.1 GCA_014382805.1 Planctomycetota bacterium
GGTGGTGAGAGAGGGTAAAAGGGGCGACAGGGAGGCTACCTTCGGGTCCGATGGAGTGGTCGAATCCCGATAACGACGGTAATCCTCTTCGAATCGAGCCAGCAAATCCGCCTCTTCCTGCGGCCGCACCCACACATGCCAAATCACCGCACCTACGAGACTGTAAGCGATCACCAATCGCGAACAAGATCCACCCGGCCACAGCTTGGCGGTTGAACTGAAGGGCGGTCAAATTTAACGCGGATTCAAAATTATGGATAGCAACTGGAATCAACCACAAAAATATGCCCCAGAAGACTGCCGACTGCAGCAACGTCCGCGTCACATTTTTCTTTGCACTTCTGCGCCTAGCCGGTCGAAACCAATTTTTCATCCACGCGCTTCTACTGAATCCGGCCGCAGCATGAAAATCATCGCCAAGCTGATCAAGCTCATTCCAAACGGGCCATTAACCAGGCAATGCGAACCGCGGCAACTTGCGGCCAGCGTGCGGCGCAGTACTACGAGCCGAAGCCGATTAAAAATCCGTCGGCGGGAAGGTAGGCGGTCAACGTGAGCGGGTCGGCGTCGGGTAATAAAAAGTACTGTTGAATTTCGGGGCAGAAAAATAAAACTGTCCACCAAGCAAGCACCGCAACGCCTTGGATTGCGAAGTAAACCTTTTTGGTCTTAGGATTCATCGGGCACCAACAAACCCATGCTAGCGGTGAATCGATGCACAAACGGCGCGCCGCCCAATGGCCCGATTTCGCCCGACGCGTGGAAACCGCTGACGGGTAAATTTGGCCAATGCTGATGCACCAATTCAATATCGTGATCGCGTCGGCCGAATAAAGACGGCCCGCGACCCATGCAATCGAACAACAACGCGCCCGCTGGTTCGGTGAAGTAACCACTGGTCATACCCAACAAGCTTTCAAAATCTTGGTGCGCTTCGACGCCATCGCGAGCGTGGAACTGCAGCATTTGCCCCATCTCCACTTCCTCGGGCACCGCCACCGCACCTTGCCCTGGCTCCAAGCCCATGATCGCGCGCACCAAAAAATTGCTGCCGCCATCCGGCGCATTTTCATTCATGCACAAGCCGACGTGTGGCGATTTGCGGAAACGAATCGATTCCGCTTCGGGCAAAGTCTCAACCAAAGTTTCTAAGCGGTCATACGCGGATTCGCCATCCAATTCCAAAACCACATTATCCACACAGCGGGTGATGCGAAACGTCGGCCCAATGGGTCGGCAACCCTGCGATATCACCGGCTCCATGCGCATCGCGCCGGCCATCACAAAGCCGACGGCGCCCGAATTTTTTATGACTTCATTCGCCAGCAAACATGGCGTCGGCGGGGCGGTGATTAAGCCGCCGATTAGGGTTGGATATTTGCCGCCTTCACGTAATGAGGTCAGAAACGAATCGGTCGGGAACGAGCCCGGGTCGGCGAGTAGTACCACGCTAGCCTCAGGGCCGACGTCGGGCCAGCCGCGTACATAACGCTGTTCTTCACCGGGAGTCAGCTTTAGATCAAACGCTTGCACTAAGGTGCCGGGCAAACGTGCCGCCCACAAACTTAAGCCCGGGCCAATTTCGTGTTCGGCACCGCCACCGATCAAGCGGTTCGAACTGCAACCGATCAACGCATCAATTTCCCCGAGTTGACGATGGATGCCTTCGCGAATTAAATGCGCGCCCTCGCTGTGACTAGGCGTGAAAAAAACTACCGCCAAGTCCGGATTACCGCCCAAAGATTCGGCAACGCGGCTGGCAACCTCGCGCACCGCTTGGGCCGTGGAAGGATTGGCCGAAAAGGCTTCAGCAACTCTAGTATCACCCGGCAGCTTCATAGTTATGCTCCTAGATTTACGTGCAAACCTAGAATTCCATTTCCGGCAAGAAGCCTTGCAAATCTTTTTCGGGGTTGGCGCCTTCCGGAGCCAGCGGGTCGTCGAATTCGCCCTCGATTAAGGATTCGGCATGCAAGCGATATAAGTCGTTGATCAAACCGTCTTCGGTTTCGAAAACCACATCCACTTTGCCGATCACTTCCAGGGTGTTAAAGGTATAGCGTATGGGTTCTCCGTCGGGGGTAAATACGCGCAGCAATTCGTTCAACCGCGGTGGTGCGCCGAAGCAGCAACCCCACAGGCTGCGTACCAAATGGAAATTGGTAATGCCTTCAAAATCGACGTCGGGCAACATGAAACCCTTGACGATAATGTATTTGCCCTTGATTGCGTTTACGTGCGGTGGGAACGGGTCGATTTTGGTTTCGTCGAACTCCCAACCGCCTAGAAAATCGGTGTCGATTGGAATCGGGTCTTCAAGCGTGCCGTGGTGTCTTAGCGCTTCACGAATATTGCGCACAAACTCTTCAGGCTCAACTTGCGAAACCACGGATTCGGGATCAATCTCTAAGGTCGCCCACTCTGGATGTGGATGTGGATTCTTTTCGGCCTCAGAGACTGGCTTTGGATCGTCGCCTGCATCTACACTCTGCCCTCCCACCGCTGGTTTCAACTCACCCTCGGCGCCGACCACGGCCTGTCCGTTTTCAACCGGAGCTGGTTCGGGATCTCCACACGCGCTAAGCAGCGGTGCAAGCAGAAGGGCAATGAAGAATGATTTCACAGTGATGATGACAAGTGTCGGGCAGCCTCGGTGCGGTAAGCGCGAGCCGCCGGCACCAAACCGGCAAGTGCGCCCATGGCAGTGATGGCCAACAGGAATTGAAGATCCTGCAGATCTGGTAATGGCGAGATAGCGACGCCGGTGATTTCCTGGATTTGATCAGAGGCCAGCGTAACTCCCACACCAGCTACTACCATACCTAAGACGCCGCCAAACAGGGAAATTGCTGCCGATTCGGCGGTGACCAAGCCCAAAATGGTGCGTCGCTTCGCCCCCAAGGCGCGCAGCACCGCAAATTCTTTCTGACGCGCGCCCATGGTGTTGTAAATCGCCACCAGCACGCCGGTCAGCGCAACGATGACCACCATCAACGCAATCATTCGCAACGCCCCATCAATATTGCCGACGATTTGAAACAACTTGCGAATTTCCTGCACCGGTTCGACCGCTTGCGCGTCCAAACGATTTTTAATCTTGCTGCGCACCTGTAAGTGATAATAACCAGCCTGAGTTCGCACCATTATGGCGCTCAATCCATGCGGGTCCAAAGCCCCGCCGAAGCTGGACTGCTCAGTCGCTTGGTGGCCTTCGATCGCATAAAACGCCGCCGCTGGAATGAAAATGGCGCGGTCCAGCGGGGTGCCGGTAGATTCCAACACACCGACGACTTTGCTTTCGGCTTCGTCGTGTGCATCGCCGCCGCCTTCTACTAAGTTGTGCGCCGGTTCGAAGGTGGAGTTCAGCTTAAGTCCAGTTTCGGAGGCAACTTTGGATCCGATAACGGCAACAAACCAACCATTTTCAGCAGCGAGGTCGGCTAAATCGTGATCGTGATGATCGTGGCCGTCGTCGGCTTCGTGGTCGTGGTCGTGTTCATCCTCAGCCAACGCGGCAGCATGTTCGACGACTTCAGCGTGGAAGTCATCGAGCTGAGCGGCGGAAAACGAAAACCCGCCGCCTTCGGCAAAACGCAACTTGCCAAAATCCGGTACTTCCAACTTCTGAAACAGGTCGTCGGTCACGCCAATGACGCGGAAGCCGCGGTACGAATCGCCGACCACCATCGGCACCGACCATTTCACGCCCTTGGTTTGGCGCAGGTCTTGGTAAACCGGATACGGAATATTGCCGGCGCTGGCACCGACGTGATACAGCGCATTCAAGGTCAGCTCCAAGGCCGAACCTTTGGCGCCTACCAGCAGGTCGCAAACTCCGGCGGAGCGATGAAAAGCTTGCTCGCTGGCGTCGCGAAGGGCTCCGACTGCGCTGAACAATCCCACTCCTAAGGAAACCGAAATCGTCGTCAGGGCAGTGGCCAGCGGCCGACGTTTGAGGTTGCGCAATACCAGTGCGGGCAGCCTCATTGCAGGTCCTCCACACGAACGATGCGGTCAAATGCGGCGGCGACTTCGAGGTCGTGCGTGGCCACGACTAAGGTGACGCCTTGCTCCAAAGATTTTTTGAGCAGTAGATCCAAAATGGTATTCGCGGTTTCGCCATCCAGTGCGCCGGTGGGTTCGTCGGCGAGCACCAGCTTGGGACTGCCGATCAGCGCTCGCGCCAAAGCCACCCGCGCCTGTTGGCCGATGGACAACTC
Source organism: Planctomycetota bacterium (assembly GCA_014382805.1). GTDB lineage: Bacteria > Planctomycetota > UBA1135 > UBA1135 > UBA1135 > JACNIZ01. The sequence continues at coordinate 4,221 of JACNIZ010000329.1, forward strand.
ACCTGGGAAATGATGCAGGCGCTCACCCAATTCCAAAGCAACCAGTAGCTGCTCAGCTTCCTTGCGCGGCCCACTGCGACCGGCAAAACTGGCCCCCAATTCGACGTTTTCCACAGCGGTAAAACCATCAAGCAAATGGAAACTTTGGAACATATAACCAACGGATCGCGCGCGGAAGCGGTCGCAAGCTGCTTCAGACATTGTGGTTAGGTCTTCATCGTCGACCTGAACCAAGCCCGAATCGGCCTTCACCAACCCCGATAGCAAGTTCAAAAGCGTAGTTTTCCCCGAGCCGGAACGCCCCACCAACGCGACTCGCTGAGCCACTGGAATCTCCAATTCCGGCACATCAAGCACCGGAGTCACTAGGCCGTTTTTACGGTAGCTTTTATGGACGTTTTGCAGCCGAATCATGGTTGGGAAGGGTCGTCAACATTGTGTCTACGACCGGCAAACAGGGGTCGTGGGATTTGACAACATGAGTAGAATACGCTCCCGTGGGGTCTATAGGCACCCCACCAAATTGTCATGAGTTGTTACGAAGTAAAGAAGTTTGCTGTCATCGGTGCCGGGAACATGGGTTCTGGCATCGCCCAAAAAATCGCCACCGAAGGCCTGCCGGTCGTGCTGGTTGATTTGGACGATCAAAAGGTCGAGCGCGGCATGAATATCATCCGCGAAATGCTGCAGCAGGGCGTCGAGCGGCGCATTTTCCGCCCGGAGAAGGCCGAAGCCATTTTGGCGAACATAACCGGCACCAGCGATTGGACTCAATTAGGCGACGTCGATTTGGTCGTCGAAGCGGTTTTTGAAAACTTGGACGTCAAGCGCCAGGTGTTCGCGCGCTTGAGTGAGGTCACCAAACCGACCTGTATTTTGGGCACCAACACTTCGTCTTTTTTGGTCAAGGACATTGCATCGGCCGCAACCAACCCGGAACGCGTGGTTGGTCTGCACTACTTTTTTCACCCGGCGAAAAACCGTTTGGTCGAAGTCATCGCCCACGAAGGCACTGACCCAGCAGCTTATTCGGCAGCTTGGGCGGCACAGGAAGCGATGGGCAAAACCCCAATTGATTCCGCCGACGCTCCGGGTTTTGTAGTCAACCGCTACTTCGTACCGTGGATTAACGAGTCGGTGCGCTTGTTGGAAGAGGGCATTGCCAATATCGCCACCATTGATTGGGCGGCGAAAAAGGCCTTCCGCATTGGCATGGGTCCGTTCGAGTTGATGAACGTGACCGGCGTGCCGATTTCCATGCACGCCGCCAACACTCTGGGCCAGGATCTGCACCCGTTTTACCTTTCCGCCGACGCCCTCACTGAGCAAGTCGAATCCGGTCGCGGTGACTGGGAAGTAGAAGGTGATATCGACGAGTCCAAGCTCGACGCCGTCGCCGATCGCCTACTCGGTGTGGTCTTTTATGTCGCCACTCAGCTCATAGACGAAGGCGTTTCGTCGGTGGAAGACACCGACATCGGCGCACGAGTTGGTTTGCGTTGGTCGATGGGCCCAATTCAGCTGGTGAACCGCAACGGCGCCGACCGCGCCCGCTCTCTGGCCGAAGCCATTACTTCCAAATGGAAGCTGGCGATGCCAAAACTGCTCGCCGAAGCCCCCGCCGACGGGATTCCCATCCAACTCGTCGCGAGTGGCGTGCGCGGTTCCATGGCTTCAGTCTGGATTAACCGTCCCGACGCCATGAACGCCCTCAACCCAGACGTCGGCGCGCAATTGGATGCTGCGATGCAAGGTGCATATACAACCGGCAAAGGCGTCATGCTCGGTGGCAACGGCAAAGCCTTCATCGCCGGCGCCGACATCAAGTTTTTCGTCGACCACCTGCGCGCCAACACCTACGACAACATCCAAAACTTCGCCGCGCACGGTCATGAAATCCTAAACGGCATGTCTGCAGCCTCGGTTCCCGTCGTCGCCCGCATGCAAGGCTTGGCCCTTGGCGGTGGTGCCGAAATGGCCCTAGGTTGTGATTGGATCGTAGCTTCCAGCAAAGCCATGATTGGCTTCCCCGAAACCGGCATCGGCATCTTCCCTGGCATGGGCGGCACCCAACGCCTAACCCGCCGCGTCGGTGCCCCGCTCGCCAAGTACCTGGTCTACACCGGTCAATTTGTAGACGCCAAGTCGGCAATGAAGATCGGCCTCATTGACGCCGTCACCGATTTCGCCGGCCTCGACGCCACCTGCGAATCCTACGCCGCCGCCGGCAAAGCCCCCGAACGCGTAGCCCCAAACACTTGCCCCGATGCCAAATGGCAAGCCATCTGGGACTTCTTCGCCAGCTACTCCGTCGACCAAATGCTCAACGGCGAAGCCAAAACCGACGGCAACCCAGTGCTCGACAAGGCCGTCAAAACCATGGGTTTCAAGAGCTACAACGCCCTCAAGGTAGCTGAAAACCTAATCAACGAAGGTGCACTGCTGGACCTTCCCGCCGCGCTTGCCTGCGAACTACGCGACCTAAGAGCTGCCTTTACCCACGCCGATGGAATCGAAGGTCTTTCCTCCATGATCGAAGGTCGTCGGCCTTCGTTTCAGGCTCCGGCTCGGGTTTAGGTTGGTGGAAAAGGCCGGATTCCGCGGAAGCCGTTCGCTGCGCTGCCACGGAAACCGCGGAATCCGGCCTTTTCCACCGAGGCATATATCAAGGCGGAGCCTGAAACTGGGTTCTTCGGAATAAGAGGTGCCTTGCCTCCATGATTTATTGATGGCCAGCTGAACATCAACATTTATTCAATGATCAATTCTGTATCCATCAATTCAAAATCCAAAGTCCTCTACATGCCCCAAAGCCCTGTTTGTTTTTTCCAGCGGGTCCGTCGCGGCGGTTTCCGTGGCAGCGCAGCGAACGGCTTCCGCCGCGACGGACCCGCTGGAAAAAAAGGAAACAGTCCGATCTGCATTAAACAAACCGGACTGCTTCAGGAGGCCTCTAGGAGGTAGGCCGAGTGGTGTTAACAATCTATCGGCAAGCCCAACCTAGAACTTAAAGTTAAAGTCAACTCGGAAACGATAAACGGTTTCGTCACCGGCACCACCATTATCTTCCATTTCAGAAGCCATGCCCCACACGTGCAGGCCTAGTTTTTCCATCAGCTCAGTCTTCCAACCAGCCACGTAGGAATTGTGGTTGGTGGTGTAGAGGAAGTCATCTTGCGACACTGCAGCGAACACGGCATCGGTTTCGATGGTTTGGAACTGAGCGTAAAACTTGCCACTTTCGGTATTCATGGCACCACCAAAGGCGAAACCGCTGTCGTCGCCGCCCGAGGCTGCGCGGAAGTTCTTGATGAGCTCGCCGCTTACGACAAAATCGCCAGTGTTGTAGGCCACGACTGCGTCCATGATGCCGAAATCAGAGGCAAATTCGCCACCGGCAACAGCATTACCAACACCCAACAAAGCGCCACTTCCGTCTGGAGTGGGGTCGCCGTAGTGGTAGTAGCTAACACCTACGTCGAAGGACGAGTCGTCATCGCGCTTGACTTTGCCGTGCCAATTCAAAAGGGTGGCCCAAAAATCTTCGCCGGCGCTCTGCTCAAGTACAGAAATCTGCGCGCCAATGAAGCCGGTATCAGAGAACGGGCCCATATCGCCCATTCCGTAAACCACCGCCAAACCTTCAGGCTGGATGTCATCATCCCAGACCAACTCACCGTAAACTGGGTTACGGTACACCGGGTTGCCGAACTTGCCTGCTACAAATGCACCACCGAACCATTCCGGCGTGTACTGAACGAACAGGCGGTCGATGTTCAGTTCCATCTTGTTGAGACCACCGCCCAAATCGACGTGAGGGTTCTTAGCATCGGTACGACTACCAGTGGTAATCCGGGTGCCGACGGTGAACTCATCGTCAAAGGTATAAGTGGCGTTGGCGCGGAAACGCATGCGCTGGCGATGACGGTCGGAAACACCGCTCATGTCATTAAATTCAGCGCGGAAGCGGAAGTCGCCAGAGAATTTCCACGGACTGTCCGCTTCCTGCGAAATAGCATCCGTGCCGAAGAAAGTACTGGCGGCAAAGACTCCAAGAGCCAGTAGTCCGCCACGGGAGAGTGATTGAGGAATCATGGGTTTTCGTCAGGGGTTGAATCGTGCCCGCTGCTGTCAGCGTGTGCTGTTGCAGCATCATTGGAGGCGGTGGTAACAGGCTTGAATTTCAAACAATGCAAACTGCTTTTTAGTGCGGAGGAAGCCAAGTTACCGTCTTGGAACAAGAACATGATGTAGACGTCGGCACGGTTATTTCCGTGCAGACAGATGAGCAACAGTTCTTTGAAGTTGGGCGCAAAATTGGAGTCCGGAATTAGGCGGTGAGCGGCGCCCCAATCAGCGTTGTATTGGGCCAGAGCGTCGTCGCCGAACTCTTCATTCCGATCAGCAGTATTGTCAGAAATTCCGTCGATTACGGACTGTTCCAACAATGGGTAAATGTGGTTTGGCTCGGGAGCCGAAGAATGCGGATCGCGGTATTCTAGCTCCATTCCAAGAATGGGACGAATCGCGAGGCGCACTTCTAAATTGCCGTCAGCGGCAATTAAGCGTCCTTCATAAGCCATATTTTTATCTTGCACACCCGGCTTAAACAAGAAACCGGTTGGAAGTTCGAATTCGAGCCCGCTAGCAGCCACTAAATCAACAAAACGATCATACGCAAACCCCGTTTTCTGAGCGACTTGGATCATTTCTTCTCCGTTCAGAGGGGGTGCTTTGGGCGGACCCTGCAACGAGGCAACCACAGCCTGATTTTGTGCATTTCCCAGCGCATTTTGGGACGCGTTAACCGCCTCGTCTTTAGCGCATGATGTTGCACCAATCAGGACTACAGCCATCAAAAACCTCACTTGCCTGCCTCCTTCCAACTCTTGAGAATCTCGTGGGCGAGATCTTGATGATCATTACTGCGCGTCAGGCCAAGAAATTGCCCCATATCCGCGCGCGCCTTCTCCATATCTTCCTTGGCTTCATAAGCCATCGCGCGGTTGAAGTACAAAGACGCATAATCTGGCTGTAACAAAATCGCACGGTCAAGATCCGCCAACGCCAAATCCGTCTCGCTCTGGTTCAAGTAGATATGACTGCGGTTAAACAGCGCTGGCACGTAATTTTTATTCAACTCCAGCGCCTGATCCAGGTCAGCCAAGGCTTCAGGATCGCGCTGGAATTGGCGGTAAATCTGTGAACGATTCACCAGCATCCCGGTTAAAAAGTCCGGCTTAGCCTTGGACAGCTTGACCGCAATTTCAATGTCGCGCAGCGCGGAGGTGCGATCCTCTAAGGCCAAGTACGACGTCGACCTAGCGGCGAAGAAAATTGGATTTTCTGGGTCTTGCTGGATCGCTTGATCCAGGTGGCCGATCGCCGCGTCGTGTTTGCCTTCATTGGCATGGCGAAGGGCAATTTCGTATAGCGCTGCGGGCGCCAGTGCAGCATGTGGGTCAGCACTGCCGCCATCCATATCTGCGTGCGGCTTTTGGTTTGCTGCTACACCAGAAGCCTGCCCTCCTGCGGAATCGGCGCCTTCCATAGCGACGACGTCGGCCGGTTGGTTGGGATCGTTTTGAGCGCTGACCTCAGGTCGGTTGAACGCCCAAATGATGACACCGACGGGTATCGCCAGTGCAACAAGGATTTGAAGGGGTGATCGCATGGTGGCGTTGGGCCGGGGCCGAAGCCCCGACCCGGATGCGTTAGTTATTTGCCTTTGGATTCAGCGAATGCCCGGAAGGCCTGGTTCATTAACTCAAAGTGTTGCTCGTCGGTCATGACGCCGTCAGTGGCGACCTTGCCCCAGAGCTCTACATCTGTCATGTGCTGGTGACAGCCCATGCACAAGCCGGTGCGGTTCATGCCATCCCGTTGCGCCTTGGTGAGCGAGCGCGACATCGGCCAGTGTGTACCAACCGTTTGCACTTGATCGCCGTCAGCGTTGACGATGGTTGACCAGTCGAAGTCCATGCCAGGAATTTTCTGGATCTGAACTTTGTAGTTGGTCGGAATCGGCTTACCGGTTTTCTGATCCATCAAGTCTTCGATGATGTCCTCGGTGTAACGAGTTTGGAATACACCGCCCGAGATGCCGTAACCCTGTGTTTTCAGGTTGTTGTGGCAGCTCTCACAAGTACGTGCCTTGCGCTGAGCAGAGTGCGGCTGGACCGGCGCCATGTCGTAAGCGAATGGCAAGCGGGTCTGGCCCAATTCCTGCGCTTCGTCCGCCGAACGTGCCGTCATGTTCAACGCCTTGGTTTCGCCATCGCGACCAATCACAGTGAACACAACCTGACAACCAGGCATCAAAGGAGTAACACGACCTTCGCCGTTAATACCCAAAATCGGCTCTTCCCAACGCAGGTAAGAACGAGTTTCAAAAACTTTGCCAGGACTCTTGATACCAGGAGTGCCAAGCGGTGATTCCGCAGTTTCCCCATCATCGGTGCGGCTATTGGCCGAAGCCACCCAGTCGACGTCTTGATAAGGATCGCCATTGGCATCCAAGCCGTAGTTGACCTGCACGTGGCAGCCGTAACACTGTGGCACCCAAGACGCGTGACATGCGTAGCACTCAAGACTGTCGCCGTGCTTGACTACCGCTTCCATCGCGACCTTGGCGTCGGGGCTTTTCCAGGTATCAGTGCGGCTCAACTCAGCAAGCACTGGAACGTCGAAATCGTTGCCAGTTGCCGAGTGCATGATGACCTTATTGCCCATCCGCACGACGTTACCGAATGGGTTGCCGCGAGCAGTTTTCAGGAAGCCATCTTCGGCCGGGTATGCCGTCGCGAAACTCATGGTTTCAGGCAACGCGTTTTCAGACAGTCCACGTCCCATGGTGCCTAGATTACGGCCGAACTCCTCGGAGTAGCCCAAAGGCAGATCCCAAGGATATGTGTCTGGTGTGCCGTGGCAGTCCTGACATTCGATTTCCACTTGAGCCAGCGTAGTACCGAAGATGTTGCCATCACCGTGCATATCAATGGTTGTGTGGCAGTCTTGGCACAACATTCCGCCATCTGGGTTGCCCGGGCGGCTGGCGACCTGGTGGTGCAAGTCGTCAGAAATGAACAGGCACTGTTTGGTGTGCAGCTTAGGCTGAGTATTGCCGTCGGCGCCCCATGGTGACCGGCAAGGGAATTCCATCAGGCCTTGGTAAGTCACGCCAATACGCCTTCCGCGGTTGTGGCAGGAGTTACTGGTTTGGTCTTGAATACGGACCGCTCCTTCGCTGGTGGCGTGGCAGCCGGATTTATAGCTGGGGACCAGTCAGGCCCTCTACGTCCTCCCTGCATCC
>JACNIZ010000147.1 GCA_014382805.1 Planctomycetota bacterium
TTTTACCGAGTGATTCTGCCCATAACTGCTGGAACCAGTCGCCCAGCAAACGCGCTCGATGGCTGTACGGGAATTGCACGTGAATGGGCTTGCCGCGTTCCATATACAACACGTGGGCCAGGGCATAGGCCAGCGCCGGATCGTTTTCCGCTTCGCCCTCAGCCAAGTTTGTATCTACCCGGGCAGCACCTGCCAGCAAACTTTGCACGTCCAAACCAGCCATTTCGGCGCTGAACAATCCCACGCTAGTTAAAACTGAAAAACGTCCGCCGACGCCCGGCGGCACGGTCAGCGTTGCAAAATCCAACTGGTCGCAAATCTTGCGGAAATGACCGCTGCTCGGATCAGTGGTAATGGTGGAACGACGGCGCGCTTCTTCATCACTACCGACGGCTTTTTTTACTGCGTCGTAGAAAACCAAAAACTCACTAGATGTTTCGATGGTGCCGCCCGATTTGGAAATCACGTTGAAGTGGCAGCGATCCATAGGCAGTGCTTCCAACACTGCTTGGATCCAATCCGGATCGATGCTATCGGGAATGATCACCCGCGGGCGCCCAGCGTGCGGATGCCACTCTTGATAGACCGGAGCCAACGCTGCCAACATGGCTTGATTGCCCAAAGCGGAGCCACCAATTCCCAACACCACCAAAGCCTCAGGCGCTTGCTCGCTCAATACTTGTTGCGCCCGCTGATTGCATTCGGCGGCGTAATCTACGCGTGATCCTAAGCTGCGCCATTCTGGCTTATTGGCTAAATGCGCTACGCGAACGGCAGCCGCACGTGGCATCGCGTCGGCAAATTCAGTACGGGTGAGGCGGCCGTCGGAACCGTCGCCAAAAAGGCCGGTGAGATCAAGGTGCAGAGCCATGATGTTTTGAATTTGAGGGTTTGAGCTAAGGAAGCTTTGATTAATTCAGGCGAGTGAGACTGTGAGTGGAAATCGTCTGATTCAAGGCGCGAAGCGAAGGCTGTAGCCGCGCTCCAGCCGAGATGAAGCAACGCAGAAGCTGGCGGTTTACGCCGCTGGCTCGCCGATCCGAATGAATCTGAGTTTCCCTAACTTAAAAACGTCGGCCGAATAAGCGCAGCGCAAATTGAGCGAGGCTGGCAATTCCGGTGACGGCGGCGGCTAGGTAAGTCAGTGCTGCGGATGATAGAACCGAGCGCACCCCCATTTCTTCTTCTTGGGTTTCGACTAAACCCGAACCGCGCAAAATATTCACCGCGCGCCGCGACGCGTCTAGCTCCACCGGTAAGGTGAGCAGCTGAAACAACACCACCAAAGCAAAAAGCAGCAGGCCTGCCACCATCAACGGCGGCAAACGCAGGCTGGCTCCGACGATGGCCAATGGGAAGCCCAAAGTCCCACCCAATTGAGCCAGCGGGGCGGTGAACGACCGCAAGCCGAGCAGGGTATAGCCGGTGGCGTGCTGAATCGCGTGGCCAGCCTCGTGTGCAGCGATTCCAAAGGCGGCTAGGTCGCGGCCGGAATAAACGTCGGCAGATAGGCGCAGTTGACGGTTGCGCGGGTCATAGTGGTCGCTTAGAAACCCGTCCACTTGCTGGATTTCGACGCCATCGACGCCACCAGCCCGCAAAACGTATTCCGCGACCTCGCGACCGCTCAATCCGACCCGGCCCGGCACCTGGCGAAAGCGCCGAACTGTGCCCTGAACCTTGGATCGGGCATAAGCTGCGAGGCCAATTGAGCCGACAATGAGTACCGCTACGGCGGGGTAGAGCATGTTTTGACGAAGAATTGACAGTCTAAGCGGCCCTAGATCCCGTCTTAGCCACGCTGGCTGCCGGACCTGGAGTATCCTTGTAGGTCAGCATGGTACAAACGCCCATGAAATCCTCGGAACAAGGCCAAATCCCCTTTCTTGCAGTTTTGGTCGCCCTGCTTGTAATAGCAGTGGCGGTTATTTTTGTATTGGATCCGGGGTCCACAGGAAACGGTGATACCCCCATCGTGACCGTAGACGATAACTTAGATCCGGCGGATCTTGAGCCTGCAAAATATAAGCCTGAGCCGACGCCTATGGATGACGGTGGCGCCGGGCGAATCAAATCCGACGAGCCCGATGCAAATGGTGCCAACCATGGCCCGACCGGAGCAGCCGTGCGCGGCATGGTGATCAATCGCAAAAATGAGCCGGTTCCAGGCGCCACCATCCTGTTAACCGAACAAGCTGCCTTCACCAACCCCTTGGGCGGACTGGGCGGCCAAAATCGGAATATGGATAGCCGCCAAACCCGGTCCGACGCCAAAGGCAATTACAGCTTTGGCCGCCTGCCGGTAGGTGTGCAATACAGCATGTGGGTGCATCACCCCAAATATGCGCCCTCGGCGGGAGTTTCGCTGCGCGCACTGGCCGATGAATCGCAAGAATTGCAGCCCGTTGTTTTGGGTTCCGGCTACAGGATTTTCGGCGCCATTCGTGATGAAGGGGGCAACCCGTTGCAAGGCGCGGAAGTCGTGGTGCAGTTACATGCTTCGATGAACTTTGGCTTCAAGGACCCTGACTCGGTTGATCAAGAAGAAAGGGCTGGTCGCCTGCAACGCGTCATCACAGACGGCAACGGCAATTTTGAATTCCTGCATCTATCGCAGGGTATTTACCAAATTGAAGCTTCGCTAGAAGACTTTGCTTCAGCCATTGATAACGCGGTGCAATGCATGGGCGAAGAATTTGACGTCGAACGCGACCTTACCTTAGGCACCGAACATCGCCTAGCCGGCTTGGTGCGGGATGAAGCCGGTAACCCCATCCCCGACGCCCTGGTCGCCGCTGCGCGCATACGTCCACGGCCGATTTTCTCGATAGAGACGCGCACGGATGAAAATGGTCAGTTTGAGTTGCGCGGCTTGCCGGAAGGCGCGTATGGCTTGAACACCATGCCCGAAGGCTATGCGCCAGCGCGCCTCACTCACGTGCAAAGCAATCGCACCGACATCGAATTGGTGGTGCGCCAGAAGGGAAGCGTCAGCGGTTTGGTTACCGGCACCCGCGGTGAACCGATAACCTCGTTCACGCTGGAACTTTTCCGGGTCAACCAAGGCACCGCTCAATACGGCATGACGCAACGCCGTTTGCAAGTCGACGACGCCGCTGGCAAGTTTCACTTCACCGACCTCGACCGCGGCAGCTATGTGCTACTAGTTCGCGGCAACAACTTCGCCCCGACCTACTCGGGCGGTTTTTACATCGAACGCGAAGAACACACCGACGTCAATGTGCAGCTGCAAAAAGGCGGCACTTTGACCGGCATGGTCACCGACCCCAACGGCAATCCACTGGCAGGGGCCAGCGTCACCTTGCGCGGCCGCGATTACCACGAGTGGAATCAAAACTCGATTTTGGCCGATTCCATCGGAGATCCAAACAATGTGCCGGTGATTACAGTCAAAACGGACTCGAAGGGCAATTTCCATATGGACAACGCCTACCCAGGTGAACATCAGGTGGAAGCCAGTCATTCCAACTTTTTGACCACCTACGCCGGAATTTCGGTGATGGCCGATCGCACCAATCAAGTAGGCGAAATTCGGCTGGAAATGGGCGCCTCTATCCATGGCACCGTGACTACCAAATCTGGTTCTACGGCAGCTGGCGCTACGGTGTTTTTGAACCTTAAGGATACCAATGGCGGCTTTTTCAGCCGCAAGGCATTGGCCGACGCCAAGGGCCGGTTCTCCTACGAGGGGTTGCAGCCTGGCCTCTATGAGGTCAGCGCGGTACAGGACGATTCGACTATTTTCTTGTTCCCTGGGGCAAGTCCCGGCAGTTCTGCCGAGGTTTATCTCAAACTCGGGCGGCTAGAAACCGTAAAGCTCGTCGTCCCTGACAATAATTAGGCTCAGGCCCCCCATTAGAACCATGATTTGCCACCTCCTACTCGCGCTACCGATGCAGGCTGGATTAGCCCTCGGCCAAACTCCAGCCCACGTTCCGACTGTCCCGCAGTCTGAAATTAGGATCCAAGACCTACAGGCCCATATCTATTTCCTGGCCAGCGACGAGCTGGAAGGGCGCGGAACTGGCTCGCGCGGTGCCAAAATGGCATCGGAATATATTGCTGCCCAGTGGCGCCGCCTGGGCTTGCTGCCCGCCAACGAAGGTAGCTATTTTCATCATTTTGAGGTGCGCAATACTGGTGGCGCCATGCTTGACGCGCGCAACACCTGCGCGATCCTCCCCGGCACGGATCCGTCCCTGAAGGATCAGTACCTAGTGATCGGCGGTCACCACGACCACGCTGGCCTCGGCGAGCGGCTAACGGGAGGCATGGGCGCTTGGGGTGAAGTCCATAACGGCGCCGACGACAACGCATCAGGCGCTAGTGGTGTCATGGAGCTGGCCGAATACTTCGCAACCCATCCACTTCGCCACCCCATTCTATTCATTACATTCAGCGCTGAAGAAGCGGGCCTGTTGGGTTCCGCCGCGTTCATCAAGGACAAGGTGATCAACCCAGAAAACATGGTTGCCATGCTCAATTTGGACATGATCGGCCGCATGACGGACGACTATCTTTTCGTCGGCGGTTTGGGTTCCAGCGAAGAAATGCACGGCCACCTGGATCCGATTTTTGAAGCCACCAAAGGTTTCAAATTCGAATTTCATGATGGCGGCAAGGCACCGAGTGACAACACAAATTTTTACCTAGCGGGCGTGCCGGCCTTATTTTTCTTTACCAACGTGCATGAGGATTACCACATGCCTACCGACGACGCGCCGCTGATCAACTACGAAGGCGCGGTACGGATTTTGAACTTGGCTGTGAGATCCATGACTCAGTTGGACTCCCTCGATGGCTACATGACTTGGGTCAAGCAAAGCAGCCGTGAGGCGAATGGCATGCCAGCTGACTTTGGCCAACGCATGGGCGAACACTACCGAAGAATTTCGGCCCGCAATGCGGAACGAGGTCGTTTCGGCGTACGCATGGGCGAAGAAATGGAGGGTGGAATGAATATCGCCAACGTCACTGAAGGTGGTGCAGCAGAGGAAGCTGGCATGCACGTTGGCGACGTCCTGTTGAATATTAATGGCCGTAAAATCAACGACACCATGGCATTGCGCCGGGCTTTAGGCGGTCTAAAAAAGGGAGCCGAAATCAGCGTTGTGGTTCTACGCGACGGAGCCCACAAATCGTTGAATGCAACCTTAAAGTAGGTCGCTCACCGGAGGGATCGACTTGCGGCACCTGCAGGTCGATCCATTCGCTCCATTTTTGCTGCGGGTAGCTAAGCTCCACTGGGCGATGGCGTATCGAAATGTTGGCACCAGCAAAGAGTCCTTGTAGATAAACGCGTTGCACCAGCGGGTCGAAGCTATCCACCAGGACCTTGCTCAAATATTGCACCCCATCGGCATCGCGCCATTGCAGCCATGGGCCAAGCCAGTGGGCGCTACGAAATTCAAGCGTCGCCCAGCCCGGCCCCCACTGCAGCCGGCCCTGGTCCTCCCACGAGGCAACGCATCGCAACAACATGCCGCTATCCACCTGCCAACGAATGTTGCGACCGCCCGGCCCAACCACCTGCAAAGTAAGGTTTTTCCCGGAGTCGGCGCATTCAAGAGGAACCGCCAAATCCGAAAAATCTGGATCTTCCTGCTGGATGCCGACGCGCCGCAGCATGTGGTCGAAAATGTGCCAATTTTGACCTCCTTCGGCCTGCACATAAAGACGTCCTTGCATAGGCACCCAGTGCATGGATAAGACGTCGGAAAGTGGCTCAGGATCCAATTGCGGCTGCCCAGCGCCTGAAATAGTCAAAGAATGCGAGGTCGCAAAAGGCAAAAGGACGAAAAGCAGTAAAGGAAGATGCCATCGCCAGGGGTTCATACCCCGTAGCATAAGTCTCCGCAGCTCCCCATGAACCGTTCCAAGCTAATTGTCTCCCTGCTGTTCGCCATCATTGCTTTGGCAGCTGCCATTTTCCTTTGGAATCCAAAATCGGAGGTATTGCCCATAAGCGACGGCGGAAATGGCGCGCCTTCAAACAACACCAAACTGGATCAAGCCGACCTGAACGGCGGAAATCCAAATCAAGCCGTAAATCAGACCGGCCGTGAAGCCAGCGCTGAAATCGGAGCCCAAGCTGGCCCAGTTGCCGCATCAGCGACAAGGGGAGGGAGTCACCAAATTCGGGCGGTACGGCAAGATGGCTCCGCTGCCCAACCAGCCACATTTTTGGTGGAGAACCATCAAGCCGATTTGGAATGGATAGAAAGTGATAGCGGCGTGCTAAACCTACCGGATTTTCACCAAATTAAAAATATAGCGGCCTTCGCTAGTGGTTATTGGTCGGAACCGCGCAAAGTGGCCGGCGCCGATAGCGCTACTAGTATTGACCTCGTTCTAACTCTGGCAGCCGGATCCATTGAGCTGGAAGTCAGCCGGGAAGGCTCTGGGATGGAGGCGGATTTTCATTGCCTGTACAGGTTCCAGGACAGGCCGCAAGACCTCGGTGAAGCCATTGCCCAAGTTTTCACTGGCGCGCCGGAACCCCAAAAAATTGGCACCTCTAGATCTAATTTATTCCATCGCGCTTTTCGCACTTGGGATCCTGAGTTGCCGCAAACCAAAGGTGCGCAAGGGCATTTTTCACTTAGCGATTTACCTCCTGGTCACTTCCAATTAGCTGTATTTAGTCAGTGGGGCGTGCCCACCACGGAATCCCTGGAATTGCTTCCCGGCGAACATCGCAAACTTGAAATCATTTTAATAACAGGCGGCCAACTAACGGGTCGTGTAGTCGGTCCGAATGGCAACGGAGTGGCCAACGCAACGGTGTTATACCGCGTTCCCGAAAACAATTTTGCCGACGTATTTTCGCAGCGCCGTGTACGTCAGATTTTGGAAGCGTCTTACTCCAGCGATGCACGCAATGATTTGGCCCATTGCGACGAAAATGGTGACTTCAAAATGGGGCCCATTCCCGTCGGCACCGGAATAGTCGCTGCTGGCATTAAAGAATTGCTTCCGGTCATAGTCGAGGGTGTTCTGATAGATGGCGGCCAAAGTCAATCGATCCCAGACATTCAATTGCTAACCGGTCACCAGGTTGCAATTCGAGCCCTAAATGCTGGCAATGGCGAGGTCATCAGTCGGCCGCGTGCTGGCTGGAGTGAAGTAGGCAGTGAACTGGGAATTTTCTCGGGGGCTACTAAGGAATACAACGACGTGGATGATTATGACGTAGAAGGCCGAGTCTTATTGCGTAACTTGCCCTTCGAAAAACTGTCCATCAAAATTGAGGCTGAAGGCTTTGCGCCTAAAGAAACTGAATATTTAATGCCCGCCGAGAATTGGAATAGCGACGGAACTACGCCTACGATTGAAGTTTCTTTGCAACCTGGATTGCGCGTGCACGGCCAGGTATTAGAAGCCGATACTGGACTGGCGGTAAGCGACGCAACGGTATCCGCTCTTAGCGAAGAGGACCTATCCAGCCTCCCGATCTTGCTTCCTCAACTTGGCAATACCCCCTACCCAACCACAACTAGCGACGAGTCAGGTTTATTTGTATTAGACAACCTGCCCTCAGGTGAATACATCATTCAAGCCCAACACGAAGATTTCGGTCCTACCCGAAGTGAATTAGTTTCCCTCGCCCCAGGAAACGAGCCGGAACTCACTATTTTGATGAAACTTGGCGGGACCTTAATCGCCCATTATGTAGGCGTGGACGGTAATTCAGAGCCCAATCGGTCCATCATCTTGGTACATTTGGAATTGGGCAGCCGCCAAGTCCAAGCCACTGATCAAGATGGCATGGCTTACTTCAAAGGCTTGCCGGCAGGCAATTTCCAAATCGCAACCCTACCTGGCGACACTGACCCGGCTGCGGTGAGTGGTGGCAACTTAGAACTAGATTTTGTATTCGTAGAACTTGCCGAAGGCGCGACAGAAATTGTAGAACTTGGTCCAGGATTGGCGCAGTGCAAGCTCAAGGGCGTGATTACCCGCGCTGGTGCCGCGATGGCTAAGAAGTCCGTCACGCTGCTTGGTACGTCGGGGATTAAATCGACTCGCAGCGATGAAAACGGCGAATTTGGATTCGAAGGCTTGCGCGCTGGAGATTATTCTTTCTTTGCAGGCGACGCCACCGCACCCGCTTTTGCTGGCGAAGTTCGCATTACAACTGGTTCCAATACTTTGAACATCGCCTTGCCCGAAGGTGAAATCATCGTAACCGTCCTGAAGGATTCTGACGGCTCCCCCATCGGCGGGGTTCCGGTTATTTTGGTTGCCAACAACACCCGAGGCGGCGCGATACCTGTACTGACTGACGCCAACGGTGTGGCCACTTTTTCTGACATCGTTGATGGTACATATCGAGTGAGTGCTGGCACCTCAGCCATGCCCATCTTTGGCGGCGACCCATCCCTCGGTTCAAAAATGGCGGACGTCACCGTCAGCAACCAATCGGTTAGCGTGGAAATGCGACTTGAAGAAGGGGCAACCTTCCGCGCCCGTGTAGTCGGGCCAGATAACGCGCTCATTGCTGGCGCCAGCATGTATTACTTACGCCCCGATGGCAATGCGCTTTCAGGCCTGTCCATGACCCCGTCGAATTCCAAAGGGGTTATGGAAATTCCCGGCTTACCAGCCGGCCCAGGAATTATTTTGGTGCGCCATCCGGAGTTTGGGCAAGCGGAAATCAACGTCAATCTGACTGCCGGTGAATTAAGCAAGCAGCAAATTACTCTGCAAAGCGGAGCCACGATCTACGTGCAAGTCACTGACGAATCCGATCGCCCCAAGGCCGGAGTTTTTGCCACTTTGGTCGACTCCCGCGGAGTAAGAGTTTCGATGCTTTACAGCCTGCAAGAATCGCAATCAGTCAATCAGGCTTACTTCAGCGGCCAAGAGCAAAGAATGGGACCGCTGACGCCGGGTTCTTATACTTTGCAGCTGTTTCGCCCGGGAGGCAAAATCGTGGAATACAAAGTAGACATTCCACGCGATACCCCGGAGCTACATTTGCGCTACGCCTACAAGCCTTAGCTCTGACCTTAGCTCTGACCGTAGCTCCGGCCCTAGCCTTTGCCTAGGCACCCTCGCCTAAGTGCTCATCCCCCAATCAACCGCCGCAATCTCACCTCCGTTTGCCGGCGCAGGTGAGCTTTGCGCTTTAGCAGCCGCAATTTGCTGGGGCATCGCGACGGTTTATTTCACCCTGGCCTTCCGCAAGCACAAAGCCCAGGACGCGGTATTAATCAAAAACTTAGGCGGTGCGCTGGCGTTGGGCATCCTGGCTTGGTTTTTAGGCCCGGAACGAGAAGGCGGAATTCCCACCGGCAATAGCCTGAGCTGGCTGATTTTTTCGGGGTTCATCGGCCTCGGCATAGGCGATTGGCTGTTTTTCGTAGCCTTGGCCCACATCGGCGTTGGCCGCACCATTATCCTGACCCAAACCCTGCCCATCGCGACGGCAATCACGGCTTGGTTCACTCATGGTGAAGAGTTGTCTCCGGCTCAATGGATTGGTGCCGTTTTCATCGTCCTAGGAGGATGGGTCGCGGAAAGCCGACGGGCGCGCGGCGGGAGGGCCGACACCATTGGCATCCTGGCGGCTCTTGGGGCGGTTGTGACTTTCACTATAGGTAACGTCACCATGACCGAAGGGGTGCGCAGCTCGGGCGTAATCAGCAGCGCCTCGATTCGATTGGCCGCCGGAGCCTTGACCGTGCTCCTGATCGCCTTTTTCCGTGGCGACGGAAAACGCTCGCTGCGTGTCACCGTTTCCGCCCATTCCTGGCGCGCTTTGCTCCTGCCTAGTGCACTTGGCACCTGGTTGGGCATGGCTCTATTCGCCGGTGGCTTTAAGTGGGCTAAACAAGGGGTGGCGTCGGCGTTGGCAGGTGCGGCGCCGTTGATTTCGATTCCGTTTGCGGTCTTTATGTTGGAAGAAAAACCAGGAGTGCGTGGCTGGATGGGAGCGGCGTTGGTGACCGTCGGTGTTGCCGTTTTGGGTTTGGCGGTATAGGCGACCGCTCGCGCCCCCCTCGCAGCTAAACTGTGCAGCATGTTTCATCGGGTGTTCATCGCTAATCGCGGAGAAGTTGCTGCACGCATGGTCCGCGCCTGCCGAGATCTTGGGGTGGACGCAGTATGCGGCGCCTCGACTGCCGACATGCAAGCTGGATTCCCCTATCTCGAAGAAGCTGCCGAAGTCATTTGTTTGGGCCGTGGACCTGCTGCTGAGTCGTATTTAGCCATGGATCGGGTGGTGCAAGCGGCACGCCAATCACGCTGCGCGGCACTCCATCCGGGCTGGGGATTCTTGGCCGAAAACGCCCGCTTTGCTGATTTATGCAAACAATTTGGAGTCACCTTTATTGGCCCTTCAGCTGGCGTCATGGATTTGATGGGACGTAAAGTTTCCGCCCGCCGCGCTGCTGTGGAAGCTGGCCTTCCAGTAGTTCCTGGCAGCCAAGGTCTACTCGCCGACGCCGAGCAAGCAGTAATAGTGGCCGAAGAAATTGGCTACCCAGTTGCCCTCAAAGCCGACGCCGGCGGTGGCGGTCGCGGAATTCGGCGCTGTGAAAATGCAGCCGAAGTGCGCATTGCCTTCGTCGACGCCAGTCGCGAAGCCGCCGCTGCATTCGGCGACTCTTCGATTTATTTGGAGAAGTATTTGGACGGCGGCCGCCACATTGAATTCCAAATTTTCGGCGACGGTCATGGCAACGCGGTGCACTTCGGCGAACGCGAATGTTCCGTGCAACGACGTCACCAAAAGTTGCTGGAAGAAGCTGGCGCACCCTGCTTGACTGCCGAACAACGTGACCACTATGGGAAAATTTCAGCCCAAGCCGCCGCCCACTGGAACTACGCCGGCGCTGGCACCATGGAATTTTTACGCGCCGAAAACGGCGACCTGTATTTCCTGGAAATGAATACTCGTTTGCAGGTCGAACATCCGGTCACCGAAATGATCACCGGTACCGATTTGGCTCAGCTGCAATTCCGGATTGCTGCCGGCCAGCCGCTGCCCATGAAACAAGCAGATATTCAATGGAGCGGCCACGCCATCGAGGTGCGGATTAATGCCGAAGACCCTGACCAGGATTTCCGGCCGTCGCCAGGCACCATTGAGACCTTTGAAGTCGGCGGCGAAGGCATCCGCGTCGACACCCATCTAGCTGCTGGATCGCGCATCCCACCGTTTTACGATTCGCTGATTGCCAAAGTGATTGCCCACGGCGAAAACCGTGAACAGGCCATCGAGCGCATGCAAAATTGCTTGGCAAATTCCCAAATCAGTGGAGTGCCGACAACTTTGCCGCTGCACCAGCGCATTTTGGCGTCCGCTGCCTTCCAAGCTGGTGAATGCGACACCTTGTGGCTGGCGCGGGCCATGGAAAGTCAGGAAATCTGAGCCAAGCCCGTTCCGGTATGATGGTTGGCACCGTCCATCATCCCTAACAGCCCGTGGAAAAAGTCCTGGAATAAGCATGTGGGAATAGCGACGATT